>NZ_JBQFPW010000011.1:0-163656 GCF_056536585.1 Ruegeria sp. CK2
CCAAGAAGGAAAGGCAAATGAAGCACGCGAACGCCATAGACAACACCGGCTTCATGCCAAAGAAGTGCTGTGTGGAATACTTGAAAAACACCGGCTGAACAGTCTGTGAGCTCTCGCTTGGCTCGGCCATGATATAGGCCTGCAACGCCTCGATCACCATTGCGGTTCAAATGCCACCAATGCCGCCAGAAATCAGCAACCCACCGACAACCAAAGCGAGCGCAGCGCCCCAGAACACGATGTGCGGACGCGCCTTTGGACCTTCGCCGCCTGCACCGTTGATCGTGTCGACGATCAAAACGGCCGAGTCAGCTGACGTTACCAGGAAGGTCACAAGCAAAACGACGCCTGTCTTAGCCCGCTACAGTGATCCAAATCTATCCCAGATCGACCTGCGAGAGTGGGTGCAACGAGCGCTTCAGTGGCGCATTGCGCGGGGAAGCTCTTAATGCCGAGTGGTTCCAAGCAACCATCGCACGCGCAGTAACCGTCATCTACAGGTTGTGAATCCTGATCCTAGAGAGGCTGGCCTCGGGCCAGTTGTTTGCAAGTTTTGTTACTGGTCAGGTAGCCTCCTCAGATCACTGCTGAGCATATCAATGAAGCGGCGAACCTTTGGCTCTAGAAGACGTTTGTGCGGGTAAAGTGCAACGATGGGAATGCGACCAGAAGAAACGTGAGGCAACACCTGTTGTAACCGCCTTTCTGAGAAGTCTGGGCCGATCAGTAGTCTCGGCAAAAGGACGATCCCAAGCCCCTGAATGGCCGCCTCACGTAGCGCTTCCGCGCTGTCGAGCCGCAGGCGGACGCGCCCCTGAGCACGAACCCAGGTACCATCCTCATCTTGCAAATGCCAACCCTGCCTTGCGCTGCGAGTTGCGAATTGGAGAAGGTCGTGACGGCTAAGCTGTTCGATATTCAAGGGCGTATCGTGCGTCTCAAAGTAGGAAGGAGCAGCGCACAGCATGGTCTCGTCGCGCAGGAGTGTTCTTGTGACAAAGCTTTGGTCAGGCGAGTTCACTCCGATCCGTATGGCGAGATCAAAGCCTTTTTCAATGATGTTATCCACCCGATCTGACAGCGAAAGCTCGATCTGAGTTTCCGGCCAGGTCTCAAGGTATTTTTGAACCGTTGGCAGAAGCAATCTGCGCCCTAAGGCGTCAGGTGCGGTGACCCGAAGTGTCCCGCGCGGCACACCCTGATCGCTTTTGATGCTGCTATCAGCCGCCTCAATTGCGTCCCTGATAGCCAGACCATGCTCGTAAAGGCTGCGGCCTTCTTCGGTCAGGTCGAGTGCACGGGTGGTGCGGTTCAGAAGGCGGGCGCCATAGGCTTCTTCCAACCGGGCAACAGCCTTTCCCGCGGTTGATCTCGACATCCCGAATGATTTGCCGGCGGCGACAAAACTTCCGGTTTCGACAACCGATAAGAAGACGAGGATGTCGTTCACTTTTGATCCGATCATAGATCGAGATTGTAGCACTATGATCGTGAATGAAGCGATCCCCATTCGCCTCACTCAAGCATTAAGTCTCTCGACATGAAAGTATAACAAAGGAGACACACATGTCCGCTGCTATTGACCGGATCAATCCATCGGCTTTGCCGGATGCTGGCAAGATCGGATACTCGCAGATTTCCATCGCTCCGCCAGGCCCTTTGGCATTCGTGTCGGGTCAGGTGGCATGGCGCCTGGATGGGACGGCCACACCGGCCTCGTTGGCGGATCAAACGGCTATCGTGGTCGACAACCTGCAAGGCGCATTGGATGCGATCCACGCGACAACCGACGATATTGTCCAGATGCGCATTTACATGACGAAGCTTACGGATGAGACGCAGGGCATCGCCATGAGCGAGATCCTGAAATTTCTTGATGGGGCACAGCCAAGTCTGACCGGGATCGGTGTGGCCGCTCTTGCAGCGCCCGATCTACAGATCGAAGTAGAGATGGTCGTTAAGGTCTCAGGCTAAACAGGCTTGCTGACGGGATCAGTTGCAATGATGACATTCAGCCAGTGGCAGCTTTCATTCTCCTCTCAAAGCTAAGCTGTCACACAAAAACGCAGCCGGTACGCGTTTGGCGTCATACCGGTGAGCCTTTTGAACACCTTTCGGAATGCCGATCCTACCAACTGGGTTATCGCGGGCAAACGTCTTTGGAGCCTCGACACTCCGGACTGAGGCAACTGGGGGAATTCCGACGAGGGCCTGAGCCTGCTGCCCCACTACATGTCAGGCATGAATGGGATCGAACCAGGTTCCGGAACAGGATACGTTTCGGGCTGGATATCTCGGTGTGGGTCGAGGGTCACGGCGATTGTCGTTTCCATCGTACAATTGGCCACCGCACGTGAGTTGGCCGCAGAGCACCGTGCAGACATCACCTTCATCGAGGGCAACGCCGAAGCGACAGGCCTACCGGATGTCTCGTTCGACTTCGCGATATCGGAATATGGGGCATCGATCTGGTGTCCGCCAGATAGATGGCTGCCAGAGGATTGGCGATTGCTGCGCACGGGCGGATGGCTGGTGTTCCTCGGAAATCACGCGCTTTCCCTGATCTGCTCACCCCTCGATGTATCGCCTACTGAATGGATGATGCATCGCCCATACCGAGGCATGCGGGGCGCCGATCGGACAGAAATCGAATGACCCTCTTAGCGACAGACCTTCATCGGCAGTATCAGGCCCCACCGGGTATCCATAGGTGCGCTGAACTCTCTGAAACCCGATTTTTTGTATGAAGCGATGGCGCGTGCGTTTTCCGGGTGCGGGTCCGTCGCAACGACGGGGACTCCTTCGTCGAACAACGCACTCAGCCGCTGTGTGATGAATGCTGAACCGTGTCCTCGCGCGATCATGTCCGGTTCGCCGATGAATTGGTCGATGCCCCGAGAGCCTTTCGGAAGTTGATAGAAATGATGCCCATCCCAGCCATGAACAATATAGTCTTGCATGTATGCGAAGGGGCGCCCGGCCGTCGAAACAATCCAACGGGCCACACGACGGTCTTCGAATTCCTCCGCATCGTGGGGTTCATCTGAATCCCACCATTCACGGACATGGGGTCTCGATCGCCATCCCGCTAACAGATCGAGATCAGCTATCGTCGCCTTTCGAAATGTATAATTGTTGTTGGTTGTCATACCATCACTGTAGCACATCAGCGCCGGGCGGTATGGCTTGAAGCCGCCTTGCAGAGTTGCACCGCTTGGATCGGCATCGCATCGAATTGCAGGGATTGGGGCGATGAAAGCAGGCAGTCTTTAGCAGGCCATAATTGCCAAGCTTGCGATATCCGAGATGCAGGGCTTTGATGCCATTCGCACTAACGCCGTATAGGAAGGCCGGAACCAAAGCGGTTATTTTTCGGCAATGGCATCGACTTCCAAAAGCCAACCGTCTTCAAACATCCCGGCCAATACGACGGTAAGCGCAAAAGTATGACCGCCCAACATTGCCATCCGAATGTCCCTGTTTGCTTCGCGGTGTCTGCGATCAACCAGAAAAGTAGTCGCCTTCACGATGTTCTGGGCGGTCATATCTGCGGCGTTTAGTTGTGCCAGGATGTTCGTCCACACAGCCTTTGCCTGTTCTTCAAAGGTCTCTGGCAAAGTGCCGTCTGCCGCAATCGGTGCCTGACCACTCACGTACAGACGTCGTGCTGTGCCTGTTACCTCAACTGCTTGTGCATAGGCACCAACGGCTCTAGGTCCATCTTCCGCATTTATTTGTCTGATTGGCATGTTTTATCTCTCTTCTGGCGTTCTGAACGTTGATAAGAGGACCATCCAAGTATCGCGGCGGACGCAACAGCGAACGCCGATCCTGTGAATATGACGGATTGGAAATCCGATACCTGCGCAATTAGGCCTGCTGCGGGCCCGGCGATGACGAGGGCAATCATCATTGTATTCCAGTACGTCGCTGTTGCGTGGGCTGGCCGGTTCTTTGACAGAGACTGCACAAAGCTGATCGCGAGTGTTGAGAACAGGCCGAAGTAGACCCCTTCCGCGGCAGCACCAAAAAACATGTGTGGGAAGGAGCGAACCGTCGCGAGAACCAGAATTGCGACGATGGCGACTTGTGCTGTGCCCATCAACGCTGTGCGTAGCCCAAAACGGGCAATCAGATATGGTGTGGTGAAAATCGCGAAAAGCTCGGCGAACGTCTTTATGCTGAATGCGACGCCCGGCGCATAAGCTGGCAGCCCGACTTCCCGAACAAAAAAGATCGGAAGGGCCGAAAACGTCAAAGAATGAGCAAGCGCGAGGCAAAATACGAACAGGATAGCCGCCCAAAGCTCCGGATGTCGGTCCCCCTTCATTAGTTTTTCCTGAGCGGCGGAGACTGGTATTCTGGCCGCATCACGCGGAGCCGTTCGCCACCACAAAGCAAGCCAGATAAGGCCAATCGCGAAAGCAGCCTGAAAGACGACTTCAGGGCCGAATTGGTCGGCTACAATGAAGCTTAACGCCGGTCCAACCATCCATGATGTTGACGTGATCGCGCGCATATATGCGTTAAACGTGCTGCGCTTTATGCTGTTGCGTTCGGCAATGTCACCGCCAAGCGAGAACATGGTCGACATGGCACTGGAGCCGAGGCCGAAGCCGATCACACCTGCAGTCGCGACAGTCAGAAAGCTGGGCGACATGGACAGTGCAAATGCGGCCATGCAATAGCCAAGCGCGGCCAAGCCTATCATCGGGAACGGGTTGGCTCCCTGGTCCATCTGTTTGGCGAAAATGCGATTGGAGAGGATGACAACGAGTGCGAAGACACCTGTGTAGACGCTTATGTTCCAAGGTGCTCGTTGAAGGCTCTCGACGATGTAGAAGCCCATGAACGAGACCGCCATTGAATTGCAGACGGTTCCGACAAATAGGAGAGACAGAAATGCGACGGGAATGGATTTGGTCATGCGCTCTAAGGCTAGCCAGCATCATTCAGTTGCAAAACAACTCGATTTGAAGTGATCATTTCATAGATGAACGAATATCCGAAACCTCGTGACCACATCCGCTGGGACGACCTTGCGGCGTTCTTGGCGGTTGCGCGCGCCGGCGGTCTTGCTGCCGCTGCCAAGGATGTAACATCCAGCGCCCCAACCCTAGGCAGGCGGATGCGGGAGCTAGAGCGTGCCATGGGTCGTGAATTGTTCGTCCGTCGCAGCCATGGCTATGACCTAACGGACGCGGGCATTGAATTGATGCGTGAGTTGGAAGACGTGGCCTTAAGCATCTCGCGGGCGACAACAAAGGCTAACGATGGCCAGCTACCGTTGATCAAGGTGTCAGCGGGGACGTGGACATCGCTTGCGCTGACGCGACAGTGGCGCGACATCACTGGCGATCCCGCCGATGTCAGGCTGCGCTTCATGACTTCCGAGGCAGTCCTCAGCATTGCACGGCGCGAAGCGTCGATTGCGATACGTAACAGCCGCCCGACTGAGCATGGGCTTGCAGGGCGCAAGCTGGCCCGCAATGAATTTGCAGTCTTTTCGGCGCGCGACGCGCGAGAAAGCTGGATCATCCACGATGTCGACACGCCGTCCTCCCATTGGGCTAGGGCGCGTGCTGGTCAGAATGTCAGTCTGGAAGTCAGCCATCCAAGACTGGCTCTTGATCTTGCGTTGGAAGGCGCCGGGCAGATCGTCCTACCCACATTCATAGGCGACAGGGATGCGAGACTCGAACGGCGCTCCGACTCAATCCCTGAATTGTCGCATGATGCCTGGCTGGTCGCGCATGACGATGACAGACATCTGCCGGAAATACGCCGGGTTATCAACCGCATAACCAAACTCCGATCATGAATTGGTGCCAACGCGCCTAACTACGAAACCAGACGTCTGTCGCAGCTTGACGAAGGCTTAGGTTGGGTACTGAGCAGCTGTTAAACGCCAATCGCATAAGTGACCAGTTGCAGCCCCGTACGGCCTTTTTGATGCCCCGTTATCCCTTACAACAGGCAAACTTCCATAGTTTGATTTGGATTCTGCGTGCCTTGAAACCACTACCGCCTTGAATTTCCTCTCGAGCGAGCCTTAATGAAATATGTTAAAGATATTTACATAGGGGATCTTGCTGATGCTCGATATGTCAAGTTGGAGAGCCGTATTCGCTATCAGCCTTTTCGTTTGCGCCACAAGCGCCACCGCGCAGTCGGACCAACCGAGTTCTGGACAAGTTGTCGAGCTCAGGGTTCCGGCCCCATCACTTGAGGAAAACCTACTAGGAACATCTGGTATTCAAGATGTCGCGATTTACCTGCCACCCGACTACGAACAACACCCGAACCGCCGCTTCCCCGTTTTATATCTGTTGCATGGTATTTTCGATGATTACGGGGTGTGGATCGAAAACTACAACGTTCCTTCGATTTTGGATCGAATGATCCAGGAAGAAGCTATACCGGAAGTCATCGCTGTAATGCCAAATGCTGGTAATCGATATGGCGGGGGATACTATCGGAATTCTCCCGTAAGCGGAAACTGGGCAGACTATATCACCAATGACCTTGTCAGCTACGTAGATGCCAACTACAGCACCCTGCCGAATCCAGAGAGCCGCGCTGTGATTGGCCATTCCATGGGGGGCTATGGCGCACTTCACCTAGCCATGCACCATCCCGGAGTGTTCTCGGTTGTTTGGGCCATCAGCCCGTGCTGCCTAGCGCCGACGGAAGATCTGGGTTTCGGAAATGACGCTTGGAAGCGTGCCTCGCAAATCGAAGATTTCGACGATGTCGATGCTCTTTTAGAGAGCCGAGACTTTTATCCGATTGCCATTCTCGGCATCATTGCCGCATTCAATCCTGATCCGGATAGTGAGCCGATCTATGGAGATTTCCCATTCGAGATCGTGAAAGGGGAGGTCGTTCTCGATGACCAAGCATTCGATAGCTATTCGGACGCGTTTCCGATCAGGCAGGTACGCACTTCTCGCGAGAATCTGCGTGAATTGAAAGGCCTCGGGATGGGTGTAGGGCTTGGTGACCAATTCCTTCATATTCCAGCGGGCACACTTGCACTGTCTCAGCAGCTCGGCGATGAACGTATTCCTCACAGCCTGGATGCTTACGCAGGCGATCATCGGCAACGCGTTGGTGAGCGATTGGAAGAGACTGTCATTCCCTGGGTGGTTAGAAGATTGGACTTCGGCGAGTAATGGTGGGTGAAACCATGGATTGGTAGCCGGCGTCTTTTTGCTCTGGTTGGACACTAGCCTGCAAGCTTTCATCAGAGATAGCCATGTCAATGGCACGTTGTAGGCCGGCGCCCTCCACAATTGAACTCAGTTCGAATGCCAAACCATGGGACCATTATGTGACTTCTGGTGCATCGGGGTTTGCATTCTCTATCCCTTCGAAAACCTCGGGCGCGTTGTGTTGGACCATCGAGACATGCAAGCTAAGGATAACAGCCTTTGGAAATGTCGGACGCACAATCATGTGGATCGAACGAGTTCACAGTACAGGTTGAAATCAGCATTCGTCGGGGAACATCCCGAAACCGATGCTGGTCTACCGACTGAGTAGCGTATTTCGGTTCGAGTAGTCCGCGCAGAAGCGACGAATGCAATCATGCAATCGCTGAGCTTCATTATACCAGTTGATTAATTAACTAACTAGTATAATATTGCGCTATGACAGGTGATCAACAACTTGACGCAGCTTTTTTCGCACTGGCCCACCCAACGAGGCGCGCAATTCTGGCCCGATTGGCCAAAGGCACGGCGACGGTGAATGAGCTTGCAGAGCCCTTCGACGCGACCTTGCCAGCGATTTCCAAACATATCCGGGTGCTAGAGGCCGCTGGCTTGGTCTCCCGTGGCAGGGACGCCCAGTTCCGCCCTTGTGCACTAGACACAAAACCGTTGGAGGCCGTTGCAAGCTGGACCGACCAATACCGTTTCATCTGGGAAGCTCGGTTCGACGCCATGGACAGAATTTTGAATGGAATGAAGGAAACGCCAGATGAATGAAGAGAAGAAATGGGTAAAGATCGAACGAGAATTTGATGCCCCGATTGGCACCATCTGGGACATGTGGACTGACCCGGCCTTGTTTAGTGCGTGGTACGGACCCCGTGGTATGTCTGTGCCGGTAGCAGAAATGGACGTGGTTGTTGGCGGCACGCGTAAGGTTTGTATGGAAATGACTTCACCCGAGCGACCAATGAAAATGTGGTTCACCGGAGTGTATAAGGAAGTCACCCGACCACGCCGCCTCGTCTATACGGAGAGTATGTGTGATGAGGATGGCACTCTTATCACACCTCAGGCGATGGGCATGCCTGATGACTTTCCTGACATCACCGAGATCATTGTTGAACTCTCTGAAGTGAATGGCAAAACCTTAATGACCATGGTCCACATCGGTGTTGAGGCGGGCACAGCTGGTGCCGGTGGCTGGAATCAGGCCTTTGACAAGCTCGCTGAGTACCTTTCTGCAAGAGAAGTTAGCTGACAGGTCGGACACATGCGACAGCTTGCCATTCTGACATTCGTGACGCTCGATGGCGTGATGCAATCCCCGAGTATGCCAGAAGAAGACCCGTCTGATGGATTTGCAAATGGAGGCTGGGCCACGCCATATTGGGACGGCGTGATGGATCAGGTCGAGCGTCACGCCATTTCCGAGCCATATGACATGGTTTTTGGTCGTAAGACCTACGACATCTTCGCGGGTCACTGGCCGAACGCACCAAAGTCCGCTTTGTCAAACCGAATGAATAGCGCGAGGAAATACGTAGTAACTTCGCAACCTGAAGGTTTGCGTTGGGAAAACTCGCGCCCGATCAACGATGACGTTGCTGGCGGAATCTCGACTTTGAAGGCACAAGATGGGCCTCTTTTGCAGGTGCACGGCAGCGCCCGGCTGATACAAACCCTTCTTTCCCACAGTCTTATCGACGAGTTCCGCCTGTGGATTTTTCCGGTGGTTGTCGGCGGCGGCAAGCGTCTTTTTGAGAACGGCAGCTCGCCGCGCCAACTGAAGCTGACCAGATTTGAGCGCTGTGGAAATGGTGCAACGATGCAATTCTATCGGCCCGAACACGACCATTCTATCGGGGAGAAATACCCGTGACCCTGAGTTTCATGACAGAATAGAATCTATTCGGAACGACGGGTTGCTCGCAGCGCATTCCAGTCATTCGAGCAAAGCAGGATTTGGGATGGCTACTTCCGCGGAGCTGGCCTCCGTACATTGCCTAACACCGGACGGTTAGTTCGTCGATCAGCCGGATCTTACAGACATTGACCGCTTATCTCTCAGATGGATTTCCGAATTGGAAGTTCAACTGGCGGTTTGTCCTTAGATAAGACAACGGCGTCCCTAAAGCCTCCTCTGCTTTTAAGATCACAGAAGCCGAAGCACGAGCGTCTTCACCTGCATCATGGTGATGAAACTCAAGGCCTAGATGTTTCTTAAGATTTGCCAGCCCATGCCCACCGGCGCCCTTCAACGATGGCCATGCTTTACGGGCAATCGACACGCTATTCGTCCAATGCGACGAGATTATTGGCAGGTCATACCGGGCGCAAGCAGCCGTTATCGCCTTTTCATCAAACGTACTGTGTTGCACAAGACTGTGCGTGTTCAGGACTTCAAACAAGGACGCGTAGACCGTCGGGAATGTTCCAGCCCCAATCACGGTTTCGGCGGAAATCCCGTGAAGCTCGGTATTAAAAACCTCAAATGGTCCCTCGGGGTCAATCAGGACAGAATAGGTCTGCATAGACCCTGCGTCGCTGACAAAACAAAGCCCGATCTGGCAGATGCTGCTGATAGCTTTGCCCGCCGTTTCGACGTCCAACGCAATAAATCGAAAAGGCCCGGCAGGCGGCGTACTAAGATGTCCAAATCTGTTCAACGTATCCACCGTTTGGGCGCTCTGCATTTGTCGGATTCCCTCAGCCCTCGCTACCAGATCTACAACTGCGCATCCTAATTTTGCGGGCCGAATGGGTCTTGGCAAGCAATTCTTGCTCTTGAGGAGCGCAGTTTGCTCATACGACACTTCACTCACGGCCCAATCCGATCGTTGACCATTGTCGCCGACGCCGCGGTGCCGCCTTCCCAAAGTAGGTTTTGGGAAAGAGCGTTGCATCAGGCGCCCAAGCGTTTGCGCATTACCTGAGGTAGAACAAAAGGGATCGAGGATTTCGGAACTTTGCTGATTGGCAAGTCGATGCCATAGACTTGCTGCATCAGGTCGATATTCAGCACTTCAGATGGCGTGCCAGAGCCCCAGACGTAGCCCTGTGATAGAACATAAACACAGTCAGCAAATAGCGCAGTAAGGTTCAGATCGTGCATCACTACCACGACACCGCCTCCGGCGGCGGCGAAATCACCGGCAATATGAAGAACCGCAAACTGATGCGCTATGTCGAGGCTGGCAACAGGTTCGTCCAGCAATAGCCACCTGGGTTGATCAGTATGTTGGGTCTCCCAGACCTGAGTCAGAACGCGGGCAAGCTGAACGCGCTGTTGCTCGCCCCCAGACAGGGTTTGGTAGGATCGATCTTCGAACCCGGCAAGATCAACATGCGCCAAGGCTTTGGCCGTCAGTTCGTCATCGATTGCCGCCAGCCCATTTGCCAGGCCCAGCCTGACAATCTCGTGCACCTTGAAAGGAAAGGCCACGCTTGTGGATTGTGGCAGTACACCCCGCATCGCAGCCAACTGCCAAGGTTTCAACGCTGAAATGTCGTGGCCGTTCAGGGTTACGGTTCCCGATGTGCCGATTTCTCCGGCCAATGTCTTAAGCAAGGTCGACTTGCCCGATCCGTTGGGTCCGATGATTGCAGTGACCTGTCCAGATTCCGCCTTGAAATTCACGTCGTGCAGAATGTCCTTTCGGCCGAGGTTGACGCAGATGCTCTTACCTTGCATGACCTACATCCCCATTGTGCCGTGCCGGCGCAGCAAGATCCAAAGAAAGACCGGCGCGCCGAGAATTGCCGTAACGATCCCGATTGGCAGCTCCGCCGGGGCCACCACGACCCGGCTGATCATGTCGGCGCAAAGCAGTAGACTGGCACCTAACAAAGCAGAATTCATCAAAAGCCTATTGTGGTCCGGACCCGTCGCGAGACGTAACAAGTGTGGAACCACAATTCCAATGAACCCGATACCACCAGACACGGCGACGGCGGCCCCGGTGGCACCGGCGACCGCCAGAATGGCAATGTTCTTGCTGCGCTGCACCGGAATGCCCATGTGGTGGGCCACCGCCTCTCCCATCGCCAGACCGTTGAGCGCTCGCGCAAGGAATTGAGTGCTGGCCAGTGCAATCAAAATGATTGGCGCGGCCGTGACGATCTTCCCCCAGGTTGCGCCCGCCAATGATCCCATTCCCCAGAATGTCAGGTCTCGTAATTGCTGATCGTCGGCCATATAGACTAAAAGGCCCGATGCCGCGCCGGACAAGGCACCCAATGCTATGCCGGCTAGCAGCATGGTCGCCACGGATGTCTGTCCCAGTCTTGTCGAGACACGGTACAGGATCAGAACAGACACCCAGCTACCCAGAAAGGCCGCGATGGCCACCAATCCGTTTCCAGTCCAGACCAATATCTGCGCGGGCAGGTAGGTGCCAAGTATGATGGCCGAAATTGCGCCCAGTCCCGCGCCAGCGCTAACGCCGACGATCCCGGGATCCGCCAACGGGTTTCGGAAAAGTCCCTGCATGACAACCCCAGAAACAGCCAGCGCGGCGCCAACTAGAATCCCCATAGCAAGCCGGGGCAAGCGTATGTCCCAAAGAACAATCAGGTTCAGGTCTGACATGGATTGCCCATTGATCAGGTCTGTCAGAGCGGTGTTTAGCGATGCGTCTGACGCGCCTACAGAGACGCTGACACCGCTGGTCAGGCCAAGCAGAACCGCTAAGGTCAGTGTGACCCGCCGTGCTGTTGCCCGCCGGTCGCGTTTGGGTGCTTCTGCGCCTAAATGATCCAGTGCCAGCGTCATGAGTCTCCGACATCCTGAAGGGCCGCTGACAGATCAGAAATGGCACTGGCAGTTCGAGGACCAAACCCGAGCAGGAAAGCACCTTGCATGCGGATAAGCCTCTTGTTCCGGCCCGCCGGGGTCAGCTTTATGGAGGGCAGCGAAAACAATGCGTGGTCCTCAGTGTCGTGATTGCCTTGCCGATCCATCATGAGGATGACATCCGGCGCGGCCGACGCCATCGCTTCGGGGGTCAATGGCTTGTAGCCCGACACGCTGTCGGCGGCATTTACCCCACCTGCCAGTCGAATGATGCTATCTGCTTGGGTATCCACGCCGCCAACCGTGATCCGATTGTCCTGCGTCGACAGGATAAACAAGACCCGCTTCGGATCGGACGCGGCCGCATAATGCGCCGCTGTTTGAGCCTGACTTAGCTGGCGCTTAGTTTGCGTTGCCAAATCTTCGGCAGCGTCGTCGACACCCAGCACAGCACCAACTGTTTGGATCTTTTCGATCACGCCATCCAGAGAGAACTCGTCCTTGATCGTGACATATTGCACGCCGGCCTGTTGCAGAACCGCAATTGCGTCTGGCGGGCCCGAGCCTTCAAGCGCCAGAATCAAGTCCGGTTCGACCGACAAAACGCCCTCGGGCGACAGCGAGCGTCGATACCCGATATCGGGCAACTCTAACACCTCTGTCGGGTAGGTCGATGTCCGGTCACGGCCGACAAGCCTGTCTTGCTGACCAAGCGCGTACACGATTTCGGTGATGGAACTGCCGATCGCGATAATACGCTTTGGACTGTCGTTTTCGGCCAACACGGCCTGCGTGCTCAGCAGGGCGGCGAGAACAGACCAGATCAATCGTATTTTGTTCATGTCAAAGCTGCCTCGGGTTTGGGTTCAAGCCCGGCGACCAGTTCATCCCAAACCGGGCGATGGTCAATTTCACCGGAGCGGCGACCAAATATCTGGAAGATCAGCCCACCTTCGGCATCGAACGCCTCGACCGAGACGGCGGGGCCGCGCTGCGTCGGTTTGGTGACGGCCCAAACCTCTGCAATATGGTCGGTGCGCAGATGCAGGTTGAAACGCGGATCAAGAACGTTGAACCAGGGTCCCATCTGCTTGAGCGATTTAATGCGACCACCGTGAATTTCGATACATCCGCGGTTACCAACAAAGATCATGACCTCGATTTCCTTATCGCGCGCCTGTTCGAACATCGCGGTTATGGCGGCTGGCGTCAGTTCCTTGACGAGCGGCTCACCGGCGATGCGATAAGCCCCCAGACGGTTCATCTTGAGCTTTGAAGTCAATCGCATGAACTGGTGTGTGTCCGTCATTTTGGCCCACTCCGCGCGCAAAATGTCGGCCTTGTCAGCGTTGGCCTTGGGCGCTTCGGTCGGCTTGCGGGGCGCAACGTCGAGAGTTTGCGACTGATCATCCGATGCAAGAGCGCTGACAAGCTGCGTCCATTGGGTCAGATCCGATCCATCACGCAGAAAGATCTTGTGCACGGCGTCACCGACGGCATCAAAAATCTGCAGGGATCTTTTGACCCCGCTGTCGGTGTTGCGTTCGATGGCAAAGGCATGAACCCAGTGACTGGGAAACATGCGCAGATCGATATCCTCCGTCAGCACCATCGAGGCATGCCCGCCCGAATGGTAATTGTCGTACTGTCCGACCTTTTCGATCACGCAGGATGTATTGCGCGTCAAAGCCATGACCTCCCCCAGCGCGTTGAGCCTTGGAAAGAGATCATCAAGGTTTGCCGACAGCCGTGTAACGTCGTGTCCGGCAAAGGCTGCGACCAGCTGCCCTTCTGCAATGCTAAGCGATTCTGCCAGATCGCGGTCACGCTTACCGCTGTTTTGCGCATGTGCGGTACGAATTTGATCCGGGGCTGTAAGCACCTGTTCTGTCATGGGGTTTCCCATCTTCGAGTTGATTTTTCTGAGGTGCTGGCCGGGCTGCCAAATTGCTCGGCTACCCGCTGGCGGATGTTGTCTAAACGATCAACATTTATTGTTGACTGTTTTAGTAACCTTTATTAACGAGCACAAGTCGCAACGAAAAGCGATTCCAAAAAACGACAAAACAGACAGACCAAAGCCAGCGCGGCGCAAGCATTTCCGGTCCTCTTAACTGTTTCGAAGGGACAGAAATGCGTGTGCAAATACGAAAGATTGCATTGTTGGGAACGGCTTCGTGCCTCAGCATGATTGCGGCTAACGCTTGGGCGCAGGAACAGGATGACGGTTTCCTTGGCACCCTTGTTCTTGGGGAAAGCAAGCGGGAAATCCAGACAGATACCGCTGTACCCGTCACAAATATCGATCAGGAAGAGATCAATGACCGGCAGGCCAACACGGTCGCCGAACTGATCGATTCGGTTCCGGGCGTAAGCCTGGTGAACGGCTCGACCCCTCAAGGATCAGGCATCAACATTCGCGGCTTTGGCGCCAACGGCACGTTTGGGACAGACCAGAAGGTGTTGATCCTGGTCGATGGGGCAACAACCGGCGCAGAAGAGCTATACCGAATTGGCAACCAGCTGTTCACAGATCCACAACTCTATAAGAGCGTTTCGGTAATCCGTGGCACGGTTGGGTCTTTTGAGTACGGTTCCGGTGTCGTTGGCGGCGTGGTGCAACTGGAAACTAAAGACGCCTCGGATTTCACCGGCGGTGAACCAGGCTTCCGTCTCCGTCAGACGTTCGAAGGTTACTCAAATGGCAATGGCTTTGCGTCGTCATCGATCCTCGCGTGGCAACCTAATCGTCAGACCGAGTTTCTGTTCAACTACACCTATCGTGATCAGAGCGATCAAGAGGACGGCAACGGCGACACAATCGGCAACAGCGCGTTCACGCTGCCGTCGCTGCTGGCCAAAGGGAAGTACAGCTTCGGCGACGACCTCGAGCACTCGATCACTGCCTCATACAACCAGTCCACGTCTGAAGAGCGTGACGTGCCATATGACTCGTTTGGTACGACGACGGATTCATTTGGCAACGTAGATCGCGATATTGAAACGAAGATCGCGGTTCTGCGATATCAATATCGCCCTGCAGGCAACGATTTGATCGATCTGGATGTCAACCTCAGCTATTCGGACCAAAAAATTGACAGCAACTATGTTGCGGGCAGTGCATCTTGCGACATTAACGGGTTTCAATCGAATGCCCCATCTTGTCTCCGCGGTCGCCCAGTGCCGCCAGGTACCCCATTTGATAGCTCACTTCAGGATGCCGATCATCGTTACGAGACGACAAAGCTGACGATCAAAAACAACTCTTACTTCCAAACCGGAGCCGCCACGCATGACCTGCGCGCCGGATTTGAGTTCATCAATCGTGAGCGATTGGATGCATTTGCCGCGCCGGGTGGCACCGATAAACGGATCGCCTTGTTTGCGGTTGATGACATTCAGATTGGCGATGGTCTGACGCTGACTCCAGCGATCCGCTATGAAACGCAGGATCTCGAAGGCGACAGCGATGCGTCGGCTCCGGAAAATGCGAGCTACGACAACAACGCACTGATGGGCGGTTTGTCCGCGCGCTATGAGTTCTCCAGCGGCTTCGCCGTTTTTGGGAGTGGCGCATACACCGAGAATCTTCCGATCCTCGACGATCTGGGTACTCCGGCATTCCAGACCCAACCCGAGAAATCGCGCACGTGGGAAGCGGGCTTTTCGTATAATCGAGGCGACATCTTTGCTGCGGGTGATGTGGTTCGCGCAAAGGTCAACTTCTACAAGACAGATCTTTGGGACATTACGTCTTATGGATCGGGTCGCCCGTTTCTTCCCCTGAGCGAAGTTGAAACACGCGGCGTGGAAATCGAAGCGTCCTATGCAAATGCGGCCGGCTACTATGTCGATTTCAACGCAAACATTGTGAAAGGGACCGAGACGAACGCTGCCGGTGAGGACTCGCCCTGGCGCAATGAGCCGACAGACTCCGCCCGTGTAACAGTTGGTAAACGTTTCGGCGAAACGCTGGACGTCAGCTGGGAGCTGTTCGGCGCCAGGTCCGGCATCGATTCGAGCGGCGATCCGGTTGCCGGCTACGGCGTGAATACCCTGCGCGCGACTTACTTGCCACAAGAGGGTGCGTTCCAGGGTTTCGAGGTCCGCGCAGGCGTCGAGAACATCTTTGGCAAGAACTATCTGCCGAACCTTTCTACCCGCAACTCGCCGGGTCGGAACTTCAAGCTGACCTTGGCAAAAACATTCTGATCCAACCGAAAGGACCAGTCATGCGAAAATCGATAACAAGAAATACCAGCGTGGTCCTGCTGACCCTGTCCCTAAATTTGGGGGCAGGGGATGTCAGTGCAGAAGAAACCAGCCAACCAGGTGGTGTGTCCATCGAACTAAGTACCGCAGAGGCAAAGGGGCAAAACTGTCTGCTGAGTTTTGTCGTCGAAAACACACACGATGCCGATATCAGCGGGGTCGTTTATGAAACTGTCTTGTTCGGCAACACAGGTGAGGTGGCGCTGCTCACCTTGCTGGATTTCGAAGAGTTGCCCGCAGGTCGCACAAGGGTCAGACAGTTTCAGTTCAATGACTTGGCCTGTGATCAGATCAGCCGGATCCTGATCAACGGCGTGCAGGAATGTGAAATTGAAACCGACACCAAAGACGCCTGCATGACCGGTCTCAAACTCAAAAGCCGTCTTGAAACCGATTTAGTTGGATAGGGTCATGTCCGAAATGCAGCAAAAACTGGTGGAGATACTGCAATTGGGGGGTCCGGTTGTTGCCATCCTGATCGCCGCTTCGATAGCTACCCTTGCTTTGGTCATCTACAAGCTCTGGCAATACAAGGCGGCGGGGGTCGGGCGTCACATCGAGTTGTCTAAGGCCATCGATGCGTGGGACCGACAAGACCACATGGCTGCCAGAACCCATCTGAACAAAAGCCGCAGTTATCTGGTGCCTGTGATTGTGATGGCGCTTTCGGGTGGCGAGCGCGCGTTGTCCGAGAGGGTCGACGCGGAAGCCGAGGCGCGTTTTGCGCGGTTGGAACAAGGTCTCAACGTGTTGGATATCGTCTCTCAACTTGCGCCTTTGCTTGGGTTGTTCGGCACGGTGTTGGGCATGATTGAAGCCTTCCAGACACTACAAGATGCTGGCAACGCCGTTGATCCGTCGCTACTCGCCGGGGGAATCTGGGTGGCGCTGATGACGACGGCGGCGGGGCTTGCCGTAGCGATGCCGACCTCACTGATCCTGACCTGGTTTGAGGCCCGCATGAACCGCGAGCGTACCTTTGCCAACCGTGCGCTCAGAACAATCTTTGCGCCGGGCCATGCTGATGACACGGCACCAACGGTTGGGGCGTCAACTACCGCACTTGTCCATGGCGCTTGACGTTCAGAGAAAGCGGCGCAAACGCCTGTCGATGACATCGCTCATAGATGTCATCTTTTTGCTGCTGCTGTTTTTCATGCTCACATCCACATTCTCGAAATTCGGCGAGATAGAGTTTTCGACGACAGCCATTGGTGGCGCTGAAATAGATCAAGTCATCCGTTTTATCAAACTGGATGCCGACCGAATTCTGGTCGATGGTTCGACGGTGTCATTGGCGCACGTGGCGCAGAAGCTTGGCACCGCCAAATCCCAGACCGCGCTCATCAGCCTAAGTCCGCACGCCACCTCTCAGCAATTGATCGATCTGCTCGCGGCGCTCGCCTCTGTCGAACAATTGCGCACTCAGGTTTTGGGCTGATGCAGCTTAAATCCGAAACCAGACCAAGCAGGGAACCGACAATCGCGCTGATCAATGTCGTGTTCCTGATGCTCATTTTCTTCATGATAGCAGGCTCACTTGCACCGCCGCTCAGCAAATCGGTTCGGCTTGTTGAAACGAGGGATCTGGAAGGGCGCGAACCACCTGATGCATTAGTTATTCACGCTGATGGCACACTTGAATATCGCGGGGCAAAACTGACCAATGCCGAGGCCTATGTCGAACGGGCTTCTATTGATCTGCCGCTTGATGCCGTTCGAATCGTGCCGGATCAGTCCTTGCCTGCGGTTGCGCTCAAACAAGTCAGTGATGCCTTGCGGGGGTTGGGTGCAAGCAAGGTCTATGTAGTGACGGAAAGGGGTTTACGGTGATACCAAAATCCCGCGGCGCGGTTGCCATTGCCGTCGCAATCGCTGCGGCGACACATAGCCTGGCGCTTATAGATTATTCGCCCGAAGAAACAGCGGAAGTCGAGGGTGGCAGAGTGGTAACAGCCGCTGCGCTGGGATCCACATTCAAAGACTTTGTTGCGGGAACCAATGCACCTGCGCCCGCCAAAACCCGCCAAAAATCAGCCGTGCCGCACCAGTTTCAGCCCCAGGCCAGCCCTACCTTGCAGCAGCGAGCGACGACGCCGCCGACGCTCAACCCGATCCCAGCCGGAACTACAGCCGCATTCACGAGAGCAGCTGTTCAAACACCACGGAAGCCTGCAGAAACTGAAACTGCAAAAACGCAAGTTGATGTTGCATCGAGTTCGCCGATCATGGATGCCCAACGGCCTCGGCCGGAGAAACAGACAACCAATCAAACTGCGACACCAAAAGGAAACGCCAAGCAAAGCGAAAGAAAGGGTGAGGCGACCGGGAAAACTCCCGAAGGCGCGGCGAAGGCAAAGACGTCCAAACGGGCCGTCACCGGATCCGGAAACGCCGAGGCCAGTAACTACGCCGGACGGGTAAAACGCAAAATATTCCGCGCCCGGAGAAAGAGCACTAATATCCGAGGTGCCGCCCTGGTGGCTTTTCGAATAGCCGATAACGGAACATTGCAGACAGTCAGCATTGTGCGTAGTTCGGGATCAAAAAGACTGGACCAGATCGCTCTTGCCCAAGTAAAAGCTGCAGCCCCGTTCCCACCACCGCCGGCAGCGGTGAGACGGGACTATACTTTCGAAATCATGGGACAGCGATAGCTGTTGTGTCCAAGTCAAAAAGTAGCGGTTACCACGTCCAAACTCAGGCTGGGAGGTTTGCTCGCCTGGCAACGCCTCTTCGCCAGATCTACGCCGACAAGACCCAAGTCGGCCATTTTGCTACCCCCGTGATGGCCTCCATCTCCAAGACCTGTCAGACGAAAGTTCAGGGGATGTTCGCGTCATCAGAACCAGCAACCAGTTTAGCTGTCTGCCAGCATACAACAGACTATTACGGTCACCGGCTCGGTCGATATGTGGATCAGCGCTAGCAACGCGATGTCGCCGGGCAGGGCTTACGCCCTCATAGTAGCTGCCAAGGCGCTTTCTGGCATCAGACACCTGAAATCACCGCGCCGGTGGCAAACCCAATTGGAAGGATGTCGGAGTGGCTGAGTCAAAATTGTTCGAAATTGAAAACAAGAGTGGGAAGAAGTCATGGGAGAGCATAAAGGACCATTAAATATATATCGCGCCTTGGCATGAGGATTTGGGTCATTGGTTTGATCCAAAGCAAGGCTTAGGATTCGGCAGCAAGATAAACTCGATAGTCGAAGCGAACCATCTGGTGGCTGACTATGAAGAAGAATTTGCGTGTATTTCTTGCTCTGGCGACGCTCGTGATTGCGGGCGCTCTGGGGTATTCAGTGATCTCCAAAAATGGCGATCAATTGCCCGACGGGTTTGTGCAGGGCAATGGTCGGATTGAGGCGGAACAGGTCGAGATCGCGCCCACCTTAGCCGGTCGCGTAGACAGGGTCATGGCCGTTGAGGGAGGTATGGTCTCCGCCGGCGATACTCTGGCCGCAATGGATATTGATGAGCTGTCGGCGGCACTGGATCGTGCCACCGCCGAAGTGGCACTGGCGCATCAGACCAAGGCAGAGGCAGAAGCTTTGGTTGTGCAACGCCAGAGCGAACTGCGCCGGGCCGGGCAGGAGCTTGAACGCGCAACAGCGCTCTTAACTGGCCAGAACATCTCTGAAACGGTGTTCGAGGAACGCGAAACCATTCATCAGGTCGCAGTTGCAGTACTAGGTGCTGCAAAAGCCCGGGTAGCAACAGCGGAAAGTCGGATTGCCGCCGCCGAGGCTGAAGCGCGCCGTATTGAAGCGCAGATCGAAGATAGCATTTTGTTGGCTCCGATGCCCGGACGGGTGCTTTACCGGCTGGCAGAACCCGGCGAAGTTGTTGGTGCGGGTGACCCGATCCTGACCCTGCTGAGTCTTGAGAATGTGTATATGGAGGTTTTCCTCCCTGCGCGCGAAGCCGGGCTTTTGCCGATCGGTGCCGAGGCCCGCATCGTGCTCGACGCGTTACCAGATTATTCAGTTCCCGCCTACGTGAGCTTTGTCTCTCCCGAAGCGCAGTTCACACCTAAACAGGTTGAGACACTGGAAGAGCGCGAGCAGCTGGTGTTCCGCGTCCGCGTTCGCATCCCTGAGGACTTGGTTCAGAGCCGAATTGAGCATGTAAAGACAGGGCTTCGCGGTATCGCCGTAATCCAGATCGATCCCAACAGCGCATGGCCAGAAGCTTTGAAGCAGGGCATCCCGCCCGAGCTGTTCGAATGATCCCCGAAGCCGCCTCCGAGTTTCACGTAGCGGGTGTCACACACCTGTATCGAAAACATGTTGCTCTGGATTCGGTACTGCTGGACCTGCCATCCGGCCAGCTTGTCGGTTTCATCGGGCCGGATGGGGTGGGTAAATCAACGTTACTTGGCCTGATCACAGGTGCAAAGAAACTGCAGACCGGCACGATCAACGTCCTAGGTGGCTCGATAGATCATCCGGCCCATAGACGTCGCATCTGTCCCGCCATCGCCTTCATGCCTCAGGGTCTGGGTCGAAATCTTTATTCAGAATTGTCGGTGCGAGAGAACCTCGAGTTCTTCTCGGGTCTTTTTGGGCAGAGGCACGATGAGCGTGACACCCGGATCGATGCATTGTTGTCAGCGACGGGGCTGGCGCCGTTTGAAGACCGCCTGATGGGAAAGCTTTCGGGCGGGATGAAGCAAAAACTCGGACTTTGTTGTGCGCTGATACATGATCCGAAACTGCTAGTTCTTGATGAACCGACAACCGGGGTCGACCCCTTGTCGCGTCGTCAGTTTTGGGCATTGATCGACGCGATACGATGCGAGCATCCCAAGCTTTCGGTTCTGGTATCGACAGCTTACATGGAGGAGGCAGAAAGCTTCGACTGGATAGTTGCCATGGATGCGGGTCGCGTCATCTTTCAGGGCAAGCCCGCGGAATTGAAGGGACAGTACCGAGACCTCGAGACCGCCTACCGCCAATTGCGGACGCGTGATGCACCCGGATCAGCACCGGGTCAGGCATCGGTTCGACAGATCGAGCCGGACCCGGTGATCATTGCGCGGGGGCTGACGCGGCGCTTTGGCGATTTCACCGCGGTTGACAGTGTCGACTTCTCGATCAACCGGGGAGAGATATTTGGCTTCCTCGGGTCAAACGGGTGCGGCAAATCCACGACGATGAAGATGCTGACCGGCTTGCTCCCTGCTAGCTCGGGCGAGGCATTGTTATTCGGAAAGCCGGTTGACGCTCGTGATCGCAAAATGCGCCTCGAGATTGGGTATATGAGTCAGGCCTTCTCGCTGTATGGCGAATTGTCTGTTCATCAGAACCTTCAACTTCATGCCCGTGTCTTTGCGATCCCTGATCGAGAGGCTCGCATCGCGGAATTGATGGAACGCTTCGGATTGAACGCACATCGCGAGGCGCTGGCAGCCGCGCTGCCTCTTGGGATCAAGCAGCGATTGTCCCTGGCTGTGGCGGTGATCCATCGCCCCAGAGTTCTCATTCTTGACGAACCCACCTCGGGTGTGGACCCAGAAGCGCGCGATACGTTTTGGGCTTTGCTGGTTGAGCTGTCGCGCGAAGAATCGGTGACTATCTTCGTTTCGACCCACTTCATGGCCGAAGCAGAGCGTTGTGACAGGGTGTCCTTCATGCATGCGGGCCGCGTTCTGGCCGAGGGTACACCAGCCGAGCTGATTGCTTCTGAGGAGGCCGACAGTCTTGAGGATGCCTTCATTTCGGTTCTCGAAACCGCAGAACAACCAGCACCCGTCGTCGCGCCAAAAGTTGATGTTGGGACCAAAACAAAAGCGACAGGCGGCGGCATTGGGCGCGCGTTGACCTATACACGGCGCGAAACGATTGAGGTGGCGCGCGATCCCGTGCGTCTGGCCTTTGCGTTTCTTGGATCAGCCATTCTGATGCTGGTCTTCTGTTTTGGGATTACGCTCGACATTGATGAACTGGATTTTGCGGTTCTGGACCTATCTCAGAGCCCGGAAAGCCGGGCCTATATAGACGAAATTGGCGGATCAACCTATTTCAGGCCGACACCACCGCTGAACAGTGCTGCTGAAGGTCGCAACCGATTGCGGGCAGGCGACGTTTCGATGGTAGTCGAATTGCCGCCTGACTTCGGCCGCAAGCTGAGGACGGCTGAACCAACGGAAGTGCTAGCCACGGTGGACGGCGCTATTCCGTTCAAGGGTGAAACGGTCGAAGGTTACGTCGCGGGGCTGCACCAGACTTTTCTTGACGCACAGGCCCGTGAAAACGGTGAGCACGAAATCGAGATCGCTCGCATCGAGCCACGCTTTCGCTACAACCAGAGTTTTGAAAGTATAGCTGCAATGGCTCCGGCGATGCCTGCCATTCTGCTGATCATGCTGCCGGCCATATTGACCGCAGTCAGCGTCGCACGCGAGCGCGAGCTGGGGTCGGTCGTCAATTTCTACGTGACCCCGACCACGCGTCTAGAGTTCCTGATCGGCAAGCAAATTCCCTATATCGTGATCGCATTCTTGAATTTCCTGTTGCTGGCCGCGATGATTGTCTTTGTCTTCGATGTGCCGCTCAAAGGGGATCCTCTTCCCTTGGCGTTGGGCGTGTTTTTCTATGTCTGGGCGACAACATCTTATGGGTTGCTGATTGCGACCATGACGTCCAGTCAGGTGGCCGCGACCTTTGCAACGGCCATCGCCTCCGTGGTTCCCACGATCCAGTTTTCAGGCCTGTTGCAACCCGTTTCGACGCTTGAGCCTGGTGCCCAGATGATCGGATCGCTCTGGCCTTCATCCTATTTTTTGCATCTCAATGTTGGTGCGTTCACCAAAGGGCTGGGGTGGGAAGCCCTTGCGCCGGACATTCTGGCGCTGGCCTGCTTCGGGCCAGTGCTGACCCTGATCGCCGCGCTTTGTCTTCGCGCGCAGGAGAAGTGAATGCAGCGACTGTACAGCATATTCTGGCTGGGTCTGAAAGAAGTGATGAGCCTGCGCCGCGACTGGGTAATGATGGCATTGCTGGTCTGGTCATTCACTCTGTCGCCGATCATGGAGGCGACGGGTGTCGCAAACTCGGTAAACAACGCCTCGATTGCGTTTGCGGATGAAGACAACTCCCCGCTGTCCCGGGCGCTTGCCACGGCTTTTTTTCCGCCTGAGTTCCAACCAGTGGTGCAGATCGAGCCGGGAAGCGGACCAACGCTGATGGACGCGGGCGAGTTCATATTTGTAGTGGCCGTACCGCCGGGCTTCGAGAAAGACCTTAGAGCAAGGCGCAAACCTGAAATACAGGTTCTGGTTGATGCCACGGCGATGGAACAGGCCGGGATCGGTGCCAATTACATCACCAACATTCTGGGAGCCGAAATTCGCCGCTTTGCAATCGGGATCGATCTTGTGGCGCCGCCGGCGGTGGATGTCATCCTTAGAAGCGCTTTCAATCCAAACCGCGATACTGTGCGATTTGCTGGGATCGTCGCGCTGATCGGCCAGATCATGTGGTTGACGACCATTCTGACCGGCGCTGCGATGATCCGCGAGCGAGAACACGGGACGATCGAGCATTTGTTGGCAATGCCGCTGACCCCCTTTGACATAGCAGCGGCCAAAATCTGGGCCAACGCAGCGGTTGTGCTGGTCGCCGCCAGCCTGTCGCTGACCTTTGTCATGCAAGGCTCACTACAAATAGAAATCGCTGGTTCAAAAGGGTTATTTCTGCTTGGTACTGCTCTGTTTCTGTTCACAGCGACGGCACTGGGGGTTTTTCTGGCGACAATCGCGCGCTCAATGGCACAGTTTGCGCTTTTGGTCATGCTGGTTGTCCTGCCCATGCTGATGCTCTCCGGAGGCGAGACGCCGATTGAGGGTCAGCCCGACTGGTTGCAGGTTGGCACGCTGCTTTTGCCGTCCCGCCACTACATGGCGGCCAGCCAGGCGATTGTGTTCAAGGGGGCCGGGCTTGAAACTGTCTGGCCTGAATTCGCCTGGATGGCTTTGCTGGGCGCTGCCCTGTTGGCGACAAGTCTGGTTCTCTTCCGGCGGTCTGTGGCGCAATTGAGCTAAGCTGACCTCCGATATAGCCCCGACAGAGCCGCGTGTGAGATCGTCGGAGTCAGCATTGATCTCGGTTAATGTGATTGCCTGCACCTATGGTAGAATCGTCTCACCGTCATCTTTTTAGGGAGAGTCCGTTATGCCCAATACCTCCGCAAAACCCGAAACGCAGGAAAGCTTTACTGAGGTTCTGAAATCCATGCAGGGAATGATGTCTTTGAACCCGACGATCATGCCACAGGTCGAACAGTTCTGGAGGGCGCAGGACCGTCTGCTGAATGAAGCCGAGGAGTATTCCCGTCTCTGGTTCCAACGTCGACACGAGGCGGCACGCACGGCGATCGAAACCGCGCGGGAAACCACGTCCGGCGACAAGATAGAGCCCACCAAAGCGATGCGTCAGATGGCTGAATGGCAGCGCCATTCAATCGAGCGCATGGTCGAAGATGCCCGTGAATGGTTCGAAATGGTATCGCGCTGCTCAAAGCACGTCATCGAAACGGAAGCCGAAGCCATTGGTGAAAGCATGGAAGTGACATCAAAAGTCTCGGGTAAGTCCAAGAAATAAAGGAACCCAATTCGTTTTGGACCGTCTCACTCAGGTTTGATGAACATAGCTGCCGGGTGCTCTGGGCAGCTTATAGACCCCTCTACGCTTGCCGCCCATGGGCGGGGGCGTAGTTTCGTCTGTTGAGTGATCCCTTAGCCAATCCGCCATGGCTGGCCACCATGATCCCTGTTGTACTTCGCTGGTTTCAAGCCATTCATCCGGAGGCGTGTAGAGCGCGTCTGCAGCCCTGTGACCCTGTCGGTAGTGGCGGTGCTTATGTCCTGGCTCGCTCAGGATGCCACCGTTATGGCCACCATTGGTGAGCACGAAGCTCAGTTCGCCATCAGTAAACAATCTGATCTTGTAAACAGAGCGCCACGGCGCGATGTGATCGGACTCGGTTCCCACTACAAACATCGGGACTCGGATATCTTTCAGCGCAACAACACGGCCCTCGACAGCAAACCGCCCAGCACTCAGCCGGTTTTCAAGGAACAGGCCCCGCAGATACTCGGAATGCATGCGCGCGGGCATGCGTGTTGTGTCGTTATTCCACACGGTCAGGTCGGTCGGTAGGTCGTCTTCGCCCAGGAAGTAACGCCGTACCGCCCGCGCATAGATCAGATCTTCGGCGCGGATGGTGGTAAAGGTGCGCGTCATTTGTGGTCGGTCCAGACAGCCCTGCAACCACATCAGATCCTCGACAAAAGCCACCTGACTGTCGTCGATGAAAAGCAAGAGCTCGCCCGCCTCGGTAAAATCAACCTGCGCGGCCATCAGTGTAACGCTGGCCAAGCGGTCGTCACCATCGCGCTGCATCACTGCGGCGGCAATCGCCAGAAGTGTGCCACCAAGACAATAGCCATTGGCATGGATTTTCTGACCCTGGACAATTTTTTCAACGGCATCGATCGCGGCCATGATGCCCTTGAGGCGATAATCCTCGAGGCTGAGATCGGCCTGATCCGCCGTGGGATTGATCCAAGAGACCATGAAAACGGTAAACCCCTGGTCAACCAGATAGCGCACCATGGAGTTTTCCGGTGACAGATCCAGCACATAGTACTTCATGATCCAAGCAGGCACAAAAAGGATCGGTTCTGCGTGTACTTTTTTACTGGTGGGCGTGTATTGTATCAGTTCGAACAGCGTGTTGCGAAACACAACCCGACCGGGCGTTGCCGCCAGATCCTTGCCAACTTGGTAGCCTTCGGGAGCTGGCTCACGTCCCTGTGTTGCGGTGTGGGCAACATCCTCAAGAAAATGCGCGCTTCCTTCGACTAGGTTCTTACCTCTTGTCTGGATGGTGCGGCTGATAATCTCGGGGTTTGACCATGGAAAATTCGAAGGAGAGATGAGATCAAGGGCCTGACGGATCTGAAACTGGGCGCGTTCAGCATCGCGCGGCGCGATACCCGGCATCTGGTCGGTAGCTGCCTGCCACCAGTCCTGCGTGCTCAGAAAAGCTTGCTGCCAAAACGAGAATGGGGCCTTTTGCCAACCCTGTGCGCTGAAACGGTGATCCTGAGCGCGGGTTTCAAAGGGCGGTATTGCCTCGGTTCCCGCAGCCAGCTCGCCGGCATAGATCCACAGCTTAACAGCATCGTGCGCCGCACGTTCTGACAGCTCAATCTGGCGTCCGGGCGAGCGGCTGAGATGCAAGGCCCAATCCAACCATGTGGCCATGATCGAATGCGGCGAAACCCCTGCCGTGGCCCGGGCCAGTGCGGCACGCATGGCGCGGTCAAGTTTCTCATATGGATGCCCGGGGGCTTGCTGCCGGGGTTCCGGGGCAGAGGCTTGATCATCGGACGTCAGTTTGTCCGGAGACAGTTCCGTCATTTGGTTTCTCCGTTCTGGGCCCCTCGCGGGTTAGTGGCTTATGCGTCATGCCCGATGATGTGATCTCGGGCCGAACCCTTTGAGCTTTGCCCTCTCTTCACAAAACGCCCTGTTCCGTTCGCGATGAGATATCTTTGGTAGTCTTAGGCGCATCCCAGCGGCACTGGACTAAGGTTTACGGCTGGAGTTTGTCACCAAATACACGCCGGCGATCTGACCCATATCAAATACACGCGAAAGAGGGGCGCTTAGACATGGCGTGGCCGGGCCCCCAATCGTAAGAGGGTCAGCGCCTGGGACAGTCTCATCGAAAACAGTCAGTGCAGCATTGATTAAGAAACTCAGACGTATATCGAACCAGTGCTTCAGCACATTGATCGTCGCTCTCAGACTTGCCTGAAACGGAGTGTAACATGCCGGATGATCCCGGATTTCCACCCGAAGCGCTGGAACCCCTACCGCATACGCAAGACAGTGCGGATACTCTAGCTGCGCTCAACACAACTGCAAACGGGCTCACATCTGATCAAGCGGCGCGCCGCCTTGTGAAGTATGGGCGCAACGCGCCACCGCCACCCCGTCGGCAAAATGTGATCCTCAGGTTTCTTGCACATTTCAACAATGTTCTGATCTACGTGCTGATCGGCTCTTCTGTGGTGACGTTTCTCCTAGGGCATATGGTGGATACAGTCGTCATTTTGGCAGTTGTTCTGGCCAATGCCTGCATCGGGTTTGTGCAGGAGGGTCGCGCCGAAAAGGCGATGGAAGCGATTCACCAGATGCTAGCGCCAAAGGCCTCGGTCTTGCGCGATGGGCGACGGGTCTCAATCGACGGTTCCGAGGTTGTCCCGGGCGACATCGTTCTGCTCGAAGCAGGCGACAAGCCACCTGCCGATATACGCCTGATCGAAGCACATGGCCTCCAGGCGCAAGAGGCTATTCTGACGGGCGAGTCGGTTGCGGTAGACAAGGACGACGTGCCCTCAGCCGCAGACGCACCGCTGGGCGACCGGCGCAGCATGTTGTTTGGTGGCACCCTGATCACCGCTGGACAGGGGCGTGGTGTCGTGACTGCCACCGGAACACGGACAGAAGTCGGACGCATCAGCCGGATGCTTTCCGACGTTGAGAAGCTGACGACGCCGCTGGTGCGCCAAATGAATACTTTCGCGCGTTGGCTGACACTTCTAATTCTTGCTGTGGCTGCAATTATTCTGGCTTTCGGTTACTTCGTTGCCGAATACAGTTTAATCGATCTGTTCATGGCGGTCATTGGTTTGTCAGTCGCAGCGATTCCCGAAGGGCTTCCTGCGGTGCTGACTATTACGCTTGCAATCGGTGTTCAGTCGATGGCAAGACGAGATGCCATTGTGCGGCGCCTTCCAGCGATCGAAACCATCGGTTCGGTTTCGGTCATATGCACGGACAAGACAGGGACGCTGACCCGCAACGAAATGGTTGTTACCGATGTTGCAGCTGGCGGAAGTTACTACCGCGTCGAGGGCACAGGGTATGATCCCACCGGGACTGTTGTCGCCGAAGGCAATAATGTGGAAGAAGCGGCATCACTTGCGCTGCAAGAACTGGCGGTGGTTGCGGCGCGCTGCAATGACGCGACGCTTGAAGAACAGTCCGGGGTTTGGGGTGTCAACGGCGACCCGATGGAAGGAGCACTGTTGTGCTTCGCTGCAAAGGTTGCTGGCAGACTCGGCGCGGCAGCCGAGGGTTGGAACCGCCAATTTGTTCTGCCATTCGACTCGCAACGCCGCTTTATGGCAACGCTGGACGAGAATGAGGCCGGTGCTCGTATGGTCTTTGTCAAAGGTGCGCCTGAAACTTTGTTGTCACTGTGTAAAACCCAGTCTGACGCAAATGGGAACCCGATGCCAATCGACCCGAAGACGTGGCGTTTGGCCGAAGATCGTTTTACCTCAGAGGGATGTCGTGTGCTGGCCTTCGCCTCCCGCCCGGCCCGCGACGATGAGATGAACCTGACGCCGCCTGAGATACCGGGAGATCTGGTTTTTCTTGGTGTTGTCGGCCTCATGGATCCACCGCGAGAGAAGGTGAAACTGGCAATAGCTGACTGCCAGAATGCAGGCATAACGGTCAAAATGATCACCGGGGATCACGCCGGCACAGCCGCAGCAATCGGCAGTGACATCGGGCTTGCCCATACCAGCGGGGTTCTTACGGGTGTACAGATCGACCAGATGGATGATGCGGCGTTGTCGGTCGCCGTCCTGCAAACGGATATCTTCGCGCGCACCAACCCCGAGCATAAGTTGCGGCTTGTGAATGCACTGCAAGCCCGTGACCTGACCGTTGCCATGACGGGTGATGGTGTCAACGATGCCCCGGCGTTGAAACGTGCCGATGTCGGCATCGCTATGGGCAGAAAAGGGTCCGAAGCGGCAAAAGAAGCCGCCGATATCGTTCTTGCTGATGACAACTTTGCCACCATAGCGGCGGCGGTGCGCGAAGGGCGCACGGTGTTTGACAACATCAAAAAAGTGATTAGCTGGCTCCTTCCCACAAGCGGGGGAGAAGCGCTGGTCGTCATCGTCGCGCTTCTCTTGGGACTAACGCTTCCGGTGTCGCCGATTCAGATACTTTGGATCAATCTCATTACTGCTATCACCCTTGGCATTGCGCTCGCGTTTGAGCCGACCGAAGAAAGCACCATGCAACGCCCGCCCCGACCGCGTGATGCGCCAATCCTTGGGGGCGAACTGGTCTGGCATATTGTGCTGGTCTCAGGCCTGTTTCTGGCCGGTGTGTTCAGCATTTTCACCTACGCTTTAAAACAGGGTTATCCCCTGGAACTGGCCCAAACCCTCGCTTTGAACACATTGGTGGTGATGGAGATTTTTCATCTGTTCTTTGTGCGCAACATTTATGGCACCTCGCTGACTTGGAAAGCGATCCGGGGTACACCGATGGTCTGGATCTGCGTAATTTCTGTCTCTGCTGCACAACTTGCGGCAACATATGTGCCGGGCCTTCAGATCATCCTCGGAACCGCCGCGGTCGGTTTCAAAGATGGGGTCTATATAATTGTCTTGGGAATGGCGCTGTTTGTACTGCTTGAGCTGGAAAAACAACTCGCACTGACTCTAGGGGCGCGGAGCTCAGCAGAGGTCTAACATGGGCCGAGTTCGCCTTTTTGATGAGCCGGTGATCCTGTTCGGCGATATTATTTAGGCATTCCCGCCTCACCAACGTTGTCGAGCCCATTGGCCAAGGGATCCTCTTCACAGCAAACGGGCGTACATCAATGCCCTGAAAAACATGGTGATCCGGCCCAATAGTTGGGCGACAGAGGATCAAAATGAGCAGCAAGCGACATAAGCCGGTCATCCGCTGTTGCTCTGATTCAACCTCTTAGATGGCGCGGATCAGAAACACGCAGATTTAGATGACGCCGGTTGATCCGTGTCAAAGGCAAGAGGTCGCTGGCCTGCTAGTTTGCGCCTACTTCGTACACTTTGGCTCGGTTCGAGCTTTTGCGTTCGAGCAGGCCCAAACCGGTTAACCCCGACCATTCACAACACGTGTGAGGCATATAGAATGTCTGACGAAACTAAACACCAAACAGCTTCGGATCAGCGCTTTTCCTCAAAATTTCCAAGCGCCTATACGATCCTGTTCCTGCTCATCGTTCTGGTCGCGGCGCTGACCTGGGTCATCCCTGCCGGACAATATGAACGCATCATGAGCGAAACAGTCGGGCGCGAGATCGCGGTCGCCGGGACCTACCGAACGGTTGAGCCAAACCCGCAGGGTTTTGTTGACATCATGCTCGCGCCGATCGCCGGGTTCTACAATCCTGACAGTTATCAGGCTGGGGCTATCGACGTTGCTTTGTTCGTTTTGCTGCTGGGTGGTTTTCTGGGCGTTGTGAACGCCACCGGAGCCATCGATACTGGCATTCGTGCAGCCATGCGCAAGTTGCAGGGGCGGGAGATATGGATGATCCCGATCCTGATGGCGCTTTTTGCTGCGGGCGGCACCACCTATGGCATGGCCGAAGAAACACTCGCGTTCTATGCCATTTTGATCCCGGTCGTGATCGCCGCGGGCTATGACGCGGTTACTGGCGTGGCAATCATACTTATCGGTGCCGGAGTAGGGGTGTTGGGTTCGACCATTAACCCATTTGCCACGGTTATTGCCTCGAATGCCGCCGGAGTTCCGTTCACCGAAGGGATCGTTTTACGCTTCGTTTTGCTACTGGGCGGGCTGGCGATTTGTACGGCTTATGTCATGCGCTACGCCCGGCGGGTCAAGGCGGACCCAGGCGCGTCTATCGTGGCAAAACAACTTGACGAGCATCGCCGGATCTTCCTGCAAGATCGATCGGATACCGGTAAAGCGGCCGATGTCCTGACAGGCAACCAAAAGATCGTGCTGCTCATTTTCGCGCTGTCTTTTCTGGTCATGATCTGGGGCGTGTCGTCTCAGGGCTGGTGGATGGCTCGCATGGGCGCGCTGTTTTTTGGATCTGCAATACTGGTCGGGATTGTTGCCCGCATGGGCGAAAAGGCTTTGACTGGCCATTTCGTCGACGGCGCGCGCGACTTGCTGGGCGTTGCGCTGATCATAGGGCTGGCGCGCGGCATCGTGATCGTCATGGAACAGGGGCTGATCGCTGACACGATCCTGCACAGTGCCGAGCAGAGTCTGGGCGGGCTGCACAAACTGGCCTTCATCAATCTGATGATGTGGATCGAGGTTGGGATGAGCTTTTTAGTGCCTTCCACTTCTGGGCTTGCAGTGTTGTCGATGCCGATCCTCGCCCCGCTTTCGGACTTCGCCGGTGTATCGCGCGATCTGGTGGTCACTGCCTATCAGGCGGCCAGCGGGCTGGTAAACCTGATCACCCCGACCTCGGCAGTGGTGATTGGCGGGTTGGCAATCGGGCGCGTGTCTTATGACCGCTGGATCGCTTTCATCTGGCCTTTGCTGATCGTGCTTACGGTGTTTGTCATGGCCGTGCTCAGCATCGGCGCAGTTCTTTGATCTGTCGGAAAGGAGCTTTGGATATGGCCGACACAAAGCTTGGCGTTCATTCGGAAACCGGACGCCTGCGACAGGTCATCGTCTGCCGACCTGGCTTGGCGCATCGCCGTCTGACTCCCGCCAACTGTCAGGACTTGCTGTTCGACGACGTATTCTGGGTCAAGCGGGCGCAGAAAGACCACGATGCCTTTTGCGAACTGATGCATGGCGAAGGGGTAGAAGTGTTGGACGTGAACGATCTGCTGGCCGAGACGCTGGAGGATACGAAAGCGCGCGCCTGGGTGCTGGACCACCGGATCACCCCGCATCAGATCGGGGTCGGCATGCTGCCCGAACTGCGAGGCTGGATGAATGAGATCCCGGCAGAGGTGTTGGCCAGACACCTTATTGGCGGGCTGGCGGTTAACGAACTACCGTTCACGCCGACCGGCCTCTTCGGCGGATATCTGGGCCACAACGGTTTTGTTCTGCCACCCCTGCCCAACGCACTGTTCTCCCGCGACAACAGCGCCTGGATCTATGGTGGTGTCGTCGTGAACCCTATGTTCTGGCCTGCCCGGCGCCCCGAAACTCTGCTGAACACGGCGATCTACAAGTTCCATCCCAAGTTTGCTGGCCAGACGACGGTCCACTGGGGCGATCCGACCCGCGATCACGGGCTTGCCACGCTTGAGGGCGGTGACATCATGCCCATTGGCAATGGCACCGTTCTTGTCGGCATGGGCGAGCGGTCGTCGCCGCAGGCCATCGGCCTGCTGGCCGAGGCGCTGTTCGACACCGGCGCGGCGCAACGGCTGCTGGCGTTCCAGATGCCGAAATCACGCGCGGCGATGCATCTCGACACTGTCTTTACCCTGTGCGGCGGCGATGTGGTGACCACGTTCAAGGAAGTGGCCGATGCGCTGATCTGCTATGACATCCGCCCCGGCGAAAGCAAGGCCCCGCTGGAATTCCGCCGGGACACGCGCCCGATCTTCGACATCGTGGCCGAGGTGCTGGGCTACAAGCGGCTGCAACTGGTCCCCACCGGCGGCGAGACCGAGGAGGAGCGCGCGCGCGAGCAGTGGAACGACGGCAACAACGTGATCGCCCTGCGCCCGGGCGTGGTGGTCGGCTATGACCGCAACGACGACACCAATGCCGCGCTCAAAGCCGCCGGGATCGAGGTGCTGGAGATGCCCGGCGCCGAGTTGGGCCGCGGTCGTGGCGGCGGTCACTGCATGACGTGCCCCACCATCCGCGACGCGGTTTGAGACCTAGAAAGGACACCGACATGGCTTATAACCTGCGCTACCGGCACTTCCTGACACTGCGTGACTTCGCGCCTGACGAGATCGCCTTTCTGCTGAAACTGGCAGCCGATCTAAAGGCCGCAAAATACGCGGGCACCGAGGTGCCGGTGCTTAAAGGCAAGGACATCGCACTGATCTTTGAAAAGGATTCCACCCGCACCCGCGTGGGGTTCGAGGTCGCAGCTTATGATCAGGGCGCGCGCGTGACCTATCTGGGCCCCACCGGCACGCATATCGGTCACAAGGAATCGGTCAAGGATACCGCCAGGGTTCTGGGTCGGGTGTATGACGCGATCGAATATCGGGGCTTCGGCCAAACCATCGTCGAGGAACTCGCCGAACACGCCGGTGTACCCGTCTATAACGGGTTGACGGATGAGTTTCACCCGACTCAGATCCTGGCCGATTTCCTGACCATGCAAGAGCATGTCGAAAAGCCGCTGCGCGAGGTGTCATTCGCTTTTCTGGGGGATGTGGGCAACAACATGGGCGACAGCCTGATGCTGGGCGGGGCCAAGATGGGTATGGATGTGCGGTTGTGCGGCCCCAAAGCCTGCTGGCCCCACCGCGTGGTCGAGGCCGAGGCGCGGACAATCGCCGAAACCACTGGCGCGCAGATCACGTTGACCGAGGATTTGGACGAGGCCGTGAAGGGTGTTGATTTCGTCTATACCGATGTTTGGCTGTCGATGGGTGAGCCCAAGGAAAAATGGCGCGAGCGCATTGATCAGATGCTGCCCTATCAGGTCAATGCCGACGTGATCGCCAAAACCGGCAATCCTCGGGTGCGTTTCTTGCATTGCCTGCCGGCCTTTCACAACACCGAGACCGCAGTGGGAGCAGATATCAGCAAAGAGTTTGGGATCGACGCCATGGAAGTGACCGAAGAGGTTTTCGAAGGTCCGACCTCGATCGTCTTCGATCAGGCCGAGAACCGGATGCATACAATTAAGGCGGTTCTGGTCGCCACTTTGGGAGGTTGAGATGTTGGTTGTAGCGGCCTTGGGCGGCAATGCCCTTTTGAAACGCGGTGAGCCGTTGAACGCCGAGGTTCAACGCGACAACGTACGTTCCGCAATGCCGGCTTTGGCGGAAATCCTGAATGCCGGCCATCAGCTTGTCATCACCCATGGCAACGGGCCGCAGGTTGGCCTGTTGGCATTGCAGGGCGCTGCCTATGATCCAGCGACCGCCAGTCCACTTGACGTCCTCGGGGCCGAGACCGAGGGCATGATTGGCTACATGATCGAACAAGAACTGGAAAACGTGCTGGGTCACGACCGATCTGTTGCAACGTTGCTAACGCAGATCCTGGTGGACGGGCGTGATCCGGCATTCCAAAATCCGACGAAACTCGTTGGTCCGGTTTATGAGCGCGCCGAGGCCGAAGCGCGCGCCAAGGCGGCAGGTTGGAACATCGCACCCGATGGGGACAACTGGAGGCGTGTCGTTCCCTCGCCCAAGCCTCAAGAAATCCCTGATCTGCGAGTGTTGCAATTGCTGCTGGACCATAAAGTAGTCGTGATTTGTGCCGGCGGCGGCGGTATCCCAGTGATGCGACGTGATGATGGCAACCTGATCGGGATCGAGGCGGTGATCGACAAAGATGCCGCCAGTGCCATGCTTGCGCAACAGCTAGGCGCCGACGCACTGCTGCTTTTGACTGATGTGGATGCGGTTTATGAGGGGTTCGGCACGCCCGAAGCCCGCGTCATCAGAGACTTGACTCCAGACTCGGCCGGGGCTCTGAAACTGCCATCGGGGTCTATGGGTCCTAAGGTCGCGGCGGCCGCGACATTCGCCGCCAAAGGCGGTTTTTCTGGCATCGGGAAATTGACAGATGCATTTGCCATTCTCGAAAATCGGGCCGGCACTTGTATCTCGGGTGTGGGATGACGCTCGCAATGGTGCGACGTTCATTTGCCAAACCAATCCGAAGCATATCTGTCGCAAGCTTTGCGCTCAGATAGGTTGGATTGTGTGCTCGATCTGGCGGAGCCCGCAGTATTGTAGTGATGCTGGAAGGATTGTTCGCTTATCGTCAATGACACTAGTTTTCAGAAAGGCCCCTGAAAAGAAGCCGCTAGTAAAACCGTCCCCTGATGACTTCTTGGGTGATGTTCTGAGGGTATATCTTAGGTTATTGTACAAAGATCATTCGAGGCTCGCATTGACGAGTAACTCTGGGCATTAGCCACACCGCTTTCGATTTCCATGCTCGACAGACTGACAAATACATCTTCTCGACACGCAGATATCGCTACCTCTACGTATGTTTGGCCGTTCGATATTAGAAGAAGCCGTGTTTTGTGTCGCTTGTCCCCCATATTTGGTCCGCTGTTTCCTAGCCTTGGGGCCGGACCAATTCAGTGGGGGAGGATCGTTGCCATTCGGATCAAGGGCATGTGGCTAGCAACGTCAAATCTCAATCGCGACTATGACTAGCGGATCGAAGTGATGAGCACACACAACTGACTGGCGACAACACCCTCAGCAATGTTCTTGACCAATCTAATACTGTTGGCAGTTCTCAAATCCATAGGTTTTCATCTCAGAAAACTCCCTGGAAACAAGCCTGACAAAAATCTGCGTATCAAATCCACCGAACGTTCACGCGAAAATCCAGCCATATCAGTCAGATAATTCACCCACATGCCCTCTAGAAGGGCCAACGTTCCGCTTGTTGCATCTTCCGCGTGATTTGGGGGATAGCACCCTACCTTTTCAAGCTCGTCAAATGCCTGGCGCAGTGTGGACACCAATCTCTCGTCTTGAGTGCTGCTATAGCGGGCAATCCCAGGGTGTGAGCTTGAGACGCCCCGGAAGGCGTGCCAAATTTTCGTACTTCGCGGGTTGAGCAAGCTTTCAGATAAATCAGCCTCGATAACAGCCATTACCCGATCTTCGGGCGACGCATTCGGACCAAGATCGGTCATTCGATCCATTTCCGCATAGTACTGCTCACTGAACTGCTGGGCCGCAACTGTCAGCAAATTGTCCTTTCCGCCAAAGTGCAAATGGATCATTCCGCGGGACAGGCCCGCGCGCTCAATAATCCGACTTACCGAGGTATCGGTGATTCCAATTTCAGCGATTGTATCCAGTGTTGCCTTAATCAACGCCTGCTTTTTCGCCGCCGGATCTCGCTTTGCAGCGGGCTTTTCGCGAAGTCCCTCGGGGAGCTTATCTTTTATTGTCATGCACTTAAATTTTCGGTTCTCGATTACTCAAGAGGAAGATTGACACAAAAGCCCCCTTCGGTGCAACAATTAATGGACGATCGTCCATTAGTGATGATCGCGCGGCCGGAAAGGGAGGGTCGGTTATTTTTAGAAGTGATGCTGCCAAAGGCTATAGCCTCAGCGCGCCCGCCACGATTTACGTGGGCTTTCTGGTGGCTGCTCCTTTGGCGATATTGATTGCCTATTCTTTCTGGACGCAGACCTACGTCACGCTCGACAAAAGCATTACACTGAAGAACTACCGCGAAGCTTTGACCGACCCCCTGGTTCAGCACCTCATGCTGCGTTCGATCTGGATCGCTGGGGCCGTCACCATTGTTACCGTCGCGCTCGCGTATCCTATTGCTTACTTCATCGCGATGAAGGCACACAAAAAGACCATCTGGCTTTTGCTGATCACCATTCCCTTCTGGTCCAGCTATCTCCTGCGCGTCTTTGCATGGAAGCTCATCCTTGGCTTCAATGGCGTGATGAACTCAGCCTTGCTGGGGCTCGGGCTAATCAATGAACCCCTGAGTTTCCTTCTCTACAACGAGTTCGCAGTGGTCTTGACTCTTGCTCATGCATGGGCGCCTTTCGCGATTTTGCCGATCTATGTGAGCTTGCAAAAGATCGACCCGAGCCTTTTGGAAGCTGCTACTGACCTTGGCAATAACGCTTTTCAACGCTTCATGCGGGTGACTTTGCCGCTGACGATCCCCGGGATCATCGCCGCCTGCTTGATCATCTTCATCCCAACTGTTGGCGATTATGTTACCCCCGCTTTGGTGGGCGGTAGTGACGGCAAGATGATCGCAAACCTCATTCAGGTACAGTTTGGCGCGGCCAATAACTGGCCACTTGGAGCAACGCTCTCGCTTTTAGCCATGCTCTCGGTTGGCTTTGTCGCCATCGTCTTCGTCATCACCGGAAACCGTTTGGGAAGGCGCATAAGATGAAACGCCCTTCAACCCTCACTGGGTATGCCCTCCTTTATCTGGCATTTCTCTATCTGCCCGTTCTCTTCCTGCCGCTGTTTTCCTTCAATTCTGGTACTATTGTTGCATTCCCGATCAAGGGTTGGACGCTGGACTGGTACCGAAAACTGGGTGAACAGGACACGCTTATTCAAGCGCTGTGGAATTCTATCGGCGTCGGCTTTGTTGCCGCGCTGCTCTCCACCGCCATAGGCCTATTCGCCGCTCGCGCATTCGTACGCTACCGTTTCAAAGGCCAGCGCGCAGCGGAGGGGTTGGTCATGCTGCCCCTCGTCATTCCCGGCATCATCGTCGCATCTTCCATGCTGGTTCTGTTCTTATTCCTGGGCCTCAAACCGTCTCTTGTAACCGTGGCGCTCGGCCACATCTTCCTGGCGTTGCCTTTCGCTGTCTCAATCCTAAAATCCGCCTTCGACGACTTCGACGCCTCACTGGAGGAAGCCTCATACGACCTAGGCGTTGGCGTTTTCGAAACCTTTCGGCGCGTGACGCTTCCGGTCGTCGCCCCAGGGATTATCGCCAGCATTCTTGTGACCTTCACTGTCAGCTTTGATGAGTTCGTCCTGGCCTTCTTCCTATCCGGCAACCAACCAACTCTGCCGGTCTATATTTGGAGCCAAATCCGCTTCCCGGCCAAACTCCCGAACGTTCTGGCGCTTGGTTCGATTCTCCTCTTCACATCGGTACTGCTTCTCGTTTTGGCCGAATATTTCCGCCGCCGCTCCTCCGGGAAAGGAACCTGATGATCGAAAAAAATATCATAGAACTTTCCGGGGTCGAGAAACGCTACGGCAGCTTTGCAGCAGCATCGGGTATCAATCTGGACCTGAAGGAAGGTGAATTCTTCTCACTCCTCGGGCCATCAGGCTGCGGTAAGACCACTGTACTTCGCATGATCGCCGGATTTCAGGACCCAACCCAAGGCACTGTCACAATCGACGGACGAAACATGGAAGGGGTCCCCGCAAACAACCGCCCCACCAACATGGTCTTTCAAAGCTACGCTATCTTCCCGCATCTGAATGTTGGAAACAACGTAGCCTATGGTCTTCGCGGTCGCGCCCCGAAAGCCGAAATCGAAAACCGAGTGGCGGAAACGCTGGAGATGGTCGAACTTGGCGGGCTGCAGTTGCGTGGCGCGAATGAGCTTTCCGGAGGGCAACGGCAGCGCATAGCGCTTGCGCGCGCGCTCATCATGCGGCCCAAGGTGCTCTTGCTCGACGAACCGCTTTCAGCGCTTGATAAAAAGCTGCGCGAACAAATGCAGTTTGAAATGCGCAACTTACAGCAGTCACTCGGGATCACGTTCGTGATGGTCACTCACGACCAATACGAAGCAATGACAATGTCCGACCGCATCGGTGTCATGTTCAACGGGCGCTTGGCGCAGGTCGACACCCCCGCTTCACTTTATGCACGCCCATGTGACGAAGAGGTGGCGAGTTTTATTGGTGAAATGAACATCCTTCCCGCTTCAGTCGCCGGCGAATCAGACAATGCTCTCTCAGTCAATGTTGCTGCATTTGGAAACATGCAGATCGACCGCAATCCCAACGTCACGAACCCGGGCAAAGACATTATCATCGGTATCCGACCTGAGCAGCTGGAGATCAAATCCGAAAAGCCCGCGGATTACCCCGCGACAGTACAAGGCAAGGTCATCAACGTCGCCTTCTATGGCGAGAACATTCACTATCACGTCACGGTCGATGGCCATGACAAACCAATCGCTGTTTCTGTTCCCAACTACTTTCACACCGTCGATTTCAATCGTGGTGACGCGGTTTGGCTGGGCTTGCAAGCTGCTAGCGCAATCGACCTTGGCCGCGGCAAATGAATACAACCAACAGGAGGAAAAAATGAAACTTCAAAGAATTGCGGCGTTTGCGTTTGCAACCGTCACCAGTGCTGGCAGTGTTAGCGCCGGTGGCGCTGATCTAAGCGTATTTGACTGGTCGGGTTATGAAGACCCGGGTTTTTTCGCAAACTACATGGCGAAACATGGGAATGAAGCGCCAAGCTATTCTTACTTTGGCAGCCAGGAAGAGGCATTCACCAAACTGATGTCCGGCTTCACAGCAGACCTGGCACACCCCTGCTCGGACGCCGTGCGCAAATGGGTGGCAGCGGACCTGATCCAGCCCTTGGACGAAAGCAGGCTGACCAACTGGGCGGACATGTTGCCCGAAATCAAGGAGGTCGACGGCATTGTCATCGACGGCAACCTGTACATGTTGCCTTTTGAATGGGGTAACACCGGATTGATCTATCGCACCGATAAAATCTCAGGCGATGATATCTCGCTGCAGCTTTTGTCGGACCCGGCCTATGCAGGAAAAATCTCGATCCCAGACGCGGCCTCTTCCGCCTATGCTTTAGCCTCGCTCGCAACCGGCAACGCTGACAACTATACCAACCTGACCGATGCACAGTTCAAGGAAGCCTCCGACTTCCTGCGTGCAATCCACCCCAACATGCGCTTCTACTGGTCCGATGCAGGTCAATTGGACCAGGCAATGACCAGTGGTGAGATTGAGATGGGCTGGGCCTGGAACCAATCGGAACTGAACCTGATCTGGAACGAAGTGCCCGCTGCCATGATGCGTGATGTAGACAAAGGCATTGCTACGTGGGTTTGCGGGTATGTACATCTGAAGTCCTCGACCACAGATGAAGAGCAGATTTATGACCTGTTGAACGCCCTGTCCGAACCAGGCTCTGGTCAGTACATCATCGAGAATTGGGGTTATCCCCATGCCAATGCAAGAGCGTTTGAAATTGCCGATCAAGCCAGCATCGAGGCCTATGGTTTTGCCGATCCAAAAAGCTTCTTTGAAGGCAGCTTGTTTTTTGATGCTGTGAACCCTGAACTGGAAGCCAAGATGTTGGCCGAATTCGAGCGGATCAAAGCAGGCTTCTAGACAGCAAATCGGCCAGGGCTACGGCCCGGGCCCTTAAACCACAGGAAACGCGCGAAATGTCGGACGCGAACCCATACGGCTTGCTATTTGAACCGGTACAGATCGGTCCAGTTAAGGCCAAGAACCGCTTCTACCAAGTGCCCCATTGCACCGGCTTAGGGCACATGCGCCCGCGCGCAGATGCGGCGGTTCGGGGAATGAAGGCGGAAGGCGGATGGGCGGTGGTTGCGAACCAGGAAACTGAAATCCACCCCAGTTCTGACCTATCTCCATTTCCAGAAGGGCGTCTTTGGGACGAGCGCGATATTCCTGCCCTGCGCCTGATGACCGATGCCGTTCATAAACACGGCGCATTGGCAGCCATTCAATTGGTGCACAATGGCAATCATGCGCCCAATCATCTTAGCCGCGCGCCCCTGATCGCGCCCTCCGAAATGAGCTCCGATTCCGCCATGCCCAAACAGGCCCGCGCCATGGACAAAGAAGACATTCGCGTGTTTCGTCGCTGGCATCGGGACGCCGCGCTGCGAGCGAAGGCTGCGGGCGCCGATATCATCTACGTCTATGCTGGTCACTCAATGTCCATTGCCCAGCACTTCATGCTGCCACACATGAATAGCCGGACCGATGAATATGGCGGTTCTCTGGAAAACCGCGTGCGTTTGGCGCGTGAGTTGTTGGAAGATACGCGCGAGGCTGTCGGAGATACCTGCGCCGTCGCCCTCCGGTTTGCCATTGACGAAATGCAAGGCCCAGATGGGATGCAGGCGGCAGAGGAAGGCCGAGCAGTGGTGGAGTTGTTGTCAGATCTGCCGGACCTTTGGGATGTGAATGTTTCAGGTTGGGAAAACGACAGCGCCACAACACGCTTTCAGCCGCAAGACGGGTATCAAAATGACTATCTGTCTTTCGTCAAAAAAGTCACCGGAAAACCGGTGGTTGGTGTGGGCCGCCTGACGTCGCCCGATATGATGTTGTCGATGGTGAAGAAAGGCATTGTCGATCTTATCGGAGCCGCCCGCCCTTCCATAGCCGACCCTTTCATTCCGAAGAAAATCGAAGAAGGTCGCATCGACGAAATCCGTGAATGCATCGGCTGCAACATTTGCGTGGCCTCAGACAACATCGGTATCCCGATCCGCTGCACCCAAAACCCCACAATGGGTGAAGAATGGCGGCGCGGCTGGCACCCGGAGATTATTCAGAAGCGAGGGTCCGAGGAGCAAGCCTTGGTCGTTGGTAGTGGTCCAGCAGGCCTTGAATGCGCCATGCAGCTAGCCCGTCGCGGCTATGGTGTAACCTTGGCAGAGGGCGCCAGCGAATTTGGCGGGCGGGTTGCGAAAGAAAGTAAGTTGCCCGGACTTTCCGCTTGGGGCCGCGTGATGGATTACCGGCTGAACGATCTAGCACAACGTAGCAATGTTGAGATGTTCACCGAGAGTGCATTGGGCGCAGAGCAAGTCATGGAGTTGGGCATTCGGAATGTCTTTTTGGCCACGGGATCAAAGTGGCGACGTGACGGTGTAGGACGCAACACCATGCGCAATGCGCCTGAGATCGACAGTAGCGCCAACATTCTGACGCCAGACGAGATATTGTCAGGCAAAATTCCCCCCAATGGTCCGGTACTGATCTATGACGATGATCATATTTACATCGCTGGCGTACTCGCTGAAAAACTGGCGAGGGCAGGCCACGACGTTGTTTTTGCCACACCTGAGAGCCTGATCTCTAGCTTTACGACTTACACGCTTGAGCATCACCGAATTCAAGCGCGGCTCATTGAATTGGGTGTGGACATTCGATGCAATCAATCCTTGGGAGCTCTCTCTGGTGAAACGGCGACGCTTACCTGCATGTTTTCAGGTCGCGAAACTGAAATCGTCTGCTCATCGGTTGTTTTGATCACCGAGCGTACGCGCGAAACTGCTCTATACGACGCTTTGAAACCCCTGGAACTCAAAACTCTGGAACTGATCGGCGACGCCGCCCAACCCGGTCTAATCGTCGACGCCGTTTTCTCAGGGCACCGCGCGGCGCGGAATTTCGAACGCCCGAAGAATGAGGCCGAAAAAGATTGGTTCCGTCGTGAAATCATCGATCTGGAGGAGGCGTAATGCCCAACCGTACACTTGACTTGGATGATCTGATCGCCTCGCATAGGCTCGGCCATGCCATGCCCCGTGGGTTCTATACGTCGCAAGATATCTATGACTATGACATAGCTCAGGTCTGGAATCGCAATTGGCTTTGGGTCGGGCATGAAAGCCAAATTCCCAATCCGGGCGACTATTTCCTGTTTGACTATGGCCCAGAATCCATAATCGTCGTTCGCGACCTTGATGGAGAAATCCGCGCCCATCAAAACGTCTGCCGACATCGGGGATCACGGGTCTGCACCAAAGCGGAAGGCCGCGCGCGCGTTTTCGTTTGTCCCTATCACGCCTGGACGTTTGAGCTTTCTGGAAAGCTGCGTGCAGGTCAGAACATGGGGGCCGATTTCGATCCATCGAAATATGGATTGTTCCCGGTACAGATCTCCGTTTTTCAAGGGTTGATTTTTGCCTGTGCTGACGCTGCAACACCAGCCCTCGACACTGTCTTAGCGCAGCTTGCTCCGCTCACTGTGCCTTATGGTTTGAATGATCTTAAAATCGCTCACACAGCATCGTTCCCTGTGCCTGCCAACTGGAAACTTGCGGTTGAAAACTATCTTGAATGTTATCACTGCGGCCCGGCACACAAGGAATACTCCCGCTCACACAGCCTGAAATCACCGCAGGAAATGAAGGGTTTGGTCGGGTCGTTGAGGGAACGCGCGAAAGACGCGGGTCTTTCGGCAGATGAATTGGAGCTGATTGGGGCGGCGGCCACAACCCCCTTCACCAGTGCCTATTACCGCCGCTATCCCCTTTACGAAGGTTACAAAACCGGCAGCAAAACGGGTGAAGCCCTTGCACCGCTTTTGGGATCGCTGATGTCGTTCGACGGCGGCGCAACCGATCTCGGCATCGGCCCGCTCAACTGGTTCCTCATCTACTCCGATCACATGGTCGGTTATCGTTTCATTCCCCGCAAGCTGCAGGAAACAGATATTCAGGTGGTTTGGTTCGTGCGCAGCGATGCTGAAGATGGCGCTGACTATGACAAGGATGACCTGACCTGGCTGTGGCATGTCACATCGCTGGACGACGAACGCATCATTCGCCACAACCAATCGGGCGTAAACTCTCACCACTTCCAACCTGGGCCATTGAGCGAAATGGAAACCTCGCTACAGGCTTTTTACGATTTCTATTTCGCCATGATCGGACCGAAACAAGAACAAAGGATCGCGATCCATGGCTGAAGTGAGAACACGACGCCGCGGCGGCGGGCGCGCGGCGCGCATCAAGGTGCAAGAGGCGACAACCGGCAACGAAGCCGTTCGTGGCGGCTTGAGCGGAGGGCGCTATCGGCCTTTGTCGCAGGTTGATATTGAAAACATCCACAATGCTGCACTGACAGTTTTGGAGAGAACCGGTATCTCCGATCATTTCCCGGAACTCCTCGACCTCGTCTTGCCCAAAGGCGCGGTGATGAATGAACATAACCGCCTGTGTTTCCCGCGCGCCCTGATTGAAGACATCCTCGCCGGAGCTGGCAACGAGTTCTATGTTTATGCCCGTGGTGAGCGAGAAGGCAAAGACGACATGCATTGCACGGCGGAAAGCGTTTATTTCGCCAACTCTGGTACAGCCGTGACAACGTTTGATTCTGAGACCAAAAGCTATCGCCCTTCTGTATTGCGTGATGTTTATGATTTCACCCGGCTGGTGGACCGCCTGGAAAACATTCATATGCTGGGTGACACGGTGCTAGCGACCGATGTAACTGACGACCTTTCGCACGATATGAACACCATCTATGCGATACTGGCCGGCAGTCAGAAACCCGCCTGTCTGACCTTTCGCGACCGCAGCCATATCCCCCATGCCATCCGTATGTTTGATCTCGCCCAGGGTGGTGAAGGCAGCTTCATGAAAAAGCCCAGCGTCATCTTTGGCGGCTGCCCCATGGTCTCGCCGCTAAGGATCGGCAAGGAAAACATGGAGATAATGATCGACACCGCTAAACTGGGCTTGACCGTCGATCTGGCCGTTCCACCTCAGGCCGGTGCTACTGCGCCCGCAACCCTTGCCGGGACGCTGGTGCAAACCGTCGCCGAAACGCTCGCCTGCGTGGCCATCGTCAACCTGATCACACCTGGCTGTCCAATCTGCTTTGCTGCATGGCCCTTTATAACCGACCTGCGCAGCGGGTCGTTCACCGGCGGCAGCGGTGAACAGGCCTTGATCGCAGCGGCAGCCGTTCAAATGGGCAATTTCTATAACCTGCCCACTTCTGTGGGCGCGGGTATGACCGACGCCAAAATTCCGGACGCCCAATACGGGTTGGAAAAGGCGTTGACCTTTACCCTGGCCGCCCATGCGGGTGCCAACCGCCTTTGTGAATTCGGCGGCATGATCGGTTCACTCATGGGCTGCAGTTTTGAAAGCATGGTGATCGACGATGAGGCGGGTGGAATGATTTTGCGTTCCTTGCGTGGCATCGAAGTGACCGACGAGACCATGGTGGTTGACATCATCCACAAATGCGCCATCGACCCGGGCCATTTTTTAGGGAACCCTCACACTTTGAACTATATGACGAGCGAATTCATCTACCCCGAGCTGATGGATCGAGAACGCACAGATACTTGGGAAAATGAAGGTAAAACTGACCTGCTGGATCGTGCCCGAGATAAGGCCAATTCCATCCTCGACACTCACTTCCCCAACTATTTCGGTGCTGCCGATGCGCAGGTGCGTGAAGAGTTTTCGATCGTCATGAGCACTGAGGATATGGCTCGCCGTGGATAACTCCGACGCCAAACAATGGGACAATGACCATTTCCTCCACCCGTGGGAGGGGATGCAAACGCTTCGTCAGAACGATCGCACGTTTATGGAAGGGGCCAGCGGCATTCATGTGGTGAACGACAAGGGTGAACGGCTGATCGATGGGCCTGGCGGCATGTGGTGTACTCAGATCGGCTATGGGCGTAGGGAGATGGCCGAAGCAATGGCCGAGCAAGCTCGTAAACTTGCTTATTTCTCGCCATTCAATGCCACCAATTCTACTGCCAGCCACTTTGCCCGTGAGATCGCCAAACGCGCGCCGGGGGATCTGAACAACGTCTTCTTCACTACCGGCGGATCAACAGCGGTGGATACCGCCATTCGGTTCACCCACTTCCGCAACAACCTGCTGAACAAACCGAAGAAGAAAATCATCATCTCGCGCCAAAAAGCCTATCACGGCAGCACGTATCTGGCTGCCAGCGTCAGCGGCAAAGAACGGGACCGTCTTTGGCTGGATAAGGCCGATCACCTGGCGCATTTTCTGCCCGATGTGAACCCCTTGCACCGGGGCGAAGGTCAAAGCATCGATGCATTTCTCGATGAAAAAATTGCAGACTTGGAAGATGCAATTCAATCACTCGGCGCAGACAAAGTAGCAGCCTTTATCGCCGAACCGATCCTCGCCTCAGGCGGCGTTATCGTGCCCCCCGAAGGCTATCACAAACGCTGCCTTGAGGTCTGCCACAAGCACGATGTTCTCTATATCTCTGACGAAGTGGTCACCGCTTTCGGCCGTCTCGGTCATTGGTTCGCCTCTAAAGACGTCTTTGGCATTGAGCCGGACATCATCACCTGCGCCAAGGGCCTCACCTCGGGCTATGCGCCTATGGGAGCCGCGATCATCTCAGATCGGTTGATTGATGATGTGGCGGGCAGGGACGCTGCTTTTTCAAATGGTTACACATACTCAGGCCACCCCGTTAGCGCTGCCGCTGGTTTGAAGAGCATTGAGATAATAGAACATGACGGAATTCTGGAACATGTGCGCCGCGTGACACCCATTTTTCAGGGCCGATTGGAGGAGTTGCGCAACATCGACATCGTTGCTGATGTGCGCGGAATGGGATTGATGGGATGTGTGCAATGTTCGGAAAAAGGCAAGGCCCGCGGCGACCTGGGGCGAGACTATGAGACCGGCGCATTGATCGATCAAGAATGCCAAAAGCGCGGCCTGATCCTTCGTCCGATCATCAATATGTGTGTTTTCTCGCCGCCTCTGATAATCACGGAGACCGAGATCCATCAGATGTTTGACATATTGAAAGAAGGGATCGAGGCAGCAACGAGCCTGGCTAAGAACCCGTAGCAAGGTTTTGAGCAGGCCGAGCTTCTTCGACAAGCGGATTCCGTCAATGTGCAGAGCTCGCTTGATAATGACGCGCAGTCAAAACCGTAGCTTTCAGCCACACCAAAGTTCGCGACAAAACCATTCGTAAGGTCAACTGTCACGCTAGGTGGTCGTCAACAGAAAAAACCCGCCTACTAGGCGGGTTCTTCAGTTTTCAAGCCCTGATCAATGTACGACGGCATCCTCCGGACGCGGTCGTTCGGACGTGCCCAACCGATCACCGATGATCAAACCCTCGGGTCCGGCTGTGACCGGCACCGTCTCGCCATCCTTGATCTCACCAGCGAGCAGCGCTTCGGCCAGCGGGTTCTGCAGGGCGCGCTGGATCACGCGTTTCAGCGGGCGAGCCCCAAAGACCGGGTCATAGCCTTCGTCGGCCAGCCATTCCTTGGCGGCGCCGTCCAAGACCAGCTCAATCTTGCGGGCGGCCAAGCGTTTCTGCAAACGCGCCATCTGGATATCAACTATGCCATCCATGTCGGCCCGCTTGAGCCGGTCGAAGATGATCGTTTCGTCCAATCGGTTCAGGAATTCGGGCCGGAAATGGGCCCGGACCGCATCCATCACATCCCGCCGCGCCTGCTCGCTGTCTGCGCCTTCAGGCAACTGGCTAAGTGCCTGAGACCCAAGGTTCGACGTCAGGATGATCAGCGTCTGTTTGAAGTCCACGGTGCGACCCTGGCCATCGGTCAGCACGCCATCGTCCAGAACCTGCAACAGCACGTTGAACACATCCGGGTGCGCCTTTTCAACCTCGTCAAACAGCACCACCTGGTAGGGTCGGCGCCGCACGGCTTCGGTCAGCACACCGCCTTCGTCGTAGCCGACATAGCCCGGAGGGGCACCGATCAGGCGGGCGACCGCGTGTTTCTCCATGAACTCGGACATGTCGATACGCACCATCGCGTTGTCGTCATCGAACAGGAAATTCGCAACGGCTTTGGTCAGCTCGGTCTTACCCACGCCGGTGGGCCCGAGGAACAGGAACGAGCCCAGCGGGCGACCTTCATCGTTCAGCCCCGCTCGCGCACGGCGCACAGCGTTTGCCACGGCTGTGACCGCTGCATCCTGCCCAATTACGCGGGAATGCAGATCGTCTTCCATCCGCAGCAGCTTCTCGCGCTCGCCTTCCAGCATCTTCGAGGTTGGGATACCGGTCCAGCGCTCAACCACTGAAGCGATCTGTTCCGGACGCACCGTTTCCTCGGCCATCATCTGGCTGCTTTCGGCATTTTCGGCCTCGGTCAGCTTTTTCTCAAGCTCAGGGATGACGCCGTAAGACAGCTCCCCCGCTTTGGCGAGGTTGCCTTCACGCTTGGCAATCTCGAGATCAGCGCGCGCCTTGTCGAGCTGTTCTTTTAGATCGCGCGCACCAGCCAGCTTATCGCGTTCAGCTTGCCACTGGGCCGTCATCTCGGCAGATTTCTCCTGCAGGTCGGCCAGATCCTTTTGCAAGGTTTCCAGACGATCTTTGGAGGCTGCATCGTCTTCCAGCTTCAGCGCCTCTTCCTCGATCTGCATCTGCAGGATCTGGCGATCCAGTTGATCCAGCTCTTCGGGCTTGCTGTCCACTTCCATCCTTAGGCGGGCCGATGCTTCATCGACAAGGTCGATGGCTTTGTCGGGCAGGAAGCGGTCGGTGATGTAGCGATGTGACAAGGTCGCCGCCGACACCAAAGCCGAGTCTGAGATACGCACGCCGTGGTGCAGCTCGTACTTTTCCTTGATGCCACGCAGGATGCTGATCGTGTCTTCGACGGTCGGTTCTTGCACCACAACGGGCTGGAATCGTCGTGCAAGTGCTGCGTCTTTTTCCACGTACTTGCGATACTCATCCAGCGTGGTCGCGCCGATACAGTGCAGCTCACCCCGGGCAAGCGCAGGCTTGATCAGGTTGGCAGCATCCATTGCGCCGTCGGATTTACCGGCACCAACAAGTGTGTGCATCTCGTCGATGAACAGGATGATTTCACCGGCGGCTTCGGTCACCTCGGTTAGAACAGCCTTGAGGCGCTCTTCGAACTCACCGCGATATTTCGCACCGGCGATCAGTGCACCCATGTCGAGCGCGAGCAGCTTCTTGTCCTTCAGCGATTCCGGCACGTCACCGTTGATGACGCGCAGGGCCATGCCCTCGGCAATCGCGGTTTTACCGACGCCGGGTTCCCCGATCAGAACTGGGTTGTTCTTGGTGCGGCGCGACAGAACCTGCATCGAGCGGCGGATTTCCTCATCCCGTCCGATGATTGGGTCGATCTTGCCTTCGGCCGCAGCCTCGGTCAGGTCGCGCGCGTATTTCTTGAGCGCGTCATAGCCTTCTTCCGCCGATGCGGTGTCAGCGGTGCGACCCTTGCGGATGTCATTGATCGCCTCATTCAGTTTCTGGGCGGACACCGCACCGGCATCCAACGCCTCTTTGGCTTTGGATTTCACCATGCACAGCGCCATCAACACGCGCTCGACCGGCACAAAGCTGTCGCCCGCCTTGGTGGCTATCTTTGCGGCCTCGTCCAGAACCTTTGCGGTCTGGCCGTCCATGTAGATCTGGCTCGCATCACCGCTGACCTTCGGAATCTTGGCCATCGCGGCATCCAACGCTTCGACCACGCGGCCGGGCGCGCCGCCGGCGCGTGTGATCAGGTTGCTCGCCAGCCCCTGATCGTCATCCATCAATGCTTTCAAAATATGCTCGGGTGCCAGCCTCTGGTGACCTTCACGCAGCGCAATTGTCTGCGCTGCTTGCACGAATCCCCGTGCCCGCTCGGTGAACTTGTTTAAGTCCATTGCTATTCTCCTTTTCCAAGCGCCCTATATGCGAAGCGCCTGCTTGGCAGCACGCTCCTGTCTGGGCCTCACACTCAATCTGGGAGATATCTTTGCCGGTTCAAGAGGCTAGGGCACAGAATCAGACCTTATTCGCGCTGTATTGTATACACCGTGTAACCACCGGTTTCAGCCACCTGTACCGCACCCTGCTCGTCCACCAATGTCTGCGCCGCGTTGCTACCTGTGGGGCAAGATACTAGGTCCGCAGTGTGGTCAAGGAAATTGCCTGTAAAGGCGGTTTCACCCGTGAGCTGACACCAATCATCTTCGGACCGATACCCCCCCACAAGACGCAGGTCATCATTTGTGGGTGCAGGCGCAGCACCTGTGTCCGACGGATCGGTCGGGGTTTCGTTGCACGCGGCCAATGCAAGTACTGTCCCCAGCAAAACCAGTTTTTTCATATCCTGTCCCTTTTTGTGAGTTTTTACTTTGAATTTGCGCCACCATAGCACAGATCCAAATCCGCTGCGGCAGCCAACCTGCATGGACACATCTGCCTGAACCCGCTAGGACGCAGACGTTTGCCAAAAGGAGCCTGCCCAATGTCCGATGACCGTCTGATCGTTGCCCTTGATGTTCCCAACGCGCTGCAGGGGCTGGCCATGGCCGAGCGGTTGGGTGACAGCGTCTCGTTCTACAAGATCGGGCTGGGCATGCTAACCGGTGGTGGCTTGGCGCTGGCCAATGAACTGAAACAAGACCACGGCAAGCGCATCTTCCTGGACATGAAACTGTTCGACATTGGCAACACCGTCGAAAACGCGGTGCGCGGGTTGACGCAGTTTGATCTGGATTTTCTGACAGTCCATGGTGATCCGCATGTGGTGCGCGCGGCGAAAGAAGGGGCCTCAGGCAAAGACTTGAAAATTCTAGCGGTGACGATCCTGACTTCTCTGAACCGCGACGATCTGGATGCCAGCCTGTTGAAATCAGGCGACGTGCAGGACCTGGTTGTCGAGCGCGCCGCCAAAGCGTTGGAGGCAGGTGCGGACGGCGTCATTGCCAGCCCGCAAGAGGCTGCACTGATCGGCGCCCTGCCACAATCCGAAGGGCGCTTGATCGTCACCCCCGGCGTGCGACCGACAGGTGCTGCATTGGGCGATCAGAAGCGTGTGGCGACCCCCGCCAGTGCCATCAGCGCCGGGGCAGACCACATCGTTGTCGGACGCCCAATCTATCAGGCGGACGACCCGAAGGCGGCGGCACAGGCGGTTCTTAATGAGTTAAATTCTTTGACACGGCACTGAGCGCCTTTGGGAATCGCAGGCCGGTAAGCCGGGAAATATCCACGAAATCTTGACCTTACGTCAATCTCAGGGGATTCACGCCGGATTTCCTCTGTGCCCCAAAATACACATGAGAAACCCAACTTTTAGGGTCACAAAGCTTAAACCTATCTAAATATAGAGAATTACGGGAGTCTGGGTTTGAGACACTCCCCAACGAACCGTTTCTTCCTGAGGTTCGTTACTTTCCCCCCGCACACTTGCGGGGGGTTTCTTTATAAGCAGATTTACAGGACCTTTGATCGCTGGAAATCGATGGTATAAAGGGCTGCCCGAACTATCCGCGGAACGTGTGGGAACGCAGATGCCCGGTCTTTGCCGAGATTGCCTGACCTCTCTGACAGACGAACGGCGCTGCCCGTCCTGCGGTAGCCCTCGCTTAACGTTGCATGCCGAATTGTTTGATCTGTCTATCGCGCATATGGATTGCGATGCCTTCTACGCCTCGGTCGAAAAGCGCGACAACCCTGAACTGGTGGATAAACCGGTCATCATCGGGGGCGGCAAACGGGGTGTCGTGTCGACGGCCTGTTACGTGGCGCGGATTCGGGGCGTGCGATCGGCCATGCCGATGTTCAAGGCCTTGCAGCTTTGCCCCGAGGCCGTGGTGATCAAACCGCGCATGTCGGTCTATGCCGAAGTGTCTCGCGATATCCGGGCGATGATGGATGAGCTGACCCCGGATGTGGAACCGCTGTCGCTGGACGAGGCCTTCATGGATTTATCTGGCACCAAACGTCTGCATGGCGCACCACCTGCGATTATGATGGCGCGTTTGGTCAAGCGGATGAAGGACGAGTTGGGGCTTACCGGCTCAATCGGGCTGAGTCACAACAAGTTTCTGGCCAAGGTTGCGTCCGACCTCGACAAGCCGCGCGGATTTTCGGTGATCGGCAAAGCCGAAACGGCAGAGTTCTTGCATGACAAGCCGGTGCGGCTGATCTGGGGGATTGGCCCGGCTGCGCAGGAATCGCTTGAGCGCGCCGGTATTCGGGCGTTTTCTGATTTGCTGCGCTGGGATCAAGAGGCGCTGACCGCCCGCTTCGGATCCATGGGATATCGGCTGTGGCATCTGGCGCGTGGGCAAGACAAACGCCGCGTTTCGGCGCATGAGCCGATGAAATCGATCAGCAACGAGACGACATTCTTCGAGGACACAGCGAGTCTGGACATTCTGGACGGTCACATCTGGCGCATGGCTTTGAAAGTGTCCGACCGGGCCAAGGCCAAAGGGTTGGCGGGCCGGGTTGTCACGCTGAAACTGAAGAAGGCCAATCACAAAACTCTGACGCGTCGCGTGTCTTTGCGGGATCCAACTCAGATAGCGGATCGGATTTATCGAACCGCACGCGGCTTGTTTGATCAGGTCGGTGATCAAGGGCCTTACCGCCTGTTGGGATGCGGTCTTTCGGACCTGTGCTCTGCCGACCAAGCCGATATCTCAGGTGATTTGCTTGACCCTGATGCCGTGCGCAGATCACAGGCCGAACGGGCCACAGATGAAATCCGTCAGAAGTTTGGGACAGATGCCATTGTGAAAGGGCGCGCGCTGCGGTGAAGTTACTCGGCTGCCAGTCGCATCGGTCGCGCGCCGATGCTGGCGATTTCAGCGATCACTTGTCTTAGAACACCCGAAAACTCTTCGAAATTGGCGTTCGGCGTGATTTTTTCCTCGTCCATGTATAGCGCCCTGTCGATCTCGATCTGAACCGCATGTTGATGCCGTGCGGGCCGGCCGTAAGTTTGCGTGACGTAGGCGCCCGCAAATGGCGCATTGCGTGCCACGTTAAGCCCCGCCGAGGCAAAGGCAGCTTCGACCCGATCGACAATCTCGCCCGAGGCTGAGGCCCCAAACCGATCACCAAGTACAATATCGGGTCGCCTGCTGCGCGCGGTGCTGGCCATCGCGACGGCCTCATGCGGCATCGAGTGGCAATCGACCAGAATGGCCTGACCAAACTTGCTGTGCGATTCGGCTAGCAGAGATTTGAGACGCGCATGGTAAGGTCGCCAGTACGTGTCGATCCGCAACCGCGCCTCATCCATGGTCAGCTTGCCACGGTAAATGGCACGCCCGTTCGCCACAACACGCGGGATCACACCCAGCCCCGATGCAACACGCGGGTTATGCCCATGTCTGCGGGCTCCGCTGATCAAAGCGGGGTCGAGCTCATCTGCACTGCGGTTCAGGTCAAGATAGGCCCGCGGCATGGCGGCTTGAATGAATGGCGCGCCTTGATCGGCGGCTGATGCGAACAACAAATCGACAAACGCGTCTTCTGAGGATCGAATCACATTGCGATTCAAAACAGAACGCTTCAGAAGCGCTTCGGGATAGTCCCGCCCGCTATGTGGCGAAGAAAAAACCGCACAAGAGCTGCGGATTTCGGGCATATCCAATACAAAGGCCGCGTTCTGCATGATCCCTCCATGTTCGCATTGAACATAGACCGGAAAATAGTTCTACCAAACCCCTTGAACCCATTTGCGACTCCTTTTATAGACCCCGCTACCGGCGCGGGTATCCGCGCCCCATTTCGTTGTGGGGCAAGGTTCGCAAAGGGTTCATGGGCGGTTAGCTCAGCGGTAGAGCACTTCGTTGACATCGAAGGGGTCACAAGTTCGATCCTTGTACCGCCCACCATGATTCACTGTTCCGGGTTTCCGGGACACCCGACTAACCCAGGCGCTGGCCACGTCCTTGATGAAGGCGCCGCAGATTGGAGACAGACCATGAAGGTCAAGAACTCGCTCCGCTCGCTCAAGAACCGGCACCGTGATTGCCGGGTTGTGCGTCGCAAAGGCCGCGTCTACGTGATCAACAAGACGCAGCGCAAGTTCAAAGCTCGCCAGGGCTAAGAACTGCACACTTCAAGTCGAGAGAACCGCGCTGCAGAGCGCGGTTTTTTTGTTTGCAACAACTGGGCAATGTTGGCTTTACGGAGAAGAGCAGCCGATAGCTGCACTGCGACAGATTTGTTTCGCGTGAACGAATGCGGTGCGGACACATTGGAGTTTTACTGCAGGCGAATTGCCGTAAACGTCTTCACTGCATATGCACATCTATTTGAAGGAAACAGTAAAGAGTCAAAACGCCAAAGCACTGGACGCCTCTCCACTGCGTATTGCGTATGACTAAATATGCAGCATTCACCGAGAACAAACGGTTGGGTGCGGTTCTGGAGCACATCAAAGCCGAGCAAGACAAATCCACCCCAAGCCGCGAAGCGCTGGAAAGCAGCGGTCAGCTACCAGCCAACAGGACGCCGCAACGATGGTTGGAACTCTAAACTTGCCAAGTGGGCTAAAAAACGTGTGGAAGCGGCAGAGTAAGCGAGCGGAAGAACACACGGCTCAAACATCAGCGCCACCGTAGATATCAAGATCCATTGCAATACCGCGGGCGCCCAAAAGACGGGTGGTTTCTGCTGAGATATACAGCCCCTCATTCCCCTTTTTAAGAAACAAGCCACAAAATATCTGTACTTCAAATCGTGACGATAGATTGGACCAAATAGATAAATCAGCCGTTAAACTATCCAGCAGTGCTGCTATTTGGCTATCCAGATTCCCCGGCTGTGTTCGTGGGGTATTTTTGCCCCATATGCCGGTTCTTTCGATACGTTCGCGCCCGTTTTTCAGCGGTGTTTTATCGCCCTTTTTCCCAAACCTATCCGGCTCACACTCCAAGGAACTCGTAATTTCGTCAGGGTTCAAGTCGTCGCCCATTATTCGGAGCGCCGCAGCTGTTTCAAAGAGTTTTGACAACCTAAATCACTCCTAGAGCTTAGCAGACAGTGGATAACTCCAAAAACAGGCGTAAACCAGTCATACCGTATCGCAAGGCTTTTCTGCCCTTCGATATATGAGGTCTCCGGGCTGCTAAGCCTTGCTGCCGTCGGTGCTGGGTGAGACATTTCTACTTTGCACAACCAGCGACATTTCTACTTGGTTGCAACACCAAATCAAGCGGAGATTGACCCCATCTATATGATTTGGCAAAATTTTTTGAGTGAATTCGGTGCTCCGATACCCAGACGGGTCTCGATTGAAGGTACTATGATGGCAAGAATGCACATCGTGGTTAGAGAAATGGTGGAGTTCCCCAAGCGACACCTATTTGTTGAATCAAATTTCACTTGTCATGAAGGACGCCAGATAGTTGCTTGGGGGAAGGCCACCGAGCTATTGGCCCTTTCAACTTAAGTCTGATTTGTCCGCTTGTGCGGACATAGCAGGATTTCATGAAACGGATGGGCGGCAGGTATTTGAAATTCGTTGTCGACGAGATAATGAGCGGGTTTTACCTCCTCACCGGCCCTGGCTTCCGGAGAAATTGCCTTTGCATGGGCCTCAGCAATGACGCGCATGACGTCCAGGCAGATTGGGGCACGCAGGAGCTGTACTGCCTCCGGTAGGACATCCCCCAGGAAACGTCATCAAACGTTTTGCGCCGCGCCGCTGTGGCTTGGGCGTCAAATACGTCGCTGTTCTCAAGAAGGATCTGCCAAACGTCTTCTTCGAGCAAAGTAGGAGTGCCCGTCATCAGAGATCTTCGAACAGATGGCTGCCTGAACTAAGGGAGGGTCTGACTGGCAAGCATATTCAACTGGTCGGTGATCCAGTTAACGATACCAGTTTAATCCTTTGTATCTTACCGGAAGGGCCTTTGGGTAAGTCGTCGAGCACATGAACGACATCGGGTGTTTTGAATGAGCCGAGTTTTTCGCGGCAAATCGCTATTAGATGTTCAGGTGCCACCCTCGTATCGTCCTTCAGCTTCACGGCAGCCTCGACCCGTTCACCATAGGTTTTGCAGGGGCGTGCGAATGCGGCAGCTTCGATGACATCTGGGTGCGAATAGAGGGCTTCATCTATCTCACGCGGCGCGATGTTTTCACCGCCCTTAATGATCAGTTCTTTGAGCCGCCCTGTTACAAAGACGTAGCCATCGTTATCCAAATGTCCCAAATCGCCCGTACGCAACCAACCATCTGAAGTGAACGTTTCTTGCGTTGCATCGGGGTTCTTAAAATACTCACGCATCACATTGGGCCCGCGCACTGCAATCTCACCCTGGGTGTTGGGCCCGCGTGGTTCCAACGCGGCAGACAAAATACAAACGTCATTGCCAATAGCCTTGCCGGGTGAACCAATCTTGCGAATCCCAGGCGGTAGCGGATTCGACAGGATTTGCGCGGCGGTTTCGGTTAGGCCCATCGTCTCAACAATTGGGACGTCAAAACGTTTCTCGAAGTTGTTCTGAACATCAGGCGCAAGGGCCGCCGAAGCTGAACGCCCAAACCGCAGTCGTTCTCGCACGTTTGGCGAGGGCCCGATCTCTGAATGCAACAGATGCGAAATGATCGTCGGAACCACCGAGAACCAAGTCGCCTGTGCGCTTTCACATTGGTCCCAGAACCTACTGGCCGAGAATTTTTCGGCCACAGCCAGCGCGCCCCCGCAAATGAGCGTGCCCAGCACGGTAACGCACAGCCCGTTAATGTGGTTGATCGGCAAAACACACAGGCCGATGTCTTTCGATGTGAGGTCATGTGCAATCGTGGGCGTCCAGCCTCCGGCGAGTAGGCTTGAATTGCTATGTACCACGCCTTTGGGCTGCCCCGTTGTGCCAGAGGTATACATCAACAGGGCATCATCATCCGGTAACAGATCAAACAGATCGACGGGGTTCGTGCCGTCTGCCTGGGGTAGTTGTCGAAGCACATCCGTTCGAACCCGGTTAAACAGATCTTGCTGGGCTGCACCCACCAGCGCGATGCGTGCCTCGCAATGATCCAGCGCATAGCGGATGGCATCATCACCCGCTGCTAGGTTGATCACGGTGGCCCGAAACCCTCCGTACAAGACACCGTAGAGGCATTCGATCGCCTCGCGCCCGTTTGGTTGCATGATCGCGACACTGGCGCTTTTCTCAAGGCCCTGCGCGGTAAGCCGAGCAGCCAGATTCCGCGCGCGGTTCCGCAATTGGCTCCAAGTGAGCGGCGCGCCCCCGTCAAAGAAGAGATAGCCACTGCGCTCGCCGGACATGACCGCGCGGTGGTCGAGCCAGTCGCGGACAGTGCCCTGCGGGGGGGCGGTCGGGCTTACTTTCATTGTCCCACATCCGCCCAGTAGTCGGCAAAGATATCCTCAACCGCCGGCTCATTCGGAGCAATTTCGCGGATGATTCTGGTAGTTTGCAGGAAGTGCCGCCAATGCAGGTTGTCATCAATTGAGTTTCCGCCCCAGCTGCCGCACCCCATCGATAGCGAAAACGGCATGCCGTTGGTGAAAGAGCCACCGGTCGCAAAGGTGTGGGCTTGGTTTACGATAACCCGGCAGGTCGGCAAAGACTGTCCCAGTTCGACAGCGCGGCTGTCCCTTGACGTGTGAATTCCGATCGAATGCCCTGCGCCCTGGTAGTCCAGAATGCGAGCGGCGATCTTACGTGCGTCGTCGTAATCACGCGCGCGGTAAAGCGCGGCTACGCGGCTGAGTTTTTCGCCAGACAGCGGATGGTCCGGGCCGATGCCATCAGTTTCGACAACAAGGAACCTCGACCCGGCAGGAACCTGATCCGCCAGCCCCAGGGCCTCGAACGTCTGGTCGGCATCCTGCGCGATTACGGATCGGTTGAGATGACCATCAGGCCAAAGCCGGGTCACTATGGCGGCTTCGTCTTTTGACAGTGCGCCGCCCTCCTCGGCGAGGGCCGCAACAAAACCATCGTATACTGCATCAACCACGATCATCGAGTTTTCGGACGAACATGACGTGGCATTGTCAAAGGTCTTTGATGCGGTGATCTTCTGCGCAGCAGCTTTCAGATCGGCTGTTTCATCCACGATCACCGTCACGTTTCCGGCGCCCACGGCCACGGCGGGGGTTCCACAGGTCTGGGCGCGGTGGACGTTGTTCTGGCTGCCGGTACAGATCACAAGGTCGGATTGCTCCATCATGGCCTGTGTCTTGGCTTTGGACCCTGGGGCCGGGATCATCTGCACCAGATCATGACCCAGGCCCAGCCTGTCGAACTCGGTATGAATGAACTCCAGCAACAACTCGCAGCTCGCGACGCCTTTCGGGGACGGTGCCACCACAACGGAATTGCCGCATTTCAGCGCATTGATGATGTTGTTCGCCGGCGTCGCCGCGGGGTTGGTTGACGGGACCACAGCCCCAACCACACCCATCGGGCGCGCGATTTCCGTGATGCCCGTCTCCGCATTGTCATCGATAACGCCTTGCGTCTTCAGGCCTTTGAGGTCGCGCATCAAGCCTAGTGTCTTGCGATGGTTCTTTGTGATCTTGTCCGGCACGTTGCCCAGACCGGTTGTTTTCACTGCCAGTTCGGCCAGCGCCGTATTGCGGGATGGCTCCATGATGGCCCAGGCGGCGGCTTCGGCGGCCCGGTCATAGCGCTGTTGATCCGCGCCGGTTTCATAGGCCTTTTGCGCGCTGCGCGCGCGGGCCATGATCGCGTGGACCTGAGCAATGTCATCATGTGCATTCATGTTGGTCATCCTTGTAAAGTGAACAGGGCGAGGGCCGCCCTGTTCACAAAGGTGCTGATATCAGAGTCCGGCCAGCAGGGCCTTGAGGGTTTCTTCCCGCGCGGCCCACATGGCCTGGACTTCTTCGCGGTCCATGATGTGCATGGGCGAGCCGCCAGCGGCCATTTTCTTGGCCACACGGTCATTATTGAACATTTCGGGAACCGTTGCCGCCAGCGTTTCGATGACCTCGGGCGGGGTTCCTTTGGGCACCATGATGCCACGAAAGTTTACGCTGGCATTGTCGATGTCATATCCCTGCTCCTTAAGGGTCGGCACATCCGGCAGAAAGTCATTACGCTCTAGGTCAAAGACTCCAAGGATTTTGACATTTCCTGCCTCTTGTGCGCGGAAGGCATCGGACAGATTGTTCACCCCGCCCATAACATCGCCTGCGATCACCGCTTTCATCGCAGCGGCCCCGCCACCCTTTGTGGGGATATAGGCCATTTTCACACCTGCCGCCTTTTCCAGCTGCAGCGCGGCGATGTGGTGCCCGACAAACAGGCCGGCCCCTGAGAATGTCAGCTTGCCGGGGTTGTCCTTGGCGAAGGTTACCAGGTCGTCCATCGAATTCATCGGGCTGTCAGCCGCCACGACAAATACCGCCGGGTCCGCACCCCAATTGGCGATGGGTTCAAAGCTGTCCGTCGAATACTCCACGCCACCCTTAATCGACTGGGCGATGAAATGCGGAACGTTGTAGGCGGCCAGCGTATACCCATCCGCGTCAGCCTGGGTGGCGAACCAGTTCCAGCCCACGCGCCCACCGGCACCGGGCTTGTTGATGATGGCGACCGGCATCCCCAGCGCATCCTCATTGCCGGCGGTCATGGTCACAATCCGCGCCTGAAAGTCCGTCGCCCCGCCAGCATCGTAGCTCACCATCATCATCACTGGGCGCTCGGGGTAGTCCTCGGCAAGCGCTGCGCCTCCGGCCAGTGTCGTTAGCGCCAGCGTGGCCGCTGTAAGTAGGTTCTTCATTGTATCGTCCTCCCTAGGATCGGTTGCCAGATGCGTTGATCGCACCTTGTTCAGAATAGAATTTCGCGGGGTGTGTAGACCTTGAGAAGCATGGCAAAGAGGCCATACATCACCGCCAGATAGACCACTGTGATGATCGCGCGCCGGACCCATGTCCTGACCTCGCGATGGGGGGCCGGGTCATAGAGCGATAGCAATGTGAAAAAGGCAATGGCACCTGCGGTGTAGAACCCCAGTGCCTTGGCGGCCCAGAACACATAGACCAGCGCAATCACCAGACCTGGCAGTAGATTGGCCATGTCATGCGTGCCCAAGCCGAGTCCCACCTTGGTCCAACCGAGTAGTGCTTTGAAGAAAGTCCAAAGCGCCAGAACAACAAACACGGTCGAGATCAGCCGCGGGAACAAAAACGCCTCGGACGGTTGCTGCGTATAGCTGATCCATGCGACCCAAACCCCAACAGCGGCGACAAGCCCGGATGCACAAACATGTTGCAGACGCGGAAGGCTTGAGGTGCTCATCCCATGATCTCCTCTTTTGAGATGTACCGGCGGGTCCGCAACTCCATCCATACCGAGTAGAGGATCGAGGCAATCACCACCGCGATAAGGACAATATTCAGCGTGCCGGTCAGGAAGTAGGTGCCAAGCCCGTCAGTGGCACCGGCTATCATGCTGCCCTGAATGAAATTGGCCTCGGCAATGGGGCCAAGGATCAGCCCTAGCACCAGCGGCGCAGCGGAAAACCCGAACCGTTCCAGAAAATACATCATCACCCCTAGCGTCGCCATCACATAGACATCACCCATCGACGACTGGACCGAATAGCTGCCGAACACCGCAAGTCCCAGCACAACGGCGGCCATGACGCTCTGGGGTACCTGAGCGATCCGCGCGGCCAAGCCCGACACATAGAGGCCGAAGATGCACATCAGAACCTGCCCGATCAGCATCGAATTGATGAAGGTCCAGGCCACGTCTGGATGGTTGTCAAACAGATCGGTGCCCGGGAAAATTCCATGGATCAGAAGGCCGCCCAAAAGCACCGCCGCCGTTGGCGAGCCCGGGATCGACAGAGTCAGCAGTGGAACCAGACTGGGACCGACCATGGCATTGTTGGCGGCTTCCGCAGCGATAACGCCTTCGGAATGGCCCTTGCCGAATTTCTCGCGCTCGGGGCTGAACTTCTTGGTCTGGTCATAGGCGACAAGACCCGCAATCTGCCCGCCCACACCGGGGATCAGACCGATGAACGAGCCGGTAACGGTGCCGATCGTCAGGGCGCGTGGCCGGCGAACCAGCTCGCGGATAGCGTCCTTGATCGAATGTTTCTCGACTTCGATAACCTCCGCCGCTGACGAAGTGCGTCCCTTGGCAAACATGGTCAGTACCTGCGGGATGGCAAACAAGCCGATTAGTGCTGCGATAATGTTGATGCCGCCACCAAGGGCTGGGTGAAAGATGAACCGCTGCGCTCCCATGATGTCGTCGAACCCGATCGTGGCCAGCCACAACCCGATACACCCCGATAGTAGCCCCTTGACCACCGAAGCGCTATCCAGCGACCCAATCACGGTCACGCCCAGGATCGCGAGCCAGAACAGGTGGCTGGGACCAAACGCCAAAGCCCATTGCGACAGAACCGGTGTCAGGAAAATGAGTAACAGCACACCGATGACGCCGCCAACGGCTGAAGCCAGAAAGCTAAGTTGCAAAGCCCGCGCGCCTTTGCCCTGCTTTGCCATCGTGTGCCCGTCCAGCGTTGTCGCAATATTGGCCGGTGCCCCCGGGATCTTGAGTAGGATGGCGCTGACTGCACCGCCCGCGACAGTCGAAGTATAGGCGGCACCAAGAAGGATCAGGCCCTGCACCGGCTGGAGATGGAATGTAAACGGAATAAGCAGCGCAACGGCCATGGTCGGTGACAGCCCTGGCGTGGCGCCAAGAAGTAGCCCCCCAATTGTGCCCAAAAGCAAAAGCCCGAACGACACAGGCGAGAACACGTCCCCGAAGTAATACAGAAATTCCAAGTCGATATCCCGTCTCTCGTCACCGATTGACATAAAAGCCTAGGTGATGAAAATAGTTTTGCAAATGTTTTCATTTTTGTGCACATTTGATGGATTAAATGACTGATAAAAAACAAAATAAACCGGATATTGTAGATGTTGCACGTATTGCGCGCGTGTCGATTTCAACCGTGTCCCGCAGCTACAATCACCCCGAGCTGGTCAAGCCTGCGACTCGGAAAAAGATCGAGCGCGCGGTGCAGAAACTGGGCTATATCCGCAACCGGGCGGCACAGGTCATGCATGGTCGGCGAAGTGGGACGATCGGCCTTGTCGTGCCCACAATCGACAACGCGATTTTTGCCGAACTGATTCAATCCTTTTCCGACAAACTAGACCAACATGGGTTTACCATGCTGATTGCGTCACACGGGTTCGATCTGGATCGTGAGTATAAAATGCTGCGCAAGCTGTTGGAACATCGTGTGGATGGGCTGGCGGTGATCGGGCTGGAACACTCGGATCCCACCTATCAGTTGATCGAACAGCAGAATATCCCAACGGTTGCGATCTGGAACTACAACGATTCCTCGGCCCTGTCCTGTATCGGCGTGGACAACGCAGAGGCCGGCAGGCTGGCCGCGCGCCATCTGATTTCGCTTGGACACCGCAAGATTGGTCTTGTATTTCCAGACCCCTCGGGAAATGACCGTGCCTACGATCGACTGAACGGCGCTGTGTCTGAGTTTCGAACCGCAGGTATCGAAATCCCCGAAAACTGGCGGCTGGAGGCCCCCTATAGCGTCCGGGAGGCAAAACGCGCCAGCATTCTGTTACTTGAACAGGGGCATAGACCAACTGCCATTCTCTGCGGCAATGACATTATCGCGCAGGGTGTCCTTTATGCCAGCAACCATTTGAGCCTGAAAGTGCCTGATGACTTATCGATTATGGGCATCGGGGACTTCAAGGGGTCGGCTGAGGTAGAGCCGTCTCTGTCTACAATCAGGATACCGGCCAAACGGATCGGGCTTATGGCGGCGGAATTGATTTCAGATACAATTGCAGGACAGCACCCTGATATCACAGCGATGAAGCTTGAGCTCCGCGTTATGGCTCGACACTCCACATCACGACTTTGAGAAGTTCAATGGCTGTGATTACTTATCTCCAAGCGACAGCTGCGTTCACGACGAATTTCAAATGTCCGCATTGACCAAGATGACATTGAAACTTTGCATCCGCAGCGAATGACTGCTTGCCGAAAAGCGGACCTTCGCCACCTAGCAGCGATGCGGAAAGGGGGGCTCTTTCTGAGGTAGTCTGCCCTTCGCGTCAGCGAACAGTCACAGCCCAAATCAGACCTTCAAAACCACGTTCTGCAATTTCAGCTTTGCGAGACAGAGTGTGAATTCGCTGCGGTGGTCAGAACATCTGTCTTCGGGTTTTGAACGGTCGCGGAACTATTGTTCACAGTCCAAAGCGTTCCGGATGTCGTTCAAAATCTTAACTGTTTGTGTTTATTCTTTCAGAGTACGACGCCCGTTCACCCGTGTCTTGATCCGGCTCAATCCGACCGGTGTCACTCCCAGATACCGTGCAATATCGTTTTGCGTCACTTTGTCGAGAAGCGCAGGTGTATTTGTAAGCAGCCGCCTGTAGCGTTCCTCGGCTGAAAGGCATAGCAATTCGTACTCGCGCAATTCCTTGCGTATGCCAAAGCTTAAAAGGAAGTCGACCATCGCCTTAGATAGTTCGATATTTGCGCAGCTGGCCTCGTAAAGGTCTGAAAACTCCAGCGCGATAAGCTCGCTTTGCTCCACGCAAACCAGGCTGAAAGTACAGCTTTCCTTCTGATATCCCGCAGCAAGGCTGCCGATCTTTCCACCAGGCATGATGAATGATTTGATGTTCTCCTTGCCGTCCTCCGACAGGTAGTAGGCCTTCAACAGACCGCTTCTCACTATGTACAGCGACGAGTCCTGATCACCTTGACGGAACAGATGGTCACCTGCGTCCTTATTGAGTGGCCGACCGCTGGCTGCGATAAAGTCAGAGATATTCATACGTTTTAACCCGCGCTTATTTCAGAAATCCGTCGTCCGCCTAGTGTGTGCTCAATTCACGAGTACACGGGATTATGACATGGAAATCCGAAACAAGCATATTATCATCACCGGTGGCGCATCGGGCCTCGGGCTCGAATTGCTGCGCAAGCTGGTGGCAGATAACCAGATCTCGTCATCGCGAGGCGGTCCTGCAGCCTGATCGCCTTGCTGACGTCCTCACCGATGTGGCAATATATGAGGCCGATCTTGCAGATGTGAGCGCTGTGGAAAGAGCCACCGAGGCGCTCGTGAAAGCCGGCCCTCCCATCGATTTTCTGATCAATAATGCGGCAGTGCAGAACACGCGCCGTTTCACAGACGTTGATTTCCGTTATTAGATCATCCGGCGGGAAATCGACATCAATTTCACCTCGATATGCGCGCTCGTCCATCTCCTTTTGCCCAGCTTGATGCAGTCTGAGCCTTCTATCTGCGCAATTGTCGCGCTGAACGCTGTGTTGAGGCCATCCTGGATGGCATTCAAACGGCGCAGAGGAGGACAGAATGCCAGAGCGCAGGAAATGAGAGGTGCGCCACACCAACGATAAGCGGCCGCTCATGCATTGGACAGCATTCGATACGTTGGGCTCTTTGCAGACATCGGCAACGTATCAGCGGTTGAACTTGACCGCGATCATGCATGCGGCTAATGCCCGCGCTATGGAAAAACAAAAGAAACCCTCGCGTCAGCAAGTCTACACACTGTTGGTTCAGATTGGCCGCAAAGAGGGCGACGGCCTGCCCGAGGGTGCGACAGGGGCGGCTTTGATGTGTTTTGCCAGCGGTGTGGATGAGGCCGAGGCCGTGCGTGAAACTGTGGCTATTCTGAAGCAGGCCGATACTGCGCCGTTGGATGTCACCGGCTATGGAACACTGGCGGAGCGTGAGGAGCAGGGGCATGAGATCGATCCGGATGAGCGCGGTCTAATGCAGCGCGCATTGGATGAAAACTCAGTTATAGTCGCGCAGATGACACCGTTTTTCGGAGACGAGGCCAAGGCCTAGTTCCGGTTGCCGAACCACTTGCGGTAAATCTCGTCATAGGTGCCGTCCTCGCGCAAGGCGAGCAGTGCCTGGTTCACATCTTCCACCAGGGGTGAGCCGCTTGGGAAGGCCATGCCGTAATTCTCTCTCAGGAAAACCCCGCCGGTCATCGTGGCCATCTGGCGGCCTTCATGGGCTGCAAAATAGGACAGGATCGGTGCATCAAAGACCACCGCGTCCAGGTCTTCGGCCTTGAACGCGTTCAACATTTCATCGAGCCCAGGATAGCCAGAGAATTCTATTTCGCGACGGTTCAGGAAGCTGGCAGCAGTTGATCCCGAAATTGTACCGACATTCTTGCCATATAGATCATTTACCGAGTTCACATTGCCTGTGATCGCATCGACCGTCATGACCGAGGTGATGCGCGCCGTAAACACCGATACGATAAACAGGGACGATACAACCAGTACAACGCCGAGCAGCCGGCCAAAGGGAGTGCGTGGCATCCGCTCTTCAAAACCACCATTCACAACCAGGTTGAGCGCCCACCAGAAAGATGGAAACCAGGCTTCGTTCAGATTGCGGTCGAAATAGGGTTGGGCGCGGCGTTCGAACCCCCACATCATCATGCCGCCGCCCAACAAGATCGCAAAGGCCAGGCCGATGGCGATGAACAACTCTCGAGACAGCAGCGCCTGCAGCAAGGATGGGCGCCGCGCGGCATCCGATGGCACCATGATCTGCAGCCCGGCCTCAAAAATCGGCTGAGTGAAATCCATCTGTGTTTCACGTTTGGCCGTGATCGAGATATTGGCAATCGCCATATCCGCGGATCCATCCTGAACCGCGTTCAGCATCTCGGCAAAGGACCCCACGCGATTGACCGAGTAGTCCCAATTTAAGGACTCGGCGAGGGCGCTCAGCAGATCAATTGAGAAACCAGTATCTGCTCCGTCTTCAACATAGGAAAACGGGGGGCGGGACACAGTTGTAACCGTTAAGGACTGAGCCAGGCTTTGCTGTGCGAGAACGGCGAAAGTCAGGCAGATCAATCCGAAGAGTGAGCGCTTCATATTCATATGACCTGTTTCGCGGCGCTCTAGCGCGATTACGTGGCGACGGGCAAGGTCGCCTGTAAGTTAAGTTTCATGTTTTCTGGGCGTCTCAGTGCGAGACACCAGAAGAATGGCGATGTGAAATTTAGTGAATGGGGTTGGCAAATCGGCCAATTCGTTGAATCTGTGTGTGTTCCCGAGCGCTGATAACTTTGAGAGGACCTAAATGACCGACCCAGTTCAATTGACGGCGGACCTGATCCGTTGCCCATCGGTCACACCAGAAGAGGGTGGTGCTTTGGTCTTGCTTGCGTCGGTTTTGACCAATGCGGGCTTTGAATGCGCGCGCGTGGATCGTGGTGGCATCTGCAACCTGTTCGCACGTTGGGGACAAAAAGCCCATGCACGTAGCTTTGGGTTCAATGGCCACACAGATGTCGTGCCGGTGGGGGATAAGGCCGCATGGACCACGCCGCCGTTCGGGGCCGAAATCCGAAATGGCGTGATGTATGGCCGCGGGGCCACGGACATGAAATCGGGGGTCGCGGCCTTCGTTGCGGCTGCCATGGATTTTGTCAGCGATACACCACCGGACGGCGCCATCATCCTGACCATCACCGGAGACGAAGAAGCGGATGCGTTGGACGGAACAACGGCCCTGTTGGACTATATGGCCGATGCCGGGGAGCGCATGTCTGTTTGCCTTGTGGGCGAGCCCACATGTCCGAACGAAATGGGAGAGATGATCAAAATCGGACGGCGCGGTTCGATGACCGCCTGGTTTACGATCACCGGGGTGCAGGGGCACTCGGCATATCCACATCGCGCAAAAAACCCGCTGCCTGCTATGGCGCGACTGATGGATCGGCTGGCCAGCCACGAGTTGGATCAAGGAACTTCGCATTTTGATGCATCGACACTTGCCGTCGTGACGATTGACACCGGAAATACCGCGAACAACGTCATTCCGGCTCAGTGTACTGGCACGGTTAACATTCGCTTTAACGACATGCATTCCGGTGCCAGTCTCAGTGACTGGCTGCAGCGCGAGGCCGATCAGGTGGCCACCACTTACGGTGTCGAGGTTGAAGCCAGAATCAAAATCTCGGGCGAAAGCTTTCTGACCCCGCCGGGGCCATTGTCGGACCTGGTCGCGAAATCTGTAGAAGCGGAAACCTGTGTGAAGCCCGAGTTGTCGACAACAGGTGGAACATCGGATGCTCGGTTCGTGAAGAACCATTGCCCGGTGGTGGAATTTGGGTTGGTTGGCCGCACGATGCATCAAGTCGATGAATGCGTAGAGGTCGCGCAGATCGAGCAGTTAAAGGCCATCTATACACGGATTTTGACAGAATATTTTGCCTGAATCATGCAACGTACATTGATTATCATGATCAAAGAACCCCGTCCGGGCCGGGTCAAAACGCGGCTTGGGCGCGATATTGGCATGGTTGGTGCGGCGTGGTGGTTTCGGCATCAGACACGATCGTTGATCCGACGTTTGCGTGACCCTCGATGGCGGATTGTGCTGGCCGTATCACCAGATCGGGAAGGGCTGAACAGCCGGATCTGGCCAGCTGACCTGACACGAACGCCGCAGGGACGCGGCGATCTTGGCGCCAGAATGGGACGGTTGCTTTGGTCGACGCCGAAAGGGCCGGTTTGCCTGATTGGCGCGGACATTCCAGGTATCACACGCGGGCACGTGGCGCGGGCTTTTCACGTGTTGGGCAGATCTCAGATGGTGTTTGGCCCCGCGCCGGATGGCGGATATTGGCTGGTCGGTGCGCAGCGATATGGCGCGTTGTCGCCGGCGCTGTTCGAGGGTGTGAGGTGGTCTACCAAGCATGCGCTAGCAGACACGCTGGCTTCCGTTTCGGGATACCGAATTACACTGTTGGACAATCTGCGTGACGTTGATACCGTGGCCGATCTGCCAAGCTGACCCAAATCGCCGTTTTTTGGTCATGACGCGGTCGCACGCCCGTGTTAGGCCGAAGATATGACTCGCATCCCCACCAAGCAGGAGGTCCTGGACTGGATCTCGGCAAACCCCACCCTGACTTCGAAACGCGATATCGCTAAGGCTTTTGGCATCAAAGGCGCGGCTCGGATCGATTTGAAGCGTATCCTGCGCGAGCTGGAGGCCGAGGGGCATCTGGAAAAGCGCAATCGCAGCTACCGCGATCCTGACCGGTTGCCACCTGTCAGCGTTTTACAGGTGAAAGCGCCCAATTCGGACGGCGATCTGTTTGCCCGGCCGTTGGAATGGCATGGCGAAGGGGTGGAACCCATTGTCCTGATCATCCCGCGGGCCAGCGATCCAGCTTTGGGCGAAGGTGATCGCATTCTGGCCCGGCTAACCGTGGTGCATGAGGAAGACCATAATTACGAAGCCCGCCTGATCCGCCGCATTGGATCCAACCCGCGCCGCGTTGTGGGGATCTTCCGCAAAGGGGCCGAAGGTGGCCGGATCGTGCCCATTGACAAGGCGGGCCAGACCGAGTGGCTGGTGCAAGATGGCGCAGATCACGGTGCCAAAGATGGGGAGCTGGTCGAGGCTGAGCAGGCCGGACCGAAGACCCGTATGGGCCTGCCCCGCGCGCGCATAGTCGAGCGTCTGGGCGACCCGTCTGCACCCAAGGCGGTTTCGCTGATTGCCATTCATCAACACGGAATTCCTGATGACTTCCCGGACAAGGTGATCGAAGAGGCCGACAAGGCCAGACCTGTTGGACTGAAAGGGCGCGAAGATCTGCGCGACATGCCGTTGCTGACCATCGATCCGTCTGATGCGCGTGATCATGATGATGCGTGCTACGCACACGAAGATGACGACCTCAAAAACCCGGGCGGGCATGTGATCTGGGTCGCGATTGCAGATGTCGCCGCCTATGTTCAGCCCGGCACGGCGCTGGACCGCGAGGCGCTTAAACGCGGAAACTCCAGCTATTTCCCGGATCGAGTTGTGCCAATGCTGCCGGATCGGCTGTCCGGGGACCTGTGTTCACTGCACGAAGGCGTACCAAGGGCTTGTATCGCGGTGCGGATACAAATCGATGCAGACGGGAATAAGATCGGCCATCGCTTTGTGCGCGGTTTAATGCGGTCTGCGGCGTCCCTGCACTATGCCGAAGTGCAAGAGGCCATCGATGGCTCTGTGAACGACAAGACAGGGCCGTTGTTAGGGCCGGTTCTGAAGCCGCTCTACGCCGCCTATGCAGCGCTGAAAAAGGCGCGGGCGGAACGTCAACCGCTGGATCTCGACCTGCCGGAACGCAAGATAATCCTCAGTGACAAGGGCGAAGTGCAAAGCGTTGCTTTTCGGGATCGTTTAGATGCGCATCGGCTGATCGAAGAATTCATGATCCTGGCCAATGTCGCGGCGGCGGAAACCCTGATTGCCAAACGTCGTCCACTGCTGTTCCGCGTGCACGACGAACCTGCGCCTGAAAAACTGGAAAGCCTTCGTGAAACCGCGCAGGCCGCCGGTCTAAACCTGGCCAAGGGGCAGGTGCTGCAAACCCGTCATCTGAACGCACTGCTGAATGCTGCAGCTGGCACCGAGGATGCCGAGTTGATCAACCTGAGCACGCTGCGCTCGATGGCCCAGGCCTACTACAACCCTGAAAACTTCGGCCACTTTGGCTTGGCACTGCGGAACTATGCGCATTTTACCTCGCCAATTCGTCGTTACGCGGACCTGATCGTTCACCGCGCGCTGATTACTGCCCATAACTGGGGCAATGACGGGCTGACCGAGGAAGAGATTGACCGACTGGAAGAGACCGCCACCCATATCTCGGACACAGAACGCCGTTCCATGATGGCTGAACGGGATACCACAGATCGATACCTTGCCGCCTATCTCAGCGAACGTGTTGGCAACGAGTTCTCCGGACGGATCAGCGGCATTGCCCGGTTTGGGGCATTTGTGAAGATGGATGAAACCGGGGCGGATGGGCTGGTTCCCGTACGATCGCTGGGGCGCGAGTTTTTCCATTTCGACCAAGAGGCGGGCACGTTGATGGGCTCAGACACTGGCTTGATCATTGCGATCGGGCAGCGTGTCACCGTCCGCTTGACCGAGGCAACACCCGTGACAGGCGGCTTGGAACTGGAATTATTATCCATCGACGATCAGGCCCTGCCACGTGGGCGCGGGACGGGCAAAAAGCCCACGCGCCGGAAAGCAGTCAGCACGAAACGCAAGAAAGACAAGATCAAACGCAAGATCGAACGTAAGCGCCGTCAGAGGTGATAGGTCAAAGCCCGTGCGATCAACCATCCATGGCGGGTTTCGTCGATCTGATCGGGTGAGCCGAACAGAACCGCCCGGTTGCCGTCGATCCGATCTTCGCCGGGAAAGGTCGTTGTGAAATCGCCCATCAATCGGCTTTGGCAGTGCACGAACAGTGCAAACTGGGCCGATTTGTGCCCACCCAGCCGAATTGTTGATCCTTTTGGCGCCAGATACGCCGGTTGCCCCCACCGCAATGCCTCCTGCAGCGGCTGAGCGGTGGGCAAAGATGCCGCTGTTTCCAGTATCAGTTCCCGCAGTTTCAGGACACCGGTTCGCGTATCCTGCGGCAGCGCGTCAAACGCTGCCGCAACGGCTGGATCTTCTATCTGTCTCATGTCAGCGGCAATGCCTCTTCCACCCGATCCACGTAGCTGTTGAGTAGAGTATCCTGTTTGATGCGTTGCGTCAGCGGGGTATCGACGGGTGTTGCTCGCATTGCAGCCAACATCGGGCCAACGCTCATGTCGGCAGAGGTCGGCTGGGTGCCCATCAGGAAGGGCGATTGCCATAGATAGGCCGAGATCGCCTCAAGGTCGCGCTCTACCCGGTCCAGTCGTTCCGGCAGTGAAAACCGGCCGATCCCTTGCGAATTGATCCCTTTCAGCACCGCTTTTCTGATCGAACTGGATACTGGTTTGCGGATAAGCGCCGGAATTCCAGTAAAAAACGTCTCACGCAGGATTGGCCACACCTCGTCATTGCCCCAGCGGTCCAGCACGATGTGAAAATATAGGTGTTCTTCAGCCGTGCGAACCAAGGTCCGGGATTGCGCCTTTTGAATGTCCGTGAGGCCTTTATCAAAGTCCGCCCCCTGTTGTTCTAACCATGTACGGATCATGTCGCTGTCAGGGACCAGCCGCTCTGGGGTGCGCAGCACCGGCAATTTCTGATGCGGCATCTTGCGCGGATCAAGCATGTCAGACCGCCGCCAGGCTTGTCCTGACTGCCGCAGCATGAACGCGCTTTTGACGCAAAATGGGCTGGCACTGAACAGGCCGAAGGCAGAGGGGTAAGTGAGAAGGGTCAGCATGTTTCGCTCCATCTTTTGGGATGGCTGATAGGTATCTTGCACTGATGACAATTCCTGTCATCAGGGTTAGGTTAGGATGTGTTATGTCCCGCACTGCTCGCCTGTTCCAATTGATGCAAGCCCTGCGCTCTGGTCCGTCGCCAAAAACGTCGATTCAGCTGGCACAGGATCTGGGTGTTTCTGCCCGCACGATCCATCGGGATGTCGATGCGCTGCGTGGCTTGGGGGCTGTCATTGACGGTGAAGCGGGGTTTGGATTTACCCTGATCGAAGACGCCACGCTGCCACCATTGGGATTTACAGATAATGAGCTGGAGGCATTGGTCCTGGGCCTGCGCGAGGTTCAGGTGATCGGTGATCCTGCCTTATCGGAAGCTGCCAGTGCAGCGCTGCACAAATTACAGGGTCGCCTTCCGCAGCGACAGTCCCATAGGTTGAGCCACGCGGTGTTGGCCGCTACGCGATTCAATAGACCGCCAGCCCCGACGATTGAAGTCGCTGCGTTACGCCAAGCGACCTGGGATGAACGCACGATCGAGTTCTCGTATACGGACGCAAAAGGAAGCGACACGCGTCGGTGCGCGAACCCGTTGAGTATCGTTTACATGGATCGTTCGAACGTATTGCTAAGCTGGTGCCATCTCAGGCAGGATTTTCGTGTCTTTCGTCTGGACCGTATGCACGAGATGTTGGTTACAGATCAAAGCTTTCGACCAAACCGGGTGCCGATGTTGCGCGATGCGTTAGAGCGTATCCGCGCAAACCACACGGCGAAGGAAAACGATTCGCAAGGTTGAGTGCTTTGTGATTTTCCGATTTTGCGCTATCCTACGGTTGAGCAGTAAACAGGAAAAATCCGGAATGCGTAAATGCGTAGGCGGCGTTATGACCGTGGCATTGTGGGCATCCATCTTACAGGCGGAAACCACAGACAATAGTCTGGGGCCCGAAACCGGGCCTTTGGACAAAACGATACAACTTGCATCTGCGGACGTTACCGTCTCGGTGCGACCGATACCCCGACCGACAGCTGAGGTGTTGCGCGTGTCGACAGAAGGCAATGCACGGTTTGAGGCCTGGTTGGGGTCTTTCCAAAAACGGGCAAGTCAGCAGGGTGTCTCGCAGGCAACTCTTGTCAGGGCTTTGTCCAACGTAACCTATGACAAGGACGTCATAAAACGCGACCGCAATCAGGCCGAATTCTCAAAACCGATCTGGGAATATCTGGATTCAGCAGTCTCTGACACCCGGATTTCCAATGGACGTGAGTCTCTGGACCGGTATCGTCAGATACTGGAACAGATAGAAGCCCAATACGGGGTCGAAAAAGAGGTTGTCACAGCTATTTGGGGGCTGGAAACTGCATTCGGATCATACCGGGGAAACAACCAAACCATCCGCTCTCTGGCGACATTGGCATTTGACGCACGGCGGGCGCAGTTCTTTGAAACCCAGCTGATCGCGGCATTGCAGATCATCCAGTCAGGTGATGTCAGTGCCGGAAACATGGTCGGCAGCTGGGCCGGAGCGATGGGGCATACGCAGTTTATGCCGACTTCGTATCTAGATCATGCCGTAGATTTCGATGGGGACGGCCGGCGGGATATCTGGTCCGATGATCCGACGGATGCGCTGGCTTCAGCAGCGGCGTATCTGGTGCGGCACGGGTGGACCAAAGGCCAGCCATGGGGTGTTGAAGTGAACCTGCCGGAAGGGTTCGACTTTTCGTCAGCCAAGCGCGAATTCACTCTGATGCCGTCCGAATGGGCCGCGCAGGGCGTGGTGGCGCCGGATGGCGCTCCGGTGCCAGACTATGGGCAGGCCGCAATTTTGCTTCCGGCAGGCGGGCAAGGTGTTGCATTGATGATTTTCGAAAATTTCAAGGTGATCGAGGCATACAATGGGGCGGATGCCTATGTTATCGGTATTGGCCATTTGTCTGACCGATTGGCCGGGCGCGGCGCGTTTCGATCTGATTGGCCGCGCGGTGATCGGGTATTGAGTTTCACCGAGCGTAAAGAGTTGCAGACACGCCTGACACAAGCTGGATTTGATACGCAATCAATTGACGGGCGCATTGGGCCAAACACAATCGACGCGTTACGCGCCTATCAAGTGGCGCAGGGTTTGCCACCAGATGGTTATGCCACCCTTCAGCTGTTGGAGCGTTTGCGGTAAAAGATAAGGGGCGGTCTTGTTGACCGCCCCTTGTGTTTCGATGCTTCGGCCAGAAAACTCAGGACGCAGCTTTCATCAGGCCCTGCCTGATGATCTCTGCATGCGCTTCGTCCAGAGATTTGTGAATGCGTTCGAACATCTCGTCGATGTCAGCGGGGGTCAGGATCAGCGGCGGCGAGATGATCATCCGGTCACCCACATGGCGCATGATCAGGTTGTTGGCAAAGCAACAATCCCTGCAGATGTAACCAACGGTGCCAGGCTCTGATGCAAACTTGGCGCGGCTTGCTTTGTCTGGAGTCAGGGCAATGGATGCCATCATACCGACGATCTTGGCCTCACCCACCAGCGGATGATCTGCCAGTGCTTCCCACTTTTTCTTCAGGTATGGGGCAGCCACGTCACGTACGTGATCTACGATCTTTTCTTCCTCAAGAATGCGCAGGTTCTCAAGCGCTACGGCTGCAGCCACAGGGTGGCCGGAATAGGTGTAGCCGTGGTTGAATTCGGTGCCCCCGATGACTTCGGCGATCTCATCATTGACGATCGATCCACCAATCGGCGCATAGCCCGAGCTGAGGCCCTTGGCGATGGTCATGATATGCGGCTTGATCCCAACGGTCTGTGATCCGAACCAATTGCCAGTGCGACCAAACCCGCAGATCACCTCGTCGGCAATCAGCAGGATTTCGTATTTGTCGCAGATACGCTGAATTTCGGGCCAATATGTATCGGGCGCCACGATGACGCCGCCTGCGCCTTGCACCGGTTCAGCAATAAACGCCGCGACGCGGTCTTCGCCCAATTCCAGAATGGCGTCTTCCAGCTCGCGCGCGCGGGCCAAGCCAAAGTCTTCCGGCGACATCTCACCCCCTTCAGCCCACCAGTTAGGTTGGTTGATGTGGTGAATGTTCGGAATCGGGATACCGCCCTGTGCGTGCATACCCGCCATTCCACCCAAAGAAGCCGATCCCACTGACGATCCGTGATAGGCATTCTTGCGGCTGATGATGATGTTTTTGTCAGGCTGACCGTTCTCGGCCCAATAGGTGCGCACGAGGCGAATATTGGTGTCGTTTGCCTCGGACCCTCCGGCTGCGAAGAAAACGTGGTTCAGATCACCCGGCGCCAATTCAGCAATCTTGGCTGCCAGCGCGATAACCGGAATATGAGTCGTTTTGAAAAAGGTGTTGTAATAGGGAAGCTCTCGCATCTGACGCGCGGCGACGTCCGCAAGTTCGTCACGACCGTATCCGATATTGACGCACCAAAGACCGGCCATGGCGTCCAGAATTTCTTCGCCCTCGCTATCGGTCAAATATACGCCGTCCGCACGGGTAATCACGCGCGCGCCTTCCTGACCCAACGCGCCATTGGCGGAAAACGGGTGGAGGTGATGCGCCGCATCCAGTGCCTGTAGTTCGGCGGTCGGCATATGATTGGTGATGGTGGACATCGGAGAATCTCCTGCAAGAGCGATTGGAGATCACAATATGATCAAATTCTGCGCTGTCAATCGAATCGCATGGAACTAGGCGGCTGTAAGCGCTTCTGCCATCAGCTCCATCCCTTGCTCGATGTCCTGAGCAGTTGCCTTGGCCACCTGATCTGCGTCCCCTTTGCGCAAAGCTGCAATAATATCTTTATGTCGATCCGGCAGGCTTTGCGTGCCGAAGCGACCGCAAACAACCCGCAGAGATGGGCCAAACCGAAGCCATAATCTTTCCGCAAGATCACTGAGGATCGGAGCGTTCGCGTGGGAATACAGCGTCTCGTGAAAAGCTTGGTTCAAACGTAGATACCCGCTGACGTCGCCATCGGCGATAGTCCGATCCAAATGTCGATCAATGCGCTCCAGATGATCAATATCTTCGACCTGCAGGTTTGCCGTTGCGCGTCTAGAAAGCTCTGATTCTATTGATATTCTGGCGAATATCATCTCTTCGATGTCAGCCGTGGATAGCAATGGAACACTCACCCGGCGGTTGCCTTGAAAAACCAATGCACCGTCCGAAATAAGTCTGCGGATCGCTTCACGTACCGGAGTCATGCCGACGCCCAGCGAATCAGTCAAACCCTGGATCGTGACGGGCTGACCCGGAACCAGTTCGCCGAACAGGATTTGAGATCTGAGAGTTTGGTATACCTGCTCGTGGGCGGGGCGTTTCTCGCGCTCGGTTGGTGTGGCCAACGCCTTATTTTTGATCAAATCCAATTGGTTCATCCTATTTCGACTACCCCTGACTTGTCAGGTGGCGGACCTCGTGAAACCATACGCTGGATCGGGGGAAAACGCAAAACTTGATCAAATCCAAAAAAACGGGAAGATACTCGTACATTCGCAGGGAGAAGAATATGATAATCAAAACGCTGACGCTGACAGCGGTCATCGCATTGGGGACATCGGCGGCTTTTGCCGATGAGGTGCGTGTTTACAACTGGTCCGACTACATCGACGAGGATCTGCTGAGTAAATTCGAAAAAGAGTCAGGCCTGACCCTGATCTATGACGTATTTGACAGCAACGAGGTCCTTGAGACCAAAATGCTTGCCGGTGGCTCAGGCTATGACGTGGTGGTGCCGTCCGGGACGTTCTTGCAACGTCAGATTCAGGCAGGTGCCTTCCAAGAGCTGGATTCGTCGAAATTGTCGAACTCTGGCAACCTGTGGGACGTCATTCAGGAACGCACCGCAGGCTACGACCCGAACAACGCGTATTCCATTAATTACATGTGGGGAACGACCGGCCTCGGCATTAATGTCGGGAAAGTCAAAGAAGTGCTGGGCGATGATGTTGCTTTGAACAGCATGGACCTGGTCCTGAAGCCCGAGAATATGGAAAAGCTGGCCTCGTGCGGGGTGCATTTCCTGGATGCACCCTCGGAAATCATCCCGATGGTTCTGCAATATATTGGTGAGGATCCCGACAGTCACGACAAAGACGTGATTGGCAAAGCTGAAGAGGTTCTGACCAGCGTCCGGCCGCATATTCAAAAGTTCCACAGCTCAGAATACATCAACGCGCTCGCAAACGGCGATATCTGTGTTGCCGTAGGCTGGTCTGGTGACATCCTTCAGGCGCGGGACCGTGCAGCCGAGGCGGACAATGGAGTTGAGATCGAATATCATGCCTTCGCCGAAGGATCGTTGATGTGGTTCGACCAGATGGCCATTCCGGCGGATGCACCAAATCCGGAAGGCGCGCATAAGTTCCTTGATTTCATTCTGGACGCCAACAACATGGCCGCCGCGTCGAACTATGTGTACTACGCGAACGGCAACCAAGCGTCTCAGGAATTTCTTGAGGAAGACGTGATCGGTGATCCGGCAATCTATCCGGATGATGCTACGATGCAGAATCTCTACATCACCACACCTTATCCCGCGAAGGTGCAGCGGGTCGTGACCCGTCTTTGGACCAAGGTCAAGTCTGGTACCTGATCCGACTATTCGACGCTGGGCGGTGTCGACACCGCCCAGCGTATTTTCTGTCCTGACCGACATGCGGGGGCCGCTTTGAACTCTGACGTTTTTGCGCCGTGGGAAGACCCACAGGCGAAACCATTGATCCAGTTCCAAAATGTGACCAAGCGTTTCGGGAGCTTCACGGCAATCGACAACCTGTCTCTGGACATTTTCGAGCGTGAATTCTTTGCTTTGCTGGGGCCGTCCGGCTGTGGGAAAACCACGATGATGCGGATGCTGGCCGGGTTTGAAACCCCGACAGAAGGGCACATTCTGCTTGGGGGTCAGGACATTGATCCGATCCCGCCCAACAAACGCGCCGTAAACATGATGTTCCAGTCTTATGCCCTGTTTCCGCATCTGAGCATCTGGGACAACATTGCCTTTGGTTTGCGCAGGGACAACATGCCCAAACATGATCTGCAAGAACGCGTCGAAGAGATGTTACGCCTGACCCGACTGGAACAATTCGCCCGCCGCAAACCGCATCAGATCTCGGGCGGGCAACGTCAGCGCGTGGCATTGGCGCGATCGCTGGCCAAAGCGCCCAAACTGCTGTTGCTGGATGAACCGTTGGGCGCTTTGGACAAGAAGCTGCGGCAAGACACGCAATTCGAACTGATGGACATTCAGGAAAAGACCGGCACCACTTTCGTGATTGTGACCCACGATCAGGAAGAGGCGATGACCGTTGCCAGCCGTGTTGCTGTGATGGATCAGGGGCAATTGAAACAAGTTGCCACGCCCGATCGCATCTATGAAAACCCGAACTCGGTTTACGTGGCGGATTTTATTGGCGACGTGAATATTATCGAAGGTCGCGCAACGCCGGGCGGAGATGAGACTTATCAGGTCGATTGGGCCGAAGGGCAGACGCCACTGACTGCGACCTCAGCCACTGCATTGTCCAACGGCCAATCGTGCCATCTGGCGATCCGGCCCGAGAAGGTGACAATCTCCGCCGAGAGGCCAGAAGACGCCGTAAACGCCATCCAGGGCAAAGTGCATGACATCGCCTATCTGGGCAACTTATCCACCTACTATGTCGAGCTGGCGAATGGCACTGTTATCAAGGCGCAATCGGCCAATACCCGGCGAATCTCGCGTCGATCCTTCACTTGGGAAGACCCGGTCTGGCTGTCCTGGACAGCAACGGCTGCGGTTTTGCTGGCCAACTGATGCGCCGCGCCTTTTTGATCGCCGTTCCATATGTCTGGCTTTTGGCCCTGTTTATGGTGCCATTCTTCATCGTTCTGAAAATTTCGCTGTCTGACACGGCCCTTGCGATCCCGCCCTACACACCGACGCTGGATCTGTCTCAGGGTTGGGCCGGTATCAGAGAGTTTTTCAGCCAATTAGATCTGGAGAATTTCGTTTGGCTGACAGAAGATGACCTGTATTGGAAAGCCTATCTGTCCAGCGTCAAGATCGCGCTGATCTCGACCGTGCTGACACTGATCGTTGGTTACCCCATCGCATACGGCATGGCCAGAGCGCCGGAAGAATGGCGCCCAACCCTGATGATGCTGGTCATCCTGCCATTCTGGACCTCGTTCCTGATCCGTGTGTACGCGTGGATGGGTATTCTCAGCGAGGGCGGGTACCTGAACCAGTTGTTGCTGTGGACGGGTATCATCTCGACTCCGCTGACCATTCTGAACACGAATACCGCGGTCTATATCGGCATCGTCTACACTTATCTGCCTTTCATGATTCTCCCGATCTATTCGGCGCTTGAACGGATGGATGGATCTCTGATCGAGGCTGCCGAAGACTTGGGCTGTTCGCGCGTGCAGGCGTTCTGGCTGGTCACAATCCCGTTGTCCCGTCCGGGCATCATTGCCGGGTGCTTCCTTGTGATGATTCCGGTGATAGGTGAATTCGTCATCCCGTCCCTGCTGGGTGGATCCGGTACGCTGATGATCGGCAAGGTGTTGTGGGAAGAGTTTTTCTCGAACCGGGACTGGCCAGTCGCAAGTGCCGTGGCGGTGGTTCTCCTGCTGATCCTGATCATCCCGATCGTACTGTTCCAACGCAACCAGCAAAAGCAGACGGAGGCCGAGCAATGAACAGGTTAAGCTGGTTCAACACGGTTTCCCTGACGCTGGGGTTTGCCTTCCTCTATATCCCGATGATCATCCTGATCATCTTCAGCTTTAACGAAAGCAAACTGGTCACTGTCTGGGCCGGGTTCTCGACCAAATGGTACGGTGAACTGGTTCAGAACGAAGCATTTCTGGATGCTGCATGGGTTACTGTACGCGTCGCGGTGTTCTCTTCGACACTGGCAACTGTTCTAGGCACAGCGGCGGCGTATGTGCTTGTGCGCGGCGGGCGTTTCTTTGGCCGTACGCTGTTCTCGGGTATGATCTACGCCCCGCTGGTGATGCCCGAAGTGATCACAGGTTTGTCCCTGCTGTTATTGTTCATCGGCATCGGGCTTGATCGGGGTATTCTGACGATCGTTTTGGCGCATACGACGTTTTCGATGTGCTTTGTTTCCGTCGTTGTATCGTCGCGCCTCGTGACCTTTGATCAATCACTGGAAGAAGCGGCGTTGGATTTGGGATGTTCATCTGCTCAGGCCTTTCGCCTCGTGACCCTGCCAATCATTGCGCCGGCGGTGATCTCGGGGTGGTTGTTGGCCTTTACCTTGTCGCTGGATGATCTGGTGATCGCGTCCTTTACCTCGGGCCCGTCAGCCACGACCTTGCCGATCAAAATTTTCTCGGCGGTGCGCTTGGGTGTAAGTCCCGAAATCAACGCGCTTTCAACAATCATGATTGCGGTCGTCACTGTTGGCGTCGTCACCGCATCGCTGGTCACCAAGCGCGCGATGATGCGCCAACGGCAGGACGAAATGGCGGCTGAACGCGCGGAATGAGGCGTATTTTCCCAGACTACACCTACGGCCCTGGACCGCGCGAGGGGTGTTGGTGGGATGAGACAATCGACGGCCCGGATTGGCCCGAGCATCAGGATGAAACCAGTGTGGATGTTGCGATCATCGGAGGTGGTTTCACCGGTGTTTCTGCCGCATTGCATCTGGTCGAAAGCGCAGTTTCCGTCGCCGTGTTCGAAGCTGAAACGCCAGGATGGGGCGCATCAGGTCGCAATGGCGGATTTTGTTGTCTAGGCGGGGCAAAGCTTGATCACGCAAAAATTGCACGCCGGTTTGGGCAATCGGCGGCACAAGCTTATGGCCAGGCTGAACTGGACGCTGTTCAGTTGGTATCGGATCTGCTGGCGGTTCATGAAATCGAAGCTGATACCCATTCGCAAGGCGAAACGCAGCTGGCTCACTCCCCTCGCGCGATGGAAAAGCTGCGCCGGACTGTGGATGCGTCGGGAACTTTGCACGAGCAACATGAATTGACCGGGATAGGTATCGGAGGGTCGTTCCACGGAGGGCTCACTCTGCCGGTAGGATTTGGATTGAACCCACGGAAATATCTTTTCGGAATAGCAAAAGCCGCCGCGGCCCTTGGCGTTGAATTCTTCCAAAAAAGCCCGGTTCTAAGCATACAGAATGTGGGATCAGGGTTTGTGCTGCAGACACCCAACAGTCGGGTCAACGCCAAAAAGGTTCTTGTCTGCACCAACGGATATTCCAGCGAGGATATACCAGCCTGGATGTCTGCCCGATACATGCCTGCGCAATCCACCGTTATGGTGACCCGACCCCTAAGCCAAGCAGAGCGGTTGGCGCAGGGGTGGACGTCGGATCAGATGTGCTATGATACCCGAAACCTGCTGCACTATTTTCGACTGATGCCGGATGGGCGTTTTCTGTTCGGCATGCGGGGCGGGTTGCGATCCTCCCCGCGCAGCGAGGCCGCAATTCGGCAAAAGGTGCAACAGGATTTTCAGCGCATGTTTCCCGAATGGTCACGGGTCGAAGCGACTCATATCTGGTCGGGTATGGTGTGCATGTCGCGTGGATTGCTGCCGTTTGTTGGGCCTGTGCAGGGGCAGGCGGGACTGCTTGCCGGCTTTGCCTATCACGGAAATGGTGTCGCCATGGGGACTTATTGTGGAAGGGCGTTGGCGCGACTGGCGTTGGGGCAAGACAGTAACCTGCCTACGCCAATGACACAGACTCCGCGGCGGTTTCCTTTTGGTCGCTGGCGTCGCGCGATCATGCCGCCCGCTTACGCTGCTATGGCGTTTGCCGATCTCTGAGATCTCATCAACTCAGAGCGTCTCCATTTCCAACCGCAACCCCTCAGTATAGTCGGTGGCGCCATTCTCGACACGCCACAAGCAATATGCGGCCATACGCCATGCAAACCATGGACGAAGAACTTCGAAACGGGCGATGATCTCTGGGTGTTTGTAGGCTGACAGGAATCGGTCTACTTCCTTGGCGGTCAGGGGTGTGCCCCGATAAAGGCGTTGCATGGCCGGTGACAGAAACAAGGCGATGTCTTCGCAAGGGTCGCCCACAGCCGGGCATTGCCAGTCAATCAATGTCACCCCGCTTTCCGCCACAAGAATATTCCCGGCAACAGGGTCGCCATGGATCAGGCAGGTTTGGGTGGTCGCAGGTACCTTATGCGCTGGGCGCAATTTGATCAGTCTACGGCGGGTTTCTGATGCGCACCCATCCAATATCTTTTGCCCGTGCGCCGTGAGATCAGCGCTGCCATTGCACCCATCCGGGGCGACGTCTAGGACCGGATGCGAATGCAACTTGCGCAGCAATTTCGCGACAGGTTCAGGATTTTCCCGCCAAGGTGATCCAGGCGCGTGGTCGTAAAAAACCCAATGATCGTTCTGATGCTGGCCGGTCGCCCGCAATCGAGGCACGAAACCAGAAGCCTCCAAGGCCTTTAGGCAACGCGCCTCTAGTTCTGCATCGTTGCGGAACAGCGGATTTCTAAGGGATGTTTGGTACAGTTTCAGAACTTTGTCGCCATCGCCCCCAAGAACCTTCCACACTTGATTGGTGCGCCCACCATACAGCGTTTCAAATCGCGCACCCGAGCCGATCAACCCCTGATCTTGGAGCTGCCGAACTAGATCGGAAGGTGGTGAGGGCAAATCGGACAGCGGCATTACCAATTCTTCTGGCGAGTCGGAAGTTGCCAAGGTTTGGCCCGTCCAGTCCGTCAGATCAAGCGCCTGTTCGGATCGCCGTGACCTCTGTTGCTGATATCACCAGACCGCCTTCCAGCGTCAAGACAATCGCATCATCCCCGGCCTGCGCTTCGACAACACGGTGATAGGATGACGCCAATTGTTCGGACAGTAGTTTCCCGTTTTCATAACTTTCCAGCGTTGCTGAGTAGGTCCCCGATGCCAACGGGTTGCCAGCAGAATCCGTACCGGCCCATACAAATTCCGTTTCGGTTACCGGCACTGTGATGCGATCGATGACATTACCCTCTTCATCGCGGATCACCAAAGTCGTCTCGTCTGCCGCAGGATCCGGTTGAGTAAACAGGGTGATCGGTTCATCATCAAAGTGAAAAGCCGATGCAGACCGAACGTCCATGCCAACCCAACTCGCTAATTCATCTAGATTTACGCTGCCCATCGCGGTCGCCAACGCGGCCAGCAGGTCATTGGTCTGCACCTGTTGTTCTACCATCGAAAACTGCGCCAGCTGCGACGCATAGTCCGACGAATCCATTGGTTCCAAAGGATCCTGATTTTGCGCTTGCGTAGTCATCATCAGCAAAAACGTTTCGAAATCCGAAGTCACTGCGGACGTTTTTGATGCTGTGGTAGACTGGTTCTGCGCCGCGTGTTGTGTGGCTTGAGTTGGATTGATCATGCTTCAAAGCCTCATATCAATACCCCTGCCCGGGGCGGTGCGCCGAGGAACGGGGTCAGTTCGAATCTCACTTTCGTCGGCGGTCGGTTCGAAAAGCGATCCTGCCTGCGAACCTGCGTTCTCGTTGTGTTGATCTGCCGAAGTTCCCAGATCGAAAGACATCTCGCCATATCCTAGTTTCTGGAACTCTGCCGTCAGGGTCGCCATGTGCCGTCGCATCAGGTCCAGCGTCTCGGGGCGCTCTGCCGCAATTGTCACGTGCAACCCGTCTTCTCGACCATTCAACACGATGGAAACGCGCCCCAGTTCTTCCGGGTTCAGGGCGATTTTAATCGCCCCGGAACCGGGTCTTGACTGGATGGCAGCAGCCAGTTGGTCAGCAATCACCCTAGCGATTTCGGCGCGCGTTGTCGCCGATGTTGAAATCAGTTGAGCCCCCGATCCGCGCGTGGTGTGAAGTGATGGCTCATCCCTTGAAGAAAACAGCCCTTCTGCTTTTTCGCTTTGCTGAAACTCGTCTAAGTCGGCGGCCTTGGCCGCAGCGATCAATTGAATCAGCGCTACGGTCGGAGCAGGCTTTGGCGCATTCGTCCGGGCGCTTGTGCCCGCCGGGATAGGGGGTGATTGCGGATCATCGGCCAGCCGCGAACCCATTGCGGACGGGTTGACCACGAGTTTGGAAACTGGTCCGACGGAGTGCGCTGTTTGGGCGGTCGCCGGTCCGTCCGAGCGAATGATCTCAGATCCCCGTGTTGCAGAGGCGGGGTTTCCTGCATTTTTACCCTCAGACGGCACAGGCGTCGCGCTTGGTGGTGCGGGCATTGGTTGGTTATCTCGTCTCAAAACCGGTCTCTGCACTTCGTCCACGAGATTGGTCTCAGGAGTGACGACCTTGGATGTTTCACTTTGTGTTGGAGCAACCTCGGAGGTGCCGTCGTTTACCGGCTGAGTAGTGGCCATACTTTCAGCGACCCTTGTTGGCTGGGATACTTGATTTTCGACCAGCAACTTGGGCGGTAAGGGAGGGGTTCCTTCAACGTCAGGGGTCCTGGCCTCTACCTCCGCTTCCGTGTCCTGAGCGTCTGCAATCATGGCCTCCGGTTCGGAGGGAATGTCCTCTTTCTTCATGACGTCAAGGAAGCTTGTCGATTCTTTGGAATCGTGATTTTCCCTTTGGCCGGCGCCGGGTTTATTGGGCGTGGTTGGCGTCGAGGTTGCCAGTGTAAGCGGGTTGGGCATTTTGCTCCGGCTCCGTTTGTCTCACCGGGAATTTGCCTGCAGGAAGTTACGTTTATTTTAACTGCTTTCACCTTTGATCGAGAAAGTTCGAAGCAATTTTCGGAGAAAGCAATGAAGGTTTCCCCACTGCCCCAGATGGCCACCCCGCCGTCAACCGCGAACAGGCTTCAGGCTGCGGTCGAAGACCTCGAAGCGGCGTTTTTGGCTGAATTGCTGAAATCCGCAGGCTTGGGCAAAACACGGCAATCCTTTGGGGGCGGCGCGGGCGAGGATCAGTTTTCTTCGTTTCTTGTACAGCATCAAGCTCAGCAACTGGCCCGATCTGGTGGCGTCGGATTGTCCGAAATTCTTCTGCAATCAATGATGGAGAAAACAAATGACACCTGACCCCAATACATCCCTCATCAATTCGCTCGAAGAAATTTTGGATCTGGAGCGCGCAGCGCTGGTGGAAGGGGATTTGGATCTGTTGACGCATATGGCACCAGAAAAGGAAAAGCTGATCGGTTCGATCAATGATCTTCATGTTCGCGACAGTAACGAGCTGAGTCGAGTACAAAACAAGGTCGAGCGAAATCAGGCATTACTGAACAGCGCTGCGGAAGGAATTCGCGCGGTCGCTGGTCGAATGGCCGAGCTAAGACGAATTCGGCAGGAGTTCAGCACTTATGGCGCAGACGGGCAGCGCAGCGGTTTTCCAGTTCGTGGTCATGCAAAACTGGAAAAGCGGGCATAGACGAAAGTTTGATTCAAATCCGAAATTTCCGGTTCGCGCGTTTTAGCACTCCGTTAGGGGATCGGCCTTAAAAGTGATCCTGCACCTGAAACAGCAGGTGGCGCGAACAGCCGCACGGCGCATCGCACAGGTCAGAAAGACACCATTTCCCGCAGATTCTGTGGGGTGAACAGCGGCTTAAAGGCCCGAACGGAAAAGGATGAAAACTATGTCCAGCATTCTGACAAATAATGGCGCAATGGTTGCGCTGCAGACCCTGAAGTCGGTCAACAAAAACCTGGAAATGACCCAGAACGCGATTTCGACCGGTAAGGACGTTGCCACTGCAAAAGATAACTCTGCTGTTTGGGCAATTTCCAAGGTCATGGAATCGGACGTCAAAGGATTCAAGGCAATCAAAGACAGTCTGGCCTTGGGTGAATCGACAGTTGCGGTTGCGCGAAACGCATCTGAAACAGTGACCGATCTTCTGACCCAGATGAAGGAAAAGATCGTTTCCGCTCAGGAAGACAACGTTGACCGAGATAAAATCAATGACGATGTCGGCGCGCTGCGGGATCAGATCGCCTCGGTCGTTGGAGCTGCGCAGTTTAACGGCCTGAATCTGGTGGATGGCTCGGCAGGGACTGCTTCGATCCTGTCCTCGCTGGACCGCGACAGTTCCGGCAACGTGAGCTCATCATCGATTTCGGTTGCAAGTCAGGATTTGTCGACCGGCGGTTACACCAGCAAAGGCGTCCTTGCGGGATCGGATAACGCAACAACTGATAACGATGCGGCCGGTTTCACCATGGACAAATCCGGTGGCAGCGGTGACATCGTGATCAACAGCGGGACCGACAACTTTGCAGCCGGTGACAAGATCGCGATTACCATTGGTGACAAAGTGGCGTCTTACACGGTTCAGGCCGGTGATCTTGACCCGTCTGGCACTTATGATGCCGCCTATACTGATGCCATTGTTGCCGTCGGGCTGAAGAATCAGATCGACGCGCTTGGTATCACCGGCGTTGCTATCGATTATGATTCCAGCGCGGCGGGTACGCTGTCTTTCGTAACAGGTACAGCGACAGCTGGTGCAGATGCTGATCGTGACGTTACTGTGTCGGCCCAGTTCACCAATGCTGGGTCCGGTGGGCTTGGTGCGCTAAGCTCGGTTGACGTGTCTTCTGACGCGGGAGCAGCCGCGGCACTTGGTACGATTGAGACACTGATCAACACATCAATCGACGCCGCCGCAGCCTTTGGTTCGGCACAAGGGCGGATTGAGACTCAGCAGAACTTCGTCTCTAACCTGACCGACTCGTTCAGATCGGGGATCGGCTCTCTGGTCGATGCGGATATGGAAGAGACATCTGCCCGTCTGCAGGCGCTGCAGGTTCAGCAACAGCTGGCGACGCAGTCGTTGTCGATTGCTAATCAGGCGCCGCAATCGATCCTATCGCTGTTTCGTTAAGCTCGGAATCTGGTTGGGGCGCGGCTTTCGCGCCCCAACCCTGATCGCCTAAAGACGGCACATTGGAAGGACTTCAAGTGACACCGCAAACGCTTGCTCAAAATGCATATGCGCAGACTGCCGCTCCGATACGCACGCCGCGTGACACGGAATACGAAGCAATTTCGAAAATCACGCGTCGGCTCAAAGCGGCCGCAGCCCAAAAAACGACGGATTTCTCTGCGTTTGTGCAAGCATTGCACGAGAACAGACGATTGTGGACGGTTCTGGCGACCGGTGTTTCAGATTCGGATAACGCTTTGCCAAACGATCTTAGAGCCCGGATCTTCTATCTGGCCGAATTCACTGAACATCACAGCAGCCAGATCCTGGGCAACAATGCTACAGTCGAACCTCTTCTTGAAATCAACACAGCTGTTCTGCGCGGGTTGCGCCAGATGAGGGCGACCTGATGGGTGGGCTGGTTTTGAAGCTTGCCCCAAAAGAGAGGGTTCTGATCAACGGTGTTGTGATCGAAAACGGGGACCGCCGTAGCCGGTTTTCGATCGTGACACCTGAGGCAAACGTTTTGCGGCTGCGGGATGCGATTCACCCGAATGAGGCGAATACGCCGGTGCGCCGCGTGTGTTACGCAGCCCAACTTGTACTGTCGGGAGACATGGAGCCAGATCGTGCCCGTCAGCATTTGTTGCGCCGCGTCGAAGAACTGAGCCAGGTCTTTACTGACGCCGACAGTCGTCGCGTATTGGCTAAAGCAACGGACGCGCTGGTTGCTGAGAACTACTACAAATGCCTCAAATCCTTGCGGTCTTTGTTGCCGCGGGAAGAGCGGTTGATGGCGTATCAACAATGACATTCCAACCCGTCATACCAACAGGTGGGCTGGTCGGCTGGCGGTTTCTTCAGCGCACATATGACGCCCAGATTGAAAGCTTCACGTCTTCGAACGTAAATGAGAGAGAAACCAAGTATTTTCTGGACAATATCGGCAAGGTTCAATCCGCAGAAGACCTGGTATCTGATCGGCGGTTACTGCAGGTCGCGCTGGGCGCCTTTGGATTGGAAGGCGATCTGAACAACCGGTTCTTTATTCAAAAAGTTCTGGAAGATGGGACCAACGCGCAAGACGCGCTGTCCAACCGTCTGTCGGACAAAAGATATCGCGAGTTTTCTGATGCTTTTGGATTCGGCCCAGGTGAGGTCAGAAAAACGGGGCTTGTCACAAATATGGAGAAAGTCGCTCATAAAAACTTGGTCAATCGTTTTGAGATTTCGGTTGGTGAATCTGATGAAACGATGCGTATTTCGCTGTATGCCCAACATCAGTTGGTCGATCTGGCGAAGAGCGGTTCCAGTGGTGATACGAAATGGTTCGATCTGATGGGATTGCCACCGCTTCGCAGCATGATGGAGACAGCGCTTGGATTGCCGTCTGAGTTCGCGCAATTGGATATCGACACTCAGTTGTCCGAATTTAAGGACCGTTTACGTCAGCTAACAGGGTCGGATGATCTGGCTCAATTTGCCAATATAGAGGCTGTCGAGAAACTGACGGACACCTATCAGGCGCGCAGCCAGATTGCTCAACTGCAAACCTCGGTTTCTCCAGCTCAAACCGCGCTGATCTTGCTGAGGGCTGTTGGGTAGTTCCGCGCGGTGCAAGAAAGTTGGACACACTGCTTACTCTGATGGGCTTCAGGTCATGAATTGCGCGCAATAAATCAGAATTTTTCGATAGAGCCTCGGGTCGCGTCATCTGTTCAGAATCTCATCTGCTGAGGTGCGTAACGCGAAAGATAACACCGGCTTCGACACGTTGTGCAGACTGACCTTACCCAATGGCAGCGCATTGGCGCAAGCGGGCACGATATCCTCGGATACAACAATGCGGTGACCTGACGCTTTGCCGAATTCCCCAAGGCGAGCGGCAATGTTCGCGGCTTGCCCGATCACTGTGAAATCGAGGCGTTCGCGCGACCCCACGTTGCCATATGTCACACGTCCATACGCCACGCCAATTGAGCAATCGCAATGGATATCTGCTTCGGATTTCCGCAATTCCCCCAACCTTTCAACGATTTCAATCGAAGTTCGTTGCGCATTGGCGCGCGCGGCGGCGGGATTGTCATCGGTTGCAGGGAAAACGGCCAGCACAGCGTCGCCAATGAACTTCAACACCTCACCGCCATTATCGTGGACGATGCCTGAAACGGTTTCAAAAAACTCGTTCAGCAGATTGATGTAGGCCGTTCTGCCCAATCGCTCTTCCAGGCTGGTGGAATCGCGCAGGTCGCAGAACATGATGGCTGCATCAATCTCGTCCCCGTCACCACGCCTGATTTCACCCCCAAGAACACGAGCGCCAGAGCGCTTGCCCACGTATGTTTCGAGAAGCACTTGGGCATTCTCGCGCTGCATAAACACTTCGTAAAAGCGGGCAATCACTGATGCACATTCAAAGACCAATCCCAGATTCTCTGTCGTGAAACCATCTGGATGATCGCAGGTCAGGGTCAGCACATTGGTGCGCCCGTCCGAAAAGGGCAGCGGCATTGCTACATAGTCTGTCGCCCCTTTCTCACGCAGTTCTTCCATAATCGGGAAACTGTTATGGGGGTTGTCATCGTTTATTCTTTGACGAACACCGCCCATCCCATTGGAAACGTGGCGCAACGGGCTGTTGAGGAATGCCGGGTGGTCGTAGATTTCATATGTTGGGGCCCGTGTTAGAATCTCGGGCTGATCTTTTTCCCAAATGTAATGTTTCCCGACAATCAGCGGGTGCAAGGACCATGCCAAAATGCTAAGGCGCTGGATCGCAACGCCGTGTTGCAACATTTTTTCGGCCAAAGCCTTGGTAAAGGCTTCTGGGGTGTCGGCCAATGACGCACCGCGCATCAGCCAGTCAATCAACGGGCCGCTTATGTTGCCATCTTCGGGTTCGCGCAGACGGTTGTCGCCCAGATCGATAGACGTGTAAGCGCTGGGCATGAAACCAATGTGACCTTGAATGGCCGCACTTTCCGGCAAAGCATCTTCGTACGACCAGACAGAATTGGCCAGATTTTCACCTACCAGATTCACATTGTGATAAGTCGCTGTGCCCTTGAATGGGCAAAACGTCTGCAGATCGGTTTCGTCACCGAGGTCCACGTTCACATCCTGACGCGGAAAATAAATGGTGGGCGACAGGCGTGTTTCGTACATCACCTTGGCGTTCTGGCTTTCGGCCAAAAGGATATCGTTACGGTAAATGGCGACCCGGCCGTTTAACGGCTCAACGGAGATACCATAACCTTTGATCTTCGGTGTGGCGTGGACGTTCATGATCGACCTCCCTTGCCATAGGCTTTGTTAGAATGGGGCTTTGTGGCCGATTTTCCAAGGGGGAGAGTTGGGTTTTCGCCATTGCAGGCAATGTCGCCGGGCGATCAAACCATTTGAATGACATCTTTTTCGATGGACAGCATGTAGCCCTTCTTTGCGATGTTTTTCACCAGCAACTCACTGACCATCTGGTTCCCCAATGTATCGCGCAATCGCTTGATCCGAGTAGCGCCCGCAGCTTCGTCGCAATCTGCAGCGCTGCGGCCGGAAATCATCGCCTCAATCTGTGCGCCCGACAGGACTTCGTCATCCAGCCGGGACTCAGCCAGAACCGAAAGGGTTTCCATGGCTGCGGGCGTCAACTTAAAATCCATGTTGTTGAGATAAACAGTGTTTTCCTCGCGACTGATCAGCAGAGATGTAACCTGAATGCCTGTGCGTTCAATTTGTGCCATGCGCCGGTTCAACAGAACAAGCATCACAAGAAAAACAAGTGCTGACACCAGCATCGCGCATGCAAACACCAGCAAGACATAAATCACCATGCGATAGCTGGCCAAAGTGTCTGCGAAGGCGGTGCCGGATTGTGCGAGGATTTCCAACAGACGGATCTCGGCTTGCGCAGTCAAGTCGCTTTCAACAAACAGTCTTTCGACGCGAGCATTAAAGGCATTGGCGTCTGGCAAGGTCCAAAACAGGAATACCGCGGCCGTAATCAGAATCACCAAAATCGCGGCGATACCCAAACCAACCAGACGAACGCCGGATCGCCGCGCATCAGAAACGGAGATAGAATTTTCCGGCATTGGTTTTCCTTTGATCCAACCCTTCCGGTCCAAACACGGACAGGACGTTAAGTAAGGTCCAACCCGACGCATCTAGGCGCTGGGCGACCTCTTGCTGTGCCTGGCCTTTGTCACAGGCCGAGACCTGCATGATGCCATAATGCAGGCGCAGTGGATTGTCCTGCTTTGCCTTGTAATCTGCGTAACAGTCAGCCGCTGATGCAGCCGAGCAAAGCGATATCAGGGCAGCGCAGGCCAGAGAAGAGAGGATCGGTTTCATAGGCTGCATCCTGCGCACGGGTGCATCTGATATTCAATAACTTAAAGGGCTTGGAGCCGTTGATATCCGATAACAAAGCGCCGCTATTGCTTGTCTGACAGCGGCAACCCCAGTGTCCTAGCATCGAATTTGCGGTCCTTTGCTGGATCGCCAGAACATCCGAAAGGACATCGCTATGCACCGGAAATTCATTGCTCTGATCATTGCGGCTGCCGTGGCAGTCACTGGGGTTTCGGCGTCTCAGGCCCGTGCGGCTGAAACCCGTGATATTCTGGGCGGGCTGGCTGCAATCGCGATCATCGGCGCAGCAGTTCACCATTACAACAAAGACAAACGCAAAAACCGCGCGACACGTCATTACGAACCTGTGCGACCCGCGCCTGTGATCACGCCGCAGCCCGTGCGACCGTTGCCGCAGCATGTGGCACGCTATGATTTGCCGCAACGTTGCCTGAGGACTTTCAAAGCCTACGGTGATCGTCCTCTGTTGGGCCCCAATTGCCTCAAGAAGCACTACAGACATTCCAATAGCCTGCCGCAACAGTGCAAGGTCGGTTTCTGGAATGGCAAAAAGGTCAAGCGCGCGTTCGAGCCTGCTTGCCTGCGCCAGCAAGGATATCGAGTCGTTTACCAGTAACTTTTTCGAGCAGGAGCGGCGTCGCAGAAACGCTGCGTAGGAGAGGGTGGTGAAAACTGCCCTCTCTTTTTGCTTGCGACGTAAGACGAAAAACGGTTTTTCGATTATATGACAGCACCGAATTACAACTTAGAGCAAGTCCTGCATGCAGATGGCTATGTCCGCATCGCTGGTGTTGATGAGGTTGGGCGCGGTCCGTTGGCTGGTCCGGTGGTGGCAGCTGCTGTCATTTTGAATCCAAAGGACATCCCGCAAGGGCTGAACGATTCCAAGAAGCTGACAGCCAAGCGCCGCGCGGTTCTGGATGCCGCGCTTCGGCAGAGCGCCGAATTCGCGATTGCCAAGGCGTCAGTCGCTGAGATCGACGAAATCAATATTCTGCGCGCGTCGCATTTGGCGATGGAGCGAGCCGTGGCCGCGTTGAAACCGGCCCCGGATTACGTGTTGATTGACGGAAACCTGATCCCGCGCGGCTTGAAGATCGCATCGCAAGCGGTGGTCAAAGGGGATGCGCGATCTGTGTCGATTGCGGCGGCTTCGATCCTTGCCAAAAACTGGCGTGATCAAGTGATGGTGGATTTAGCGCAACAGCATCCCGGCTATGGATGGGACACAAATGCTGGCTATCCGTCAAAACAACACCGCGATGCGCTGCGAAATCTTGGTGTGACCCCACACCATAGACGTTCCTTCAAGCCGGTCCACAATATCTTGTATCAAGAGTAAATCGTAAGTCTCTGATTCAAAAAAGAAATTGACGGCGAATCCAGGATGACTCATCCTTGTCTCAACCAAATGAGCGCAAAAGCGCCGTGGAACCGAGGCAGTGAAATGACCACAATCAAGACAAAGAGCGCAGCCGCGCTCCCGTTAAACACGATTCTATCCGGGGACTGCATCGATGTGATGAACAGTCTTCCTGCGGCATCCGTGGACCTGATTTTTGCGGACCCGCCCTACAACTTGCAACTGAAAGGCCAGTTGCATCGCCCTGACAACTCTCAGGTAGACGCAGTTGACGATCATTGGGACCAATTTTCCAGCTTTGGCGTTTACGACAAGTTCACACGAGAGTGGCTTAAAGCAGCCCATCGCCTGTTGAAGCCGAATGGCGCGATCTGGGTGATTGGATCGTACCATAATATCTTCCGTGTAGGCACGGCCTTGCAGGATGCAGGCTATTGGATTTTGAATGACGTGGTCTGGCGCAAGTCTAACCCGATGCCGAATTTCCGCGGCAAGCGTTTTACCAACGCGCATGAGACGATGATTTGGGCCTCGAAACAGGAAGGTGCGAAATACACCTTCAACTACGAGGCGCTGAAAGCTCTGAATGAAGGCGTACAGATGCGCAGCGATTGGGTGCTGCCGATCTGTACCGGGCATGAGCGTCTGAAAGATGAAAACGGCGACAAGGCGCACCCGACGCAAAAGCCCGAGTCGCTGCTGCACCGGGTTCTGATTGGATCAACCAATCCAGGTGATGTTATTTTGGACCCGTTCTTTGGCACAGGCACAACTGGCGCTGTCGCCAAGATGCTGGGCCGCGAATTCATCGGGATCGAGCGCGAGGAAAGCTATCGCAAGGTGGCTGAAAAACGCATCGCCAAGGTCCGTAAGTTTGACCGTGAGGCATTGGAAGTCAGCGCCAGCAAACGCGCCGAACCGCGTGTGCCTTTCGGCCAGTTGGTCGAACGCGGCATGCTGCGTCCTGGCGAAGAGCTATATTCCATGAACCAGCGCCACAAAGCCAAAGTGCGTGCCGATGGCACGCTGGTGGGCGACAACGTCAAAGGCTCGATCCATCAGGTCGGTGCGCATCTTGAGAATGCACCATCTTGCAATGGCTGGACCTATTGGTGCTTTAAGCGCGATGGAAAAACCGTACCAATCGACGTGCTGCGCCAGCAGATCCGATCGGAACTGCACAGCTGACAACCAAATACCGCCGGTGCCTGTGGCCTGACACAAGGCACTACGCCTTGCCCCGCCGTATACGGCGGGGTCTTTTGTTTTTGTGCCAGAGATGGTTGCATGCAACAGCCCTGACAGACCCTGCAAAAGGCCGAGGCCATGACTGATTCAACAGCAAGCCAATCTCGTCTCGAAAGGTTTTTCCTGACGCAACCGGATAGCGTCGAGCTGGACAACAAATACACCGAGGCCGCATTGGCACGGCACAAGCGCGAGGGTTTGGAGCTTGCAGTTCGGGCCCGTTGGATTGCGATGGCGCTGACCGGAGGGCTGCTGATCTTTCTGAATCCGCATTGGGATGTCATGTGGTATCATTTCATCCTGTTGCTGATTTGCGCAAATGGCTGGTTGATCCGCCGCGCTGGTCGGGTGGGACAGTCCCGGACGGAGTTACTGCTCATCTTTTTGGACTTGTTGATCATGACGTTGGGCATGATCGTACCAAATCCGTTTAGCGATGATGTAAGGCCACTGGCCATGCAGTATCGCTTTGACAACTTTCAGTACTTCTTCATCATCTTGGCTGCGGGGACGCTTGCGTATTCCTGGCGGACAGTTGTCGCAATCGGGACATGGACCGCAATGATGTGGACGGCCGGTTGGATTATCGCATGGTGGCTGGCAACCCCGATACCCGGCATCAGTGAGCGGTTGGCAGATGCGTTGCAGGGGTATCCGGACGTCGCTGAGTTGCTGGACCCAAACAGCTTCATGGTGCCGCAGCGAGTGCAACAGGTCATCGTGTTTGTCATGGTGGCCGTGACTCTGGGTATCTCAATGCGTCGGCTGAACCACTTGCTGATGACCAATGCAGGGCTTGAGCGTGAACGGGCAAACCTGTCCCGATACTTTTCTCCCAATGTGGTTGAAGAACTCAGCCAGAATGACGAGCCGCTAAAGCAAGTTCGGAAAGAGAACATCGCCGTTTTGTTCATTGATATAGTGGGGTTCACAAAATTTGCGGCCGGGCGCGATCCTTATGACGTCATCGAAGTATTGCGTGGGTTTCATGCCCGAATGGAAACCGAAGTCTTCCGACACCACGGCACGCTGGACAAGTATCTGGGGGACGGGCTGATGGCCACGTTCGGCACACCCGTTCCGACACTCTTTGATGCGACCAACGCATTGGCCTGCGCGCGTTCGATGGTGGATGTCATGGAACGTTGGAACCTTGAACGCCGTCGGGCCGGAGACCCTGAGATTCACGTCGGGATCGGAGTTCATTTCGGCTCGGTTGTACTGGGGGACATTGGCGCTAATCGATTGGAATTTGCGGTTATTGGGGATGCGGTGAATGTCGCTGCCAAGTTGGAGGCGAAAACGCGCGACCTGAAGGCACGCGTTGTCATCAGTGAGGCTGTGCGGGAACAGGCGCTAAAGGAACCGCCCACAGGCCAGGATTTGATGGAGGGTTTTGTCCTGTGCCCACAACAGGCCGTGCGCGGAGTCGAGACTGCGATGGATATCTGGATGATGTGAGGGGAAGCGCTCCCGCCGCTTTAAATTGCATCATAAGATGCAATGCCAACCGTTGGGCCGGGCAGCGCGCGAAAAGCGCGCTGCGGTCAGGCGTTTGGTTGCGGGTTCATTGCTTTGTTGTAGGGCTTCCAATCCGAAATCTCGGGGTAGTATTGACGCCGCCAATCCCGGACTCGGGGGTTCATTACCCGACGCCACAGAGGTGGGATCATCGCGGCTATGGTCATCACCGGATAGCCATAGGGCAGTTGTGGCGCCGCGTCCTGAGTATGATGCTGCAGCAGCGGGAAGCGTCGGTTCGGTTTGTAGTGATGGTCCGAATGCCGTTGCAGGTTGATCAACAACCAGTTCGAAGCCTTTTGCGACGCGTTCCACGAGTGACGCGGCAAGACATGTTCGTATTTGCCGTCGCCCAGGTGTTTTCGGGTCAGCCCGTAATGCTCGACATAGTTCACCAGTTCCAATTGCCAGATCGCAACGCCGGCCTGAAGCAGGAACAGCGCCAGTCCCAGCCAGCCGCCCATCACTAAAGCAAGTAGAATCATTCCGCCTTGCAAGGCCCAGTAGCGCCAGAACGGGTTTTTGCGATCCGTCCACGGTTGACCCTTGCGGGCCAGCTTGTCGCGTTCGGCTTTGAATGCGGAAACCAGACATTGCCGTAAAACGCGCGGGTAGAACCGATGAAAACCCTCGTTGTACCGGGCGGTGACAGGGTCCCGTGGCGTGCCGACATAGCGGTGATGGACCAGCAGGTGCTCCGACCGAAAATGGGAATACAGGACCATCGCCAAAAGCACATCACCAAACCAGCGTTCAAGACGGCTGCTTTGGTGCATCAATTCATGGCTGTAGTTGATACCGATGGTGCCCGAGATGACGCCCATCCCGAAGAACAACCCAAACTCTTCCAGCCCCGACAGATGATCGGTGCGGGTGGCATACCAGATCAGGCCGTAGAGTGTCAGAAACTGAACGGGTGTCCAAAGCTTGGTTAGCAAAACATACCACTGGAGCACATCGTCCGGCGTGTTCGGATCGGCATTGTCCTCATTCAGCCCAGTGAGGCGGTCAAGCGCCGCAAAGGCCCACCATGTCGACAAGGGTACCAACAAAAGCCACCAGCCACCGACAACGGCAGTTGCCCAGATTAGTGGGATCAAAAGAAACGAAACCCAAAAGGGTATCGCGGATCTCCAACCCGATAGTGTGCCAGATGCGATCATCCTGATGCTCCGATAGGATATGCGCAGCCTAGCCGCGCCAAACGCGCTTGCACAGCAGGCTTATTGCCTCTGCCAAAGGTCATGTGCCTTGCGCATCACGGTTGGAAGATCGCTGGGCTTGAACTCGTGTTTACCCAGAATGGTAAGGCCGTCCGTGGTTGTTTCCGCAGGCAGTTCAGCGGTCCAAATCCGCAAAACCAGATGGAAATGAGTGAAGGTATGGCGCACCTCTTCTGACAAGACGCTCCAGTCGGCTGCAAACGGCGGTGTCTCGGACGGGGTGTCGGACCACTCCGAGCCGGGCCAGCCTAGCATGCCACCCAGCAACCCTTTGTCGGGCCGACGTTCCAGCAGCAGGGCGCCGTCTCGCCGACGTGCGATGTAAACATGCCCGAACCGCGTAGGCTTCGGTTTTTTGGCTGTTTTCTTGGGTAAATCCGCTTGTGTTCCTGCAATCCGCGCCGCGCAAGGTGTGCGCAATGGACAGATGCCACAGGCCGGAGATTTGGGTGTACAAATCGTGGCCCCCAGGTCCATAACAGCCTGGGCGTAGTCGCCGGGCCGCTGGGTCGGCGTCAAAGCAGCGGCTTCTTTCATCAAGATTGGTTTAGATCCGGGCAAAGGGTCATGAATGTCACAAAGACGCGACATGACACGCTCGACATTGCCATCCAGAACCGTTTCGGGACGGTCAAATGCAATGGCTGCCACTGCGGCTGCAGTATAGGGGCCGATGCCCGGCAGTTTGAGCAGCGCGTCAACGGTATCCGGAAATTGCCCGCCGTATTCGTCTGCCACAACGCGTGCGCATTTCAGCAGGTTGCGTGCACGGGCATAGTAACCCAATCCGGCCCATTCCCCCATGACCTGATCGTCCGGGGCAGCTGCCAGTGAAGCAACATCAGGCCACCGCGTTGTGAAGCGCATGAAGTAGTCGCGCGCAGCAGCAACCGTTGTTTGTTGCAGCATGACTTCGGACAGCCACACGCGATAGGGATCTGGTGTCACTCCGGCGGCACGATCAGCCGGGCCGACACGCCACGGCATTTGGCGGGCATTGTGGTCGTACCAGTCCAAAAGTGCGGCGCTTACGCTGAATTCGCTGATGTCACGCAAGTTTTATCTATCTCCCTGTCGGGTTTCTCTGGCGCCTGTGCCCATGCCCTCTACAATAGCGGTGCAGGAGTTGGAAACCAGATGCAACGCAGACGTTCGTCGACCCGCGGATTCAAACGTACCGCAACCTTGCTGAATGACCAGATTCGGCGCGCCGGTGAAAGCCGGGGCTTTGCTGTGTCGCGCCTGTTGACCCATTGGGCCGAGATTGTGGGGCAGGATACCGCCGCCATCTCGCGACCTGTGAAAGTTGGCTATGGCAAAGGCGGGATTGGTGCGACCCTAACCGTTCTGACGACAGGTCCGCAGGCACCGATGTTGCAAATGCAAAAGGAACAACTGCGCGACAAGGTCAACGCGATCTATGGCTACAATGCGATCAGCCGTATTCGCATCACCCAGACCGCGCCGACCGGATTTGCCGAGGGGCAGGCCAGTTTCGATCACAAACCGAAAAAGCCGAAACCTACGATTGCACCCGAAATTGTAGCCGAGGCTGACAAAGTGTCGCGAGAGGTTCACGATGGTGAGTTACGCGCGGCCCTTGAACGTCTTGGTCGTAACGTTCTATCCAAACAGAAACGCTGAGAAAGGGCTGAGAATGAGCCGTATTGCAACCGTAATTTGTACGGCCGTCGCCGTCGCCGCTGGCGGCTATTGGTTGACGCTGTCAAACTCCACCGCACCCAATCCGCTGGTCAGCAGTGCCGAGGCACAAGAAGCGGATCTGGACACATCGACCGTTGTTGAAATGGTGCAAGGGGACAAGGATGCGCCTGTCGAGATCATCGAATATGCATCCTATACTTGCCCTCATTGCGCGAATTTCCACAAAGGCACTTACAAGCAGCTAAAGAAGGACTTTATCGATACCGGGAAGGTCAAGTTCATCTACCGCGAGGTCTACTTTGACCGCTACGGTCTTTGGGCATCGATGGTGGCGCGCTGCGCGGGTCCCGAGAAATTCTTTGGCATTACCGATCTGATCTATGACGGGCAGTCCGAGTGGACTCGCGCCGGTGGTCCGACCGAGATCGTCGATGAACTGCGGAAAATCGGTCGCCGCGCCGGTATCGACAATGACCAGCTTGAAGCGTGCCTGCAGGACGGCACCCGCGCGCAGACTTTGGTTGCCTGGTATCAGGAAAACGCTGAGCGTGACGGCATCGAGGCAACGCCCTCGTTTGTTGTGAATGGCAAGAACGTCTCAAACCAGTCTTACGAAGAATTCAAAGCACTGATCGAAGACGAGTTGGGCAGCTAATGCTTTTCCGGTCGGCGCATCGGGTGCCGGCCGGGTCTTCTATGGGGATGGTGCGGCGCGCAGCAGCATATCCCTGATCGTTTCTGGTTCCGACATCTGAAGGCGAACAGGTAAAGTGATCACTTTGCTTCGAAAGGCCGCGGGCAGGCGTACGGCGTCCTTTTCGGTGGTCAACATCTGTGCACCCAGCACCCGCGCTTCGTTTTCCAGCCGGGTCATTAGGGCCTGTGTCAGCGGTTGATGATCATTCAGTGCTTCTGCCCGCAAAAGCTCAACGCCTTGTTGGCGCAGAGTTTCAAAGAACTTTTCCGGATGTCCGATGCCCGCAAAGGCCAAAGCCCGCGTACCGGCCCAATCCATCCCTGTTTGCAAGGGCACAACGGCTCCGGTGGTATGCGGGACCGTGAGTTTCGTGCCCCAGCGTTCCATAAACTGCGACTGAGCAGGGGCATCCCCCAGCGACAATACCACGTCCGCACGCTGAAGCCCTGCTTCCACCGGTTCCCGTAATGGTCCGGCGGGAAGGCACAAGCCGTTTCCGAATCCACGCTGTGCATCGACCACAATGATTGAGAAATCCTTGGCGACTGACGGGTTTTGAAACCCATCATCCAGGACAATCACGCTTGCCCCTTCGGCGGCGGCAGCCCAGGCACCTGCCGCCCGATCTTTGGCGACCCAGACATCAGCGAACATTGCCAGCAGTAGCGGCTCGTCCCCAACCTGCGCGGCAGTATGTTTGGACGGGTCGACCTGAACAGGGCCTTCCAACGACCCACCATGTCCGCGGGTCACGATGTGCGGTTTGTGCCAGGCGTTGCTTAGCTGCTCGATAATCCAGATAACGGTTGGTGTTTTGCCGGTGCCCCCCGCGTTCAGGTTGCCGACGCAAATCACTGGCACGCCGGGATCTACACCGGAACCCGAAGCGACCCGGCGCGCAGTAGCAGACGCATAAATCCGGCCCAGAGGAGCCAGCACCCGTGCCCGAATATCAAGCTGGCCTGGGGCCGTGTTCCAAAACTCAGGTGCGCGCATCGTCTGTACTCCGACGGTCCAGAGTTTCCTGAACCATCTCGATTAACTGATCTGCTTGGGGTGCGCCTTCGGTAATCATTTGCCATCCCGCCAAAGCCATGGCCGCAGCCTTGTCGGGTGCCAGCAGCTGAACAACCGATTCTGCCAGCTCGTTTGCCGTTTTGACCATCCGCGCCGCCCCGGCCTTTTCAAGACGATGGTACAGATCCTGATACCGGTTCACAAACGGGCCATGAATGATGGCCGAACCCAGCGCGACAGAGTCCAGCGGATCCTGTCCGCCTGCGTCAAATTCAAGAGAGCTGCCAATGAACGCAACGGCCGAGAGGCGCTGCCATAGGCCCAGATCTTCGGGTTCTGATGACAGGATGACTTGGGTCGTGTCCTCGATCAACCCACCTTCATCCCAATTGCTGCATCGCAGATCCATAGACTCGAGGCGACGATGCAGCGGTGTGGCTTCGCTGATATCAGCGACGTGTAGCACCAGCGCCAGGCGCGGTAACAGCCTTAGTGCCTGGCGATGTGCGCTGAGAACAGAAATGAACTCCTTGTCCTGAACCCAAGCAGCCAACCACACGGGTCGCCCCGCGAGTGTTTGGTTGATTTCGATCAGCTCGTCCTCGGGCCAGGGGCTTGGGTTCGGGCTGATCTGCAGAGGCGGGGCCTCTGACACCTTTGTGGAAGGGATGCCCAGCCGCCGAATTTGACGCGCGGTTTCAGGGGTAGTTGTCAGGATCTGGCGGAAACAATCGAAGGTGTACCGGGTAATATCAGGCAACCAGCGCGCGCTGCGGGCAATCGTGATGTCCAGTTTCGCCTCGATCAGGATCAGGGGAATCCCACGTTCGTGCGCGCGGGTGATGATGTTTGGCATCACGCCACCGCCAACCCAAATCCCCATATCCGGGCGCCAGTGGTCCAGGAACCCGCGTGCTGCCCCGGCTTGTTCCATCGGAAGCTTGACCAGAGGAAATGTGCAACCAGTCCAACGCGCCAGATCGGCGTTGGGTGGTGCCGTCAGCAAAATTGAAAGCCCGGGGCGTGCTTGTTGCATCTGACGACAGAAGTCGTTGACGACCCGCAGTCGATCCTGCGACGCGACGTGAATCCACAACAACTCGCCCTCTGGCCGGGGCATGTCCGATTGACCAACCCCGTTTGGCACGCCCCAGGACAGAACCCGATAGGCCGCCAGACTCAGAGAGCGCGGCTTGCTCATTCGCTAATGCCCGACCCGTCCGGGTCCAGTTGCGCTGACAATTGCGCATGAATATCCGCACCAGCAGCAATGACCCCGTTTAGACGGGGATGGGAGTTGTTAAATCGCAGAGGCAGGCCGGTTCGGTCCGAGCAGAGTCCGCCTGCCTCGCGAATGATCAAATCACCAGCGGCGATGTCCCATTCCCAGCTGGGACGAAGGGTCAGCATGCCGTCGAACCGTCCTTGTGCAACCAAAGCCATGCGATATGCCAAAGAAGGACGGTAGGCTCGTTCAAAGACTGGGACCTCTCCCAGACGCCAATGACGCGCGGCAAGGTTGGGCTTGGCCGCCAAAATCTCGGCCTTATCCAATCCAGCGGCTTGGGATGCCTGAATCACTTGCCCATTCAAAGTGGCACCCTGTCCCTTTGCTGCAGCATAAAGCAGGTCGCGCCTTGGCAGGTACACAACGGCCGCCGTCACCTCGCCATGGTCCGCGACGGCAAGGGAATGTGCCCAAGTACGCGCGCCCTCAGCAAAACTGCGGGTGCCATCGATCGGATCAATGATGAACGCGATGTTCCGCGACAGGCGGTCAGGGGTGTCCTCAGTCTCTTCGCTAAGCCAACCATAGCCTGGACGCGCGCCGGGCAGGCGTTCTTCAAGCATCGCATTGACTGCCAGATCTGCTTCGGTCACTGGCCCGGCTCCATCGGGCTTGTCCCAACGTTGCGCCTGCGTGCCAGAATATCGCGTGGCGATCTTGCCAGCCTCTAGGGCGGCTTCGATCAGAAGAGATAAGTCAGTTGCCGGCAAGCGTCATTCCTTCGATCAGCAACGAGGGGACGACCCGCGACAGGTATGGGCGCGCGTCATTGGCCGGCAAAATGCGTTTCAACATGTCGCGCAGGTTTCCTGCGATCGTGCATTCATTCACCGGATACGTGATCTCTCCATTTTCGACCCAAAAACCCGAAGCGCCCCGGGAATAATCGCCCGTGTTGGGGTTGATCGTAGAACCGATCATCGAGGTCACCAGCAACCCGGTTCCCATGTCTCGCAGCAGGTCACCACGGCTCTGGTCGCCTTGTGTCAGGCTCAGATTCCAGTTGCTGGGCGATGGCGGCCCTGAGACGCCGCGCGTGGCATTTCCGGTCGAGGCCATATCCAGTTTACGCGCGCTGGACAGATCCAGTGTCCACCCGGTCAAGATACCGTTTTCGACAATGGCGCGACGTCGCGTGGGCAACCCTTCGGCGTCAAAAGGACGCGAGCCTGAGATGCGCGGGCGGTGTGGGTCTTCGATCAAGGACAGATGTTCGGGCAGAACCTGTTGTCCCAGACTATCTGCCAGCCATGATGCTCCGCGCGCAACAGCGGCGCCATTACTGGCGGCCAGCAGGTGGCCGATCAATGACGATGAAATACGTTCGTCGAACAAGACCGGGAAGCTGCCCGTTGCTGGTTTTTGGGCGCCAACCTGTTCCACCGCGCGCTCGCCGGCTATGCGTCCGATTTCGTCGGGACTGCGTAAATCCGACTGAAACGTTCGGCTGTCGCCATCATAGTCACGCTCCATACCGGTGCCTTCGCCTGAAATGGCAACACACGACGTTGAACGGCTGCTGCGCTTGTACCCACCGGAAAACCCGTTGGTCATTGCCAGATGCACCCGGTGCGTTCCGTAGCTTGCCGCTGCGTCCGACACTTGTGATACGCCGGAAACGGCCAACGCCGCTGCTTCGGCGCGAAGCGCATCGTGCATCAAGGTTTCGGCAGAGGGCTCCGAGGTCGGATCGAACAGTTCAAGCGCCTGAATATCCCAATCCTGGGCAATCTGGTCACGTTCAGCCAACCCGGTAAACGGGTCTTCGGGGGCTTCGCTGGCCATGGCAACCGCGCGTTCGGCCATAACCTTCAGCGTTTCGGGGCGCTTGTCCGAGCTTGAAACGATTGCCTGCCGTTTTCCCAGAAACACCCTCAGACCCAAATCCGTGCCTTCAGAGCGCTCGGCATGCTCAAGCGCACCGCCGCGCACTTCGACGGAAACCGAAGATCCGTCGATAACGATCGCATCGGCGGCCTCGGCCCCTGCAGTGCGGGCCGCATCCAGCAGTTGCTGGCTGATTTCTTCTGGTGTGCGGGTCATGTGGCCTCCGGTTTGATTGCACTGGACCTAGCCTTGGACCGACCGTCTCGCAATACCCGTGACCAAATTGTGCAGAGAGTCGATGGCATTATCACGTCTGAGTTTCCAGCTTACCACATCGGTAAGGTTGGCCTTATGTGCATGAAACACCAATAGGCAACAACGCCTGAGATGGATATTTGCATACGAGAAATGCGTTAGATCAGACGCGCTGACACAGTTGTCGCGCACTAGATTGCAATCGTCTGGATGAGGAGGCCGGACCGAAGCAGCCTCCTCATGTTGTCGCTATTTGATGCGCTGACCATTGGCCAGGATTTGGCCGTCTTCAGTGAACTCGATCTTGGAATTCAGCGTATCGGGCTCTTCGCCGGGCACAGCCATCATGCCCATCATCATCCGCGCGCCCATAGCGTCATTGTCTGACATCAGACCCATGCCGATCAGTTTGTCGATCAACGTGTTGGCCCCTACAAGCTGCAGGTTTGCGACACCGGACGGCGCGGGCAGGCCGCCATATTCTTCAACGTTTGCGCTATCGAAGGCAAAGTCGCCGTCGCCGGTCAACTTGGCTCCGACCATCGAGACCAGCAACTCGTTGATTTTCAATGAATGCAGCTCTCCGGGCGTCGCATCATCTGCTTCCAATGCAGCGGCTGACTCGGGATCGAAGATATTCATCAGAACTTTGGCCGTGCCAACCGTGTCCAATGCAATAGTTGCAGGATCGCGTGGCAATGTGCCCGCCGGATCAAATATGCCCCACAGCACGTCTGACATGGTGAAATCCGTCAGGTTCATACCAAAGCCAAACGGTTGGATCTCTTCTGACTGCTGAAGCGGAAACTCAAATTGTAACCCGGCTTTGGCCATCGCCAGTTCGATCGGGAACGGCAGATCTGCCGTGGTAACGGCCAGCTTCGTGCTGTTTTGTTCAATGTCATAGGCTACGCGTTCTGCATCTATGCTGGCTGCGAAACGTCCGCCTTCGGACGTGCTGCCCATGGAAAACTCCTCGCCCTCGCTGACGCCGCTGACATCTGTCGCACCAGAGGTGTACGTGAAGTTGCCCGAAAAGGCGAAGCCGGCCTCGTAGAAGGCCTGAGGGTTTGACAGGTCAAAGTCGCTTGGGATGATGTTCTCGCCTTCAAAGGCCAGCCCATTCAGTTTACCGTCGATCAGACCGGTTTCGTCGTTTTCCGGATCTTTGAACCGGACATTGTACGACATGTCAGCCGCATTAAAGGTTTGGGCGATGTCGCGATTTTCGCCGACACGCATCCGCGAACTTCCGTCCACATCGGTCGCTTCCATGCTGACGGCCAGAGTGTCGCTCGGCAAGGTTTCACCGTCCATCTCAAGCGAATCCAGAACGATAGCCAGTTTGGCCGCCGTGTAATCATAGGTCATGTCTTCTGGCGACCCGGAAACGACCATATTCAACTGGCTGTGAGAATAGACGACATCGGCAGAAAACTCTTCTCCCTCGGTCTGTCCGGCAACTGTCATCGGAAAGCTTTCAGGCAAGTCGATGCTGACCGTGCCATCGCCGTTTTCCGTCAGCGTCATTTCCGGCATGGCCATCTGGAATTGCCCGTCGTCGTCGGGAAACTCCATAGACAGTGTCATGTTGGAAATGGTGGTAACGTTGCCTGATGCGCTTTCGTCACCGGCGATGGAGTAACCCATTGATGTGAAATATGTTTGCCAATCAGCCCAAACATCGTTTGCGGTCAGGTCGGCCAGTGCGCCTTGGGTTGCAACGGCATAAGCCAAGGCTGCGCCGCAACTACGGCGTAGGAAAACAGACATAAGGTAACCCTTCTTGATCAATTTGGTGCGCATGGTCGGGCTTGTGGAGGGTATCGTCAAGGGGGCAAGGGGTAGACCAATTCCCCATTTACGCGGTACGGCTGTAGTTGATTTCCGAACCGACGGATAAGGAGAAGCAAATGCAAGGAAAAACGGTGTTCATAACAGGGGCCAGCCGCGGGATCGGGGCCGAGGCAGGGCGCGTTTTTGCCGCAGCTGGCGCCAATGTTGTCTTGGTCGCTCGTAGCCGAGATCAGATCGAAACCCTGGCTGTCGGGCTGGGTGACAATGCCATTGCATTGGCCTGCGACGTCAGCGATTTTGCGCAGGTCGAACAAGTGGTTGCAGATTGCGTCGACCGTTTCGGCGGTTTGGATGTGCTGATTGGAAATGCTGGCGTGATCGAGCCGATCTTTCATCTGTCAAACGCGGATACCGAGGCTTGGAGCCAGGCAATTGATATCAACCTTAAAGGTGTCTTCTACGGTATGCGTGCGGCCCTGCCGGTTATGCGCGCCGCTGGGGGTGGTACCATTTTGACCGTGTCATCTGGCGCAGCATCGAACCCGGTTGAGGCTTGGAGTCACTATTGCGCCTCTAAGGCGGGGGCGAAGATGCTGACAGAGTGTCTTCATCTGGAAGAAGGCCATCATGGGATTCGCGCCATGGGCCTGTCACCGGGCACGGTTGCGACGGATATGCAGCGGGTCATCAAGGCCAGCGGTATCAATCCGGTCAGCCAGTTGGATTGGGAGGATCACATTCCGGCAGACTGGCCGGCGCGCGCGCTTTTGTGGATGTGTTCCACGGACTCAGACGCGTATCTTGGCACGGAAATTTCGCTCAGACAGGACGAAATCCGCAAGAGGATTGGGTTAACGTGATCGAACTTGCGCAGAAGGACGGCCTTTGGACAGTTACGATCAACAACCCGGGAAAGGCGAACGCTCTGACCGGGGCGATGCTGACCGAACTGGCCGAAATCGCCGAAGCCGCGACTGAGGCGCGCGCGCTGATCCTGACAGGGGTGGGTAAGGTTTTCAGTGCAGGTGCTGATCTGGACGAGGCGCGCGCCGGGCTTGCGACTTCGGATGTTTGGGAGCGGCTGTCCGGCGCGATTGCGGCGCTACCTTGCCTGACCGTTGCGGCGTTGAACGGAACACTGGCGGGCGGGGCCAATGGAATGGTTTTGGCCTGCGATCTTCGCATTGCCGTCCCGTCGGCCAAGTTCTTCTATCCCGTCATGAAGCTTGGATTTTTGCCCCAACCTTCTGACCCCAAACGTATGTCTGCATTGATCGGGCCAGCCCGGACCAAGCTGATCCTCATGGCTGGACAGAAGATCACCGCGCCAGAGGCATATGCTTTTGGTCTGGTTGACCGCGTCGTGGAGTCTGAAGATCTATTGTCAACAGCGCGACAGCTGGTGGCGGACAGCGTTGGCGCAGATCCCAAAATTGCAAGTGGAATAGCGGAGTTATGTGTATGAGACTTTCTGCCTTGCGGTTGCGGGTCTCTGACACTGATCGCCTTGCGCAATTCTATTCCGAAGCGTTTGGAATGTCCGTGCACAAGGAAGGACAGACTTGCCGCATCGGATATCACGGCGAAGACGCGGATTTGCTTTTGATGTCCGGTGGTGGAGGCTATGCGCCCGATCGCGGACAACGCTATTGGAAAATCGGTGTGACCGTGCCGGATGTGGATATGGCGGCGGCTTTCCTGCAAGGGCAGGGTGTCGAGATCAGCGCTCCACAACAGTTTCTCGATATCGGGTATATGTGCCATCTAAGCGATCCCGAGGGCTTCGCTATAGAGCTGTTGCAGCACGATTTCGAAGGCAACCGCCCCGAACAGGGCGCTGATCCGGCCGCGCCGTTTGCGCAGGCTCGGATCGGCCAGATCACATTGCGAACCGGCGACATAGCTTCCGAAGACACGTGGTGCCGTGATCAGGGGATGACGCTTTTGTCGGTGCAGGACGTGTCGCCCTATGGGTTTGACCTGCACTTTTACGCTTTTACCGATGACACCTTGCCAAATCCTGATCTGTGGGCGGTTGAGAATCGCGAATGGTTGTGGCGACGCCCGTACACAACGCTGGAATTTCAACATGTTGCGGGTGCGGAGTTTGCGCCAGTACCTGACTATCTGGGGATCGAGATCGAAGGCCTGCCATCACCGCTCAAGGACGCATTTGGTGACCCGGTTTTGCCGCGCTGATCACCGCCCGCGCCGTTTGCCAGGCACTTTCGACCGAAACCCAGGCGGGCGCTTGCGGACCCAGGCCAAGAATTTCTCAAGCCTCGGATGGGCTCGCAACGCGTCGATTGTGTTGAAGCTACGGGCCAATTCCGCTTCTCTCAGTGTTGCGTGAACCTCTTTGTGGCAGATCTGGTGCAGCAAAACGGTGGGTCCGCCCTTGCCTCCTTTGAGTTTTGGGATCAGATGATGCAGGCTGCCAGACCCATCGGGGATCGGACGGTCGCAAAGCGGGCAGATCGGATCACTGTTTGTCATAGTGACCGCAAAATCACGCCAATGGGCGGCTAAGGCAAGAGGGCGACAATGGCGCAGGCAGTGGTGATCGGGGCAGGGCCAGCAGGTTTGATGGCCGCAGAACAACTGGCCAATGCTGGCCATTCGGTTGTTGTGGCCGAAGCCAAGCCGTCAGTTGCACGCAAATTGTTGATGGCTGGCAAATCGGGTTTGAACCTGACCAAAGATGCGCCGCTTGAAACCCTTATCGCGTCTTACGATGAAGCTGCGGACTGGTTGCAGCCGATGATCGCTGCATTTGATGCTCAGGGGGTTCAGAACTGGGCCCGCGATCTGGAGCAAGAGTTGTTCACCGGCTCAACCGGCAGGGTTTTTCCCAAAGTGATGAAGGCGTCCCCATTGCTGCGCGCATGGCTTGCGCGACTGGGACAGGCGGGTGTCGATGTAAGAGTGCGCTGGCGCTGGACCGGTTGGGATGGCCAAGCGTTGACGTTCGACACACCGGAAGGGCCGCAGTCTGTCGTCGCTGATGTCGCGATCCTCACCATGGGAGGGGCCAGTTGGTCGCGGTTGGGTTCCGATGGCAGTTGGGCCGAAATTCTGGCGGCTAAGGGACTTACTTTGACCCCGTTTGCCCCGGCAAATGCAGGCCTGCTGGTCGAGTGGTCACAGCATATGTCGCCACATTTAGGCGCGCCAATTAAGGGCGTTGCTTTACAGGCAGGGTCCGCGCAAACGCGGGGCGAGGCGGTGATTTCCCAACACGGGTTAGAAGGTGGCGGTATCTATACCATCTGCAAGGCGGTGAGAAAGGGCGCACCCCTGACCATCGATCTGATGCCAGACCTGACAAAAGGCGAAATCGCGACCCGTTTAAGCAAGCCCCGCGGTAAATCCAGCCTGTCTAACCACTTGCGCAAGGTATTGAAACTTGGCGGCACCCGAACAGCTTTGCTGATGGAATTCGGCCGCCCGCTTCCGGATACGCCAGACGCATTGGCGCAAGTGATCAAATCCCTGCCTGTCCGACATGCTGGTCTAAGACCTATGGATGAGGCAATTTCGACCGCTGGCGGTGTTCCTCGGGCCGAATTGGATGACGGCCTGATGCTCAGGGCCGTGCCGGGTGTGTTCTGCGCCGGAGAGATGTTGGATTGGGAGGCCCCAACCGGTGGCTACCTGTTGACCGCCTGTTTTGCGACGGGCCGGTGGGCTGGCCAGTCCGCCGTCGACTGGTTGAAGGCCCAGAGCATCCGTTAGGACTTTTGCGCAAGTTCGGCCAATTTCAGGTATCCGGGCCGGTTCCTCATCTCTTTGCTATAGGCGTTCAGCACGTCGGAATTCAGCGAAAACCGTGCGCCTCTGGCCCAGCTCATGCAGTGAACCAACAGGATGTCTGCTATGGTCATCTTCTCGCCCAGCAGAAACGGACCTTCGAACTGCTTTTCAAGGCGCTGAAGGTTGCGATCAAACTCCCACATTGCCGTTTCACTAACCTGAGGCGCGCGCTTGTCCTCGGGCAAGATAAAAGTGTGACGTGCTGCGATCCACAGCACCGCATCCAACTCGTCGAGCATGGTAAAGAAAACCGAATCCTGTGCCGCGCGCTCGAGACTTCCGGCAGGATAAGTAAGCGCCCCATGCTTATCCGCCAGGTAGGTCATGATCGCCGAGCTGTCGCTGATCACCGCATCACCATCGACCAGCACAGGGATTTTACCCGACAGATTCAACGCAGTGATTTGCGGATCACGCGGACGGGCCTTGACGTGTTCATAGGGCTGACCGATTTCTTCCAGCATCCAAAGAACGCGCGAGGCGCGGCTGGGGATGCTGCCATAGACCTTGTACATGCGGGGCTCCTGCTGAGTGGGACTGTGCCGAGTGTGGGGCAGATCGGGAAGGCGTCAAGCGAAACGCGTGTTCATCGCGAACGGGCGAGCATCGCCAATCGGATCATCGCGCGTTCGACCAGCGCCATAGCGGGTGCAGTCTGACTTGCCGACCGTAGCGACAAATCCGTATCGGTTAGAACCCTTAATGCGGTTTGCAGCTTGGGAGCACCCCAACCCTGCGCCTGCCGCAGAATCCGGTCACGTCGCTTGCCATAGACCGGTGGACGCAGCTTGCCGATCCCTTGGGCTGCACCACCAGGGTCAGAAGCACAGGCATAAAGTGTTCGAAAGTGCCGCGTGGCGCCGATGCACAACGTGACGCCGTTGGTTCCTTGGGCCTGAAGCCGCCGGATCATAGGTCCGATCTCTCCGGCCCGTCCTTCTGCGACCACGTTCAACACGTCGTCCACCACCGCTTCGGTCGAACGCGGTGCACAGGCGTCAATATCTTCGATCGTCAGCTCAGAGGTGTCGCCGCGCTTGTAAAGCGACAGCTTCTCAATGGTTTGGGCGAAGTCCCCGGGGCCGAGGCCGACGGCCAATTCGCTGATCGCTGACATCGCGTCGTTTGGAATGTTCTGCACACCGGCTTGTGCCAGCACCCTCTCGACCTCGGCTCGGGAGGGTGGATCATCATAGATCCCCACCGCATAGGTTGCCGGATGCGCCTCGAACGCTTTTCTGATTTTTGAGCTTGGCTTGAGCTGCCCTGCGGTCACGACAATCTGGGCGTCACCTGGCGACCAATCTTCCAGGGCCGCAACGATCGCTGGCGCGGCCGTATCGGTGGTATCTTCGACGAAGACGGCGCGGGGGCCTGGAAAGAAACCAACAGCTTTGACCGCATCCAGTAGCAAAGCCGGATCACCGCGCAGATCATCGCCGGGCATTCGGGTGAGGCGCATTTCTTCTTCAGCACCCGATCCAAGCAGAGCGGCCAGAACCTGCTGGCGTTTATGCGCGACCCGCATTGCGTCTGCTCCGTAGATCAGCAATCCGGTTTTGTTGGCGTCCGGCTTGGCGAAATATCCTTCAGCCTCGCGCGGGCTCAGTTTCATGCGGACAAACCTGGTGTGGCGTAGAGGCGGTTCATGATCTGGCTCGACAGAATCACCATCAGCCGTTCTTTCGCGTCACGCTCATCCGCTAATGTGGACACGGTTGATCCAGCAGCCGAATAGCCAACGAAATCGGTCACGTTACCTGATGCAACGATTTGTCCAGTCTCGTTGGAACGCAGCGAATATTGGGCGCTTCCGTCAATGGTATATCGGTTGGTTTCATTGGTTGTTGAGATGGCGGCGCCTCGGGTCACAGTCGAAACCTGCACATCCAGTTTGTATTCCGAGCCAGAGCTTGCGCTGCGGCCCAGCTGCTGTTCCAGATTTTGAACCAGAAAATAGCTTTCAACAGTGTTTGGGGCGGAAACCGCAACTTTTCCATACAATTCTGAACCCGATCCGCCCGGGGCATACACCGGTTCAAAGCCGCAGGCGGCCAGCGCCAGCGGCATCAACAGAAAGGTTCTTCGATCAAACGACGACATTTACGATCCGGCCCGGGACTACGATCACTTTCTTCGGCGTGGCACCATCCAGTGCCCTTTGTACAGCTTCGGTGCTGAGCGCGATTTTTTCAACCTCATCCTTTCCCAAATCCTTGGGAATGCTGATTTCCGCACGGCGTTTCCCATTGATCTGGATCGGTAGGGTGATGGTGTCATCGACCAACATGCCCTCATTGGCGACGGGCCATGGGGCAGTGACCACCAGTCCTTCGCCCCCCAGCATCTGCCACAGCTCTTCTGACAGGTGCGGGGTCATCGGCGACATCAGCTGCGCCAGCGTTTTGGCCGCTTCGCGCTTGGCGCCTGTACCCGCCTTGGATTTCGCCAAAGTATTGGTGAAGGCATAAAGCTTGGCGATCGAGGCGTTGAACCCAAAGGACTCGACACCCCCCGACACATCATGGATGGCTTTGTGCATCTCTCGCAGCAGGGTTTCGTCTTCATTATTGGCCGGATCGTCCGAACTGACGATCTCGGACGCGATGCGATGGACCCGACTTAGATGTTTGAACGCCGCCTCGGCACCGGCTGCAGTCCATTCTACATCCCGTTCCGGCGGAGAATCGGACAACACGAACCAGCGCGCGGTGTCGGCACCGAAGGCCGAGATGATGCTGACCGGGTCAACCACGTTTTTCTTCGACTTCGACATCTTGGCGGAGGGGATGATTTCGACCTCAGTGCCATCAGCCAGTTTGCCGTCGGTCACGTCCTCGGGCAGGTGATAGACCGGGCGACCGTTGGCATCGCGGGTCTGATAGATCTCGTGCGTCACCATGCCTTGGGTGAACAGGGCATCAAATGGCTCGATCGCCTTTTTTGGCAAATGGCCGGTGATATTCATCGCCCGCGCGAAGAACCGCGAATACAGCAGATGCAGAATCGCGTGCTCGATGCCGCCGATATACTGGTCGACATTCATCCAGTATTCGGCCTCGACCAGATCGGTGGGTGTTTCGGCGTTGGGCGCAGTGAAACGGGCGAAGTACCAAGAGGAATCGACGAACGTGTCCATCGTGTCGGTTTCGCGCCTAGCCGCAGCGCCACAATTAGGACACTTGCAATCCCGCCAAGTTGGATGGCGATCCAGGGGGTTGCCCGGTTTGTCGAAGGTGACATCATCGGGCAAGCGGATTGGCAGGTTTTCGGGCTTTTCGGGCACGACGCCGCAGGAATCACAATGCACAACGGGAATTGGACAGCCCCAGTAGCGCTGACGCGACAGGCCCCAGTCACGCAGACGGTACTTTGTGACACCTTCGCCCCAGCCCGCTTTCTCAGCGAAATCGACGGTGGCGTTGATTGCTTCATCGCCCGTCGCCTCAGTCAAACCAGCGAAATGGTTCGCCCAACGGACTTTTTCAGTCTTAGGAGGCACAAAGGCGATTTTGTCGACCGGAGTATCGTTGTCCAAGGCGAAGAACGTATCGATCACCGGCAAGTCGTATTTGCGACAGAAATCCAGATCGCGCTGATCATGCGCCGGACAGGCAAAGATCGCGCCGGTGCCATAGTCCATCAGGATAAAGTTCGCGATCCAGACCGGCAGTTCCCAATTTGGGTCCAGCGGGTGCTTGACCCTGATGCCGGTGTCATAGCCCAGCTTTTCAGCTGTCTCAACAGCCTCCTCGGTGGTGCCCATTTTCCGGCATTCAGCAACAAATTCAGCAAGTTCCGCATTCTCGGCTTCAAGTTGCTTGGCAATCGGGTGATCGGGCGAGATACCAACAAAGGACGCACCCAGCAAAGTGTCCGGTCGAGTCGTGTAGACCGTGATCGGCTCACCTTCGTCGGTGCGATCAAACGAGAATTGCAGGCCGCGCGATTTGCCGATCCAGTTTTCCTGCATCAGGCGCACTTTTGCTGGCCAGTTTTCGAGCGTGTCGAGCGCGTCCAGCAGCTCTTCGGAATAATCCGAGATTTTGAAGAACCACTGCGTCAGTTCGCGCCGCTCAACCAAAGCACCCGAGCGCCAGCCACGCCCGGCTTCGACCTGCTCATTGGCAAGAACCGTCATGTCGACCGGATCCCAGTTCACCACAGCGTTCTTGCGATACACCAACCCGGCCTGAAGCATATCCAGAAACAAAGCCTGCTGTTGACCGTAGTATTCGGGATCACAAGTAGCGAATTCGCGGGACCAATCAATCGACAAACCCAGCGGCTTCATCTGCGCGCGCATGTCCGCGATATTGCTGTAGGTCCAGTCCTTGGGGTGACCACCAATGGCCATGGCCGCGTTTTCCGCAGGCATTCCAAAGGCATCCCAGCCCATAGGGTGGAGCACGTTGTGGCCGGTTGCCAGCTTGTGCCGTGCGATCACGTCACCCATCGTGTAGTTGCGTACGTGCCCCATATGGATTCGGCCGGACGGGTAGGGGAACATCTCAAGCACATAGTATTTCGGCTTGTCCGCCTTGTGGTTGGCCCTAAAGATTCCAGCCTTATCCCAGGCCTCTTGCCATTTTGCTTCGATTTCGGTGGCCGAGTAACGCGACATCTTGCGGTCCTTCGTGAATGAAAACGCCGGGCAGGAACCCGGCGTGGTCTTATTGTGAATTTCGTCGGGTTGCTAGAACTTGTTGTCCGCAATGCGTAGCTGGCGCGCCCGGGAAAGGATGGCGTCTTCGATGGCGCGAGTTGTCGCAGCGCTGACTGGTGCGCCTCCGTTAGACTGAAGAGCAACCGACAAAGACCGTGCAGCCAAAGCTGGATCGCTGACATGTACCGTGGCCCGATAAGACCGGCCGCCGCCCGGGGGTTTGCCGTAACCTGTTACGATCACGCCAGTAAACGGATCAACCTCTTGCACTGGTAGAAAGCTGAGAACATCCAGTGAGGCCGCCCACAGATACCGATTTACATTGGTTGTCTGCTCGGCGTTGCCGCGATCAAAAATGTCCCAGATTGTCGTTCGATCAGAATCGTTCAATTCACGTTCGTCGGAATTTCCCCCAACGAGGTTGGGATTGTACGTGGTTGTGCTTCGATTCTGCCCGCATGCCGAAATGGTGGCGGTCAGCATGATCATACCCAAAACTGTCGGCAGGCGCATTGTAAGCAGGTCCTGTTTCACTGATTGTGCGTTGTTGGTGGATACTCCTAGCTAAGGACCCCATCTGCAACAAGCCTATTCTTTTGAAATATCGGCCTACTGCGCGGAAAGGCAGGCAAAAGTGACTGTGGCATCCTTGCACCAATTTGACCCGAATGAGGCCGCCACAATTAGGCCAAGCTTGCACCCGGGGGGCAAAAAGAGCGAAACGGTGTCCGTGCTGAGACATATGCCGAGGTATGTGTCGAGTAGAAAACTGTTTAATTGAAACCGAGGGAAACAAGATGAAAAAAGTTCTCTTCGCAACGACGGCGCTGATTGCGACCGCAGGCGTTGCAGCAGCTGAAGTGAAATTCGGCGGTTACGGTCGTTTTGGTATTGGATACCTGGAAGACCGTTCGACAGATCCTAACATTAGCGACACCATTCTGGTTTCTCGCTTCCGTCTGAACATCGACGGAATCGCAGAAACCGACGGTGGCGTTCGCTTTGAAGGCCGTGTTCGTCTGCAAGCTGACGAAGACGCCGACACTGGTGAAGCCAACGCAGCTGGCCTGAACGGCGCGCGCTTCTCGGTCATCTACGGTGGTCTGCGTGTTGACGCAGGTAACGTCGCAGGTTCGTTTGACAACCTGGCAAACTACTACGGTAACGAGCCTGGCCTGGAAAACTTCATTGGTCAGTACTCTGGCGTTGACTACAGCTTCCTGTCGTACTCTTCGACCGGCGCTGGCGCAAACGCTGTGTTCTTCCAGTACGCCATCAACGACTTCGCCTTCGGCGCGTCGTATGACCAAGACTCTGGCGGCGAAGACAAGTGGGACATCAGCGCGACCTACACCTTCAACAACATCACCGCAGCTCTGGCCTATGGTCAAACTGACGGCGTTGGTGGTGCAGAGAAGCAGACCCTGACCGTTCTGACCTTGGGTGCAGAATTCGGTGACTTCTCGGGTACTCTGTTTGTAGCGGACGACGATGTTGCTGACGCAACACGTAACGGCACTGCATACGGTCTGTCGGCAGCCTACAATGTTGGCGCTGCAACCACTCTGACCTTCGCTTACGGTGACGGTTCGGCGGACGACGATAACCAGCAGTACGGCATCGGTGCCATCTACGACCTGGGCGGCGGTGCATCGCTGCGCGGTGGTGTTGGCCGCTCGAAGCGTGGCGACGGCGAAAGCCAGACACGTGCCGACTTCGGTGCCCAGTTCAACTTCTAAGTTGATCTGAACCGCAAGGTTTAAGGGCGGGTCTTCTGACCCGCCCTTTTCTTTTGCGTCGACATCGTGTTTCTCTGCGCCAAAGACAGATTGAGGAACGCCATGTCATTGCAAGATATCACCGCCCGCATTGCCAAGGCCGAAACCAGTTCCGGACGGTCTGATGGGTCGGTAAAGTTGATCGCCGTGTCCAAGGTGCAGCCAAATGAACGGGTCCAGGCCGTTCTTGAACAAGGGCACCGCTGTTTTGGTGAAAACCGGGTTCAGGAAGCCGCTGGCAAATGGCCCGCGTTCAAAGAGCAATACAGCGATATTGATCTGCATCTGATCGGCCCCTTACAAACCAACAAGGCGCGTCAGGCGATGGAGCTTTGCAACGCGATCCATTCCGTCGATCGTCCCAAGCTGGCAAAGACTTTGGCAAGGCTGGCGCAGGAGATCGGATCCTGTCCTGATTTGTTCATTCAGGTGAACACCGGAGCAGAAGACCAAAAGGCGGGAATTCTTCCTGCAGATGCAGATGGGTTTGTAGCGGAATGCAACGAACTGGACCTGCCGGTTCGCGGATTGATGTGCATCCCTCCGATTGATGAAGAACCGTCGCTGCATTTTGCATTATTGGCTAAGATCGCTGCACGCAACGGGCTGAAAGGTCTGTCCATGGGCATGAGTAGCGATTTCGAACAGGCCATCGCGTTGGGGGCGACCCATGTGCGTGTGGGGTCCGCCATCTTTGGCGAGCGGGTCAAACCGCAGGGATAATCAATCGTGTGCCCGGTACGATATGACGGGCAATCCAGTGCAGATGCTCACGTCGAAAAGCCACGCATCCTTCGGTAGGATAGCCAGGTCGGCGCCATTGGTGCACAAAGATTGCCGAACCTCGACCCGCCACTGCGTTTGGCCAGTTCCAGTCGGTAATAAACACCAGATCATAAAGCGGGTCCGCGCGGCGCAGTTTTTCGTGGCTGTACGCGTATGGCGCCAAGACTAAGTGATTGTAGTCTTTGTCGGACACATCGTCAGACCAAAGATCCCGAGGTCCGATGGCGCGCGCCCAGTAGTTCGGTGCTGCGATGCGGTCGGCCCGATACAACATGCCCGCGATACGGTGGACGCCTGTTGGGGTAGCCCCATCGCCCTCACGTTTGAAATTGCTCAATCCGCCCCTGCCGATTGAACAGGGGAAAAGCTGACCACGAAACCGAACACCATTCGGTGTCAGCACCAGATCACCGGGTGTCACAGCAGATGCCCGGACTTCGCCGCCTTGGTTGCCAGATACGCACGGTTGTGGGCGGTTTCGCCGACTTTCAACGGAACACGTTCGGTCACAGCGATGCCGGTACGCTCCATCATTGCAATCTTGGCGGGGTTGTTTGTCAGCAAACGGACCGAGTTGAACCCCAACGATTTCAGAATGTCCGAGCCGAGGCGAAAGTCCCGTTCATCATCTTCAAAGCCTAAGCGGTGGTTGGCTTCGACAGTGTCAAACCCCTGATCTTGCAGAAAATAAGCGCGCATCTTGTTTGCCAGACCAATGCCTCGACCCTCTTGATTCAGATAGAGCAGGACGCCTGCGCATTCTGATCCCATTTGGGCCAGCGCGCCTCGCAGTTGCGGGCCGCAGTCACATTTCAGGCTGCCCATCAGATCACCGGTAAAACAGGCCGAGTGCAATCGCGCCAAAACCGGCTTGTCCCGGTCCGGACGCCCGATCTCAACTGCATAATGCTCTTCCCCCCCATCTTCGGGGCGGAAAACATGCAAACGTCCAGCTTCTGATACTTCCATCGGCAGGCGCGCGGCGACAACCTCGTGCAGCGCGCTGCGGCCCGCCAGATGAGGGGCAGCGCGGGTGTGATCAATGCATGTCAGACCGTGGTCTGCGGCGAATGTTTTGCCGTCCTCGACCTGAACCACGATCGCTGCGGGCAGAAGACGCGCAGACTTTGCCAACGCGATAGCAATACGGTGCAAGTGTGCGTTGCCCTGCCGCTTGGTCATCAGCGGTCCTTTCATAGGGGAACTTAGATCGTCCGACGGATCGGAAACGGCCTGAACCCAGCCGAGATCTGCATCTTCTGGAATCAAAACCCGCGCCAGATCACCATCATAGGCCCGTGCCTTGAGCGTTTCCGCTCGTCGTCCAGTGATTGTGACCACCGGTTCGCCGCCAAGCCTACGAAGATCGGCCAGGCGTTGCGGGCTGAGTGTTTCTGCCGAGGCAGCAAGCACGCCGAACCCGCTGTCGTCCGTCAGTACGACGGGTACGCCCATGCGCAGATCTGCGCGGGCTCGTGCAAGCAGTTCGGTGATATCTGGGATCAGACTCATCTATGTTACCCTGTAACGTTCAGCCCTTGTCCTAGCGCTTTCGGGGCAAAATGTGAAATATTTCCGCTGCCTTGGACACGAGGGCGTGAGCGCGTTGCAGCAAAGCTTGTTGATTGCATATTCCACGCGCAAGTGATGGAAAAGGCTTTGGAGGACCGGGAAATGGCTCAACTCAAGAAAATCCTGCTGGTGGATGACGATGAAGACCTGCGCGAAGCACTCAGCGAACAACTGGTGATGACCGAGGATTTCGATGTGTTTGAAGCGCATGACGGTCAGTCCGCAATGGAGCGGGCGCGCGAGGCGATCTACGACCTGGTGATTCTGGATGTTGGTCTGCCGGACACGGACGGCCGCGAGCTGTGTCGCCTGATGCGTAAACAAGGTGTCAAAAGTCCGATTCTGATGCTGACGGGCCATGACAGCGATGCCGATACGATCCTGGGTCTGGATGCTGGTGCCAATGACTACGTTTCGAAGCCATTCAAGTTTCCGGTTCTGTTGGCCCGTATTCGCGCGCAGCTTCGGCAGCATGAACAGTCCGAAGACGCTGTTTTTGTTCTTGGCCCCTATACGTTCAAGCCTGCGATGAAAATGTTAATCACTGAAGATGACCGCAAAATTCGTCTGACCGAGAAAGAAACCAATATTCTCAAGTTCCTCTATCGTTCAACTGATGGCGTGGTGGCCCGGGACGTGTTGCTGCACGAGGTCTGGGGTTACAACGCTGGAGTGACTACGCACACGCTGGAAACTCACATCTACCGGCTGCGTCAGAAAATCGAGCCTGATCCGTCAAATGCGCGTCTTTTGGTCACAGAATCGGGCGGATATCGCCTAGTATCTTGATCGCCTGTAGATTGATTTGGATCAAAGTGATACTCTGTGGTCATAATTAGATTACTCCCGACCCGTGTATGTCCGGGTAATGACATGCACCTCCCTGTTGGACTGCCGGGCCTTTGGCCCGGCCTTTTTTTGTTCTGTTATTGCTTGTTATCAGCAGGATTGCGGACAATTCCAACATTGCTCCGCATCAGATGTTCTTGTAATGTTCCATTAGAATTTTCTGGATGGAGGCATTCTTGGTGATTCAGGGTAGTTGTTGTTGCGGAACAGTTAGGTTTCAACTGAAACGCGAACCCTCCGTAATGGGCACGTGTCATTGTTCCCGATGCCGTAAAGCCGGGGCCAGCACGATTGTGTTTGTGAAAAAGGAAGATCTGATATGGCTGCAGGGTAGGGACAAGGTGGCGTTGTACCGGCCAAATGCTCCTTACAAATACGGCAGATGTTTCTGCAAAGACTGCGGAACATCTCTTGGCGAGATTCTGTCGGATGAAGACAGTTTCCCAATCGCAGCGAACGCGCTGGACACGACGTTGACTTCAAAGGTCCAGTTTCACGAGTTTGTCTCGGAGAAACCTGATTGGTATGAGATTTACGATGATGCACCCCAATCTGATGGGCATCCGTCCTAGACGTTTTTTCCGATAGCACCTGCACCTACACCGCGATAGGTTGCGCCAACCGCGACAGAGGAAGCCTGCCCCATGCCCTTTACCCTTGCCACCTGGAACATCAACTCGGTCCGTCTGCGTGAGCCGATCGTGCTGAAGCTGTTAAAGGAAGAAGCACCGGATGTTCTGTGTCTGCAGGAATGTAAATCGCCAGTGGAAAAGATCCCAACCGAGGCGTTTTCGGCGCTTGGCTACAGCCATATGATTGCGCGGGGTCAAAAGGGCTATAACGGCGTCGCTATTCTGTCTCGCTTACCCATTGAGGATGTTGGCGACAAGGACTTTGCTAGTCTGGGGCATGCCCGACATATCGCCGGTCGTTTGGAGAACGGAGTGACGATACATAATTTCTATGTTCCTGCAGGTGGGGATGTGCCCGATCGCGAAGTGAATGAGAAATTCGGTCAAAAACTCGACTATCTGACTGAAATGCGGGACTGGTTTCACGCGGACAAGCCAGAGAAATCAATTCTGGTCGGGGATCTGAACATTGCCCCGCGTGAGGATGACGTCTGGTCCCACAAGCAACTGCTCAAGGTCGTGTCGCACACACCCATCGAGGTCGAGCAACTCGCCGAAACCCAAGACGCAGGCGGTTGGATCGATATCACCCGTCAGGATATCCCCGAAGGGCAGCTGTATAGCTGGTGGTCCTACCGCGCGCGAGATTGGGATGCAGCGGACAAGGGGCGGCGGCTGGATCACGTCTGGGCGACACCCGATATTTCGAACGCGGGCCATTCCAGCAGGGTTCTGCGCGACGCGCGTGGCTGGGAAAAGCCAAGTGATCACGCTCCGGTTTTTGCGACCTTTGACATTTGATCGGATACGGCCTGAAAACTCCCCCTTGGTTTCCGCGCTCAGTGGTTGCATATAGGGCGCAAATTTGAACGAAAGAGTGATTGCCATGGACCTTCTGAACACCGCAGCCGGCTCTGATACCGGTGATCTGATCAAAGATGGAACCGAGGCCACGTTCATGGCCGACGTTGTCGAATCCTCACAGGACATTCCTGTTATCGTTGATTTCTGGGCACCTTGGTGTGGCCCATGCAAAACGCTCGGCCCACTTTTGGAAGAAGCCGTAACCGCTGCCAAAGGCGCGGTGAAAATGGTCAAGATCAATGTCGACGAAGCTCAGGCAATCGCCTCGCAATTGCGCATCCAGTCGGTCCCAACCGTGTATGCCTTTTTCAAGGGTCAGCCTGTTGATGGATTTCAGGGTGCCGTGCCGGGATCTGAAATCAAGGCATTTGTGGATCGTGTTATAGAAGCCGCTGGTGGGGAAAGCCCCGGTGGACAATTGGAAGACGCGGTGGCAGCAGCCGAGGAAATGCTGACTGAAGGTGCCGCTGTTGATGCAGCTCAGACTTTTGCCGCTATCCTGGGCGAAGACCCCAACCATGCCGCGGCTTATGGTGGTCTTGTGCGTTCTCACATTGCATCTGGTGATCTTGAGCAGGCCGAAGCGATCTTGAATGGCGCACCCGCCGAGATCTCTACGTCGCCTGAAATCGAAGCAGCCCATGCGCAGCTTGAGCTGGCCAAACAGGCCGCTGACGCGGGTCCGGTGGCCGATCTGACAGCGCTGGTGGACGCTGAACCGGACAATCATCAGGCGCGATTCGATCTGGCGCAGGCACTGCATGCCAATGGCGATGTGGAAGAGGCCGTGGCGCAACTCCTAGAACTGTTCCGCCGGGATCGCGAATGGAATGAAAGTGCAGCCAAGTCGCAGCTGTTCACGATCTTTGATGCGTTGAAGCCAAATGATCCGATTGTTCTGAACGGACGCCGCAAACTCAGCTCGATGATATTTGCCTAATTCCGGTTCAGAGCTACACTCGGATACATGATGCATCCCGCCGACCTGCCGGATACGATATCCGTTTTTCCACTGCCCGGGGCGTTGCTGTTGCCCCGGTCACGCTTGCCTTTGCACATATTTGAACCGCGCTACCTGCAAATGCTGGATGATGCTTTGAAGACCAAGGAACGTCTGATTGGCATGGTGCAGCCGAACCCGTCCCCGAGTGACGAAAAGAAATTGCATCAGATCGGATGTGCCGGTCGTGTGACACAGTTTTCCGAGACTGAGGATGGTAGGTATCTGATCACGCTCACCGGGGTTTCGCGGTTTCGGATCACTTCGGAACTGGACGCATTCACACCTTATCGGCGGTGTGCTGTCGCATGGGGTGGGTTTGACCGCGACTTGGGTAAAACCGAAAAGGATGACGAGTTTAATCGTACACGGTTCTTAACCTTACTCGAGCGGTTCTTCTCATCACGGGATTTGTCAACTGATTGGGATTCCATGAAAGATGCCGATGACGAATTACTGGTGAATTCGCTTTCGATGCTTCTGGATTTCGATCCCGAAGAAAAACAGGCTTTGCTTGAGGCGCCCTGTTTGCGCACCCGGCGCGAAACACTGGTGACATTGATCGAGTTCGCCCTTCGTGGCGGTTCAAATGAGGAAACACTGCAATGAACGCATCCGAACACGCATTTGACCGCCACATGCTTGAGGCGCTGATTTGCCCAAAAACCCAGACGACCCTGCATTATGACGCTGACCGACAGGAGCTGGTGTCGAAAGCTGCGGGTTTGGCGTTTCCGATCCGCAATGGAATACCAGTGATGTTGGTGGACGAGGCCCGCGAACTGGACTAAATCGCGCGGCCCTGCAGCAGTTTCGGCAAGTCTCCGGTCAGCCCGGCGGCCTCGCGCACAAAGCTACGGCGCAACCCGGGCAGCGAGCCGACCAGGCCCATGCCGATATCGCGGCCCATCCGCAGGACAGGGTTGTCGTTTGAAAACATCCTGTTGAACACATCCGTCGCCATGGCCAAAGCGGCGGTGTCAAACCGGCGCCACTCTTGATACCGCTCCAAAACCAGTGTCGATGCGATGTCTTCCCCTCGACGCCCAGCCAAAGTCAGAACCTCGGCCAATGCGCCTACATCGCGCAGGCCTGCGTTCAGGCCTTGCCCGGCAATCGGGTGCATGCCGTGGGCGGCGTCCCCGACCAAAGCCAAATGGTCCGATATGAAGGAATTGGCGATGGTCAGGTTCAGCGGGTAGGTGAATCGGTCGCCCTGTAGCCATATGTCACCGAGGAAATCTCCGAAACGGGGGCGCAGGACCTGAAGATAATCCGTCTCAGACATGGCGTTGATGCGCTGCGCGGTTTCCGTATGTTCGCTCCAGACAATCGAGCTGCGGTTGCCGGTTAGAGGCAGGATCGCCAACGGGCCTGGGGGCATAAAAAACTGATGGGCGACGCCATGATGCGGCAGATCATGTTCGATGGCGCAAACCAGGGCTGTTTGGCCATAGTCCCAACCGCTGCGCTTAATACCGGCACGCGCCGCTGTACCGCTGCGGCGACCATCACATCCGACGACCAACTGACCCGAAACGGTGGATCCGTCGTCAAGTGCCAGTGTTACGCCTGCCATGTCGGTCTTTTGAGAAACAACTGTCTTGCCGCTGAGTTGGGTGATCTGCTGCTCTTGCGTCATCGCGTCCAAAAAGGCGCGGCGAAGGTGGCGGTCTTCGACCATGTATCCCATCGGACCTTCTTCGATCTCGGCATGGTCGAAATGCATAAAGAACGGCGACGGGCCAGCGCCTGCGTAGCCGTCCGTCACCTTGATTTCCAGCATTGGCTGCGCGTGCTCCGCGACCCGATCCCAAACCTTGATCGCATCCAGAAGACGCTGAGACGCCAACGCCAAGGCATATGCGCGCCCATCAAACGTGGCCTTCATACGCAGCGTCTCTGGCAGCGTGTCTATTACTGCAACCGAATGCCCGGTTTGCGCCAACGCCAGCGCCAGCGCCGGGCCATTCAAGCCGCCGCCAACGATCAGGATATTCGAAGCCATTGTCATGCCCTGCAATATGCGCGCCCTTTCGGGATTGTCCATGTGCGGTCCTGTCGCTACCGTCGCCAAAAGCCAGAAATCGGAGGGATAAAATGCAGGATTGGTTGACCATGACGGCGTGTGATCTGGGTCGTGGAATCGGCATGGGCCAAATTGATCCGGTTGAGTTGACCGAAACCTACCTGTCCGCCATTGATGCCCATCCGCACCGCGACCGGATCTATGCACGCGTGAGCCATGACAGAGCACGGGCCGAGGCTGCCGCCGCCAAAGAGAGAGCGGGTCTGAGCTTGCGACGTTCCTTGTTGGATGGGGTTCCGATCAGTTGGAAGGATTTGTTCGATACCGCTGGTACAGCAACCGAGGCAGGATCAGCCTTGCTGAAAGGCCGCGTACCCGACGCAGACGCAGTGGTTCTACGCAACGCCACAGCCATGGGAACCGTCTGCTTGGGCAAGACACATATGAGCGAATTGGCCTTTTCGGGTCTTGGTTTGAACCCGATCACCGGCACGCCGCCCTGTATTGACGATGAAGACGCGGTTTCAGGTGGATCATCCTCTGGCGCAGCGGCGTCTGTTGCTTGGGGTTTGGCGGCATGTGGCATTGGGTCGGACACGGGCGGGTCCGTGCGCATCCCGGCTGCCTGGAACAATTTGGTGGGTTTGAAAACCACCGCTGGGCGGGTCAGTCTGGAAGGCACGGTACCGCTCTGCCTGCGCTTCGACACCGTAGGGCCCTTGGCGCGATCTGTCGAAGATGCAGCACATGTGCTGGCGCTTCTGGAAGGTGGAACACCCGCAGATCTACGCGGGGCGACACTGAAAGGGCGGCGGTTTGCCGACCTGCAGAATGTAGCCAAGGATGATCTGCGTGATATGCCGCGCAAAGCTTATGATGATGCGCTGCGAAAACTACAGGAAGCGGGTGCTGAAATCGTTCCTTTGGACGTGCCGGAATTGAACGAGGCGATGGGTCTGTCCGGTGTTCTTTACACTACCGAAGCCTATGGCCTTTGGCGTGACGTGATCGAAGCGAACCCCGAGGCGATGTATCCCGAAATTCTGGAACGGTTCCGTATGGGCAAGACGTATTCCGGTCCGGATTATGTGTCCGCGTGGTCGAAATTAAAGGCTTGCCGCACCGCTTGGGATGCGGCAACGGCCAGTTTCGACGCCGTGTTGGCCCCGACTGCGCCAATACTGCCGCCCAATCTGGACCGTTTGATGAGCGATCATGAGTATTACGTGACCGAGAACCTTCTTGCCCTGCGGAACACCCGGATCGGCAATCTGATGGGCTTGGCTGCGCTGACTTTGCCCACTGGAACACCGGGATGCGGCCTTATGATGTTGGGCTATCCAGGGTCTGAAGAGGCCCTATTGCGTGCCGGTTCAGCGGTCGAATCTGCACTGACCTGAATGCCACAATCCCCTGATTCGGCACCTCTTTGTCTGGACGAAGGGGTGCGTGATCTGTAATCTGACAAAAAACGGGGCGAAAATGATCCCGGTATTGAGGCAGTACTTATGAATTTCCCCGAGCGGTTCTCGAACCTACCGGCATATGCATTCCCGCGCCTGCGCGCCCTGTTGGATCATCATCAGCCGGGTGGCGACGTAATTCACATGACCATCGGCGAGCCCAAGCACGATTTTCCGGCCTGGGTGACGGATGTGATCATGGAAAACGCCGGTGGATTCCAGGGATATCCGCCGAATGAAGGATCACCCGAACTGCGCGCTGCCATCACTGACTGGATCAAACGGCGCTATGGCGTGGCGATGGATCCGGACACCAATGTGATGGCTCTGAACGGCACGCGCGAGGGGTTATATAATGCCGCGATGGCCCTGTGCCCCGAACAAAAGAACGGCCAAAAACCGGTCGTCCTGTGCCCGAACCCATTTTATCAGGTCTACATGGTCGCCTCGATCTCGGTCGGAGCGGAGCCGTATTTCGTACCTGCTACCGCAGCCACGGGACATTTGCCGGATTATGCAGGCTTGCCCGAGGACGTGTTGAACCGCACCGCCGTGGCCTATATCTGCTCGCCCGCGAACCCGCAGGGGGCGGTCGCATCGCGCGAATATTGGGCCGAATTGATCCGGCTGGCCGAGGCATACGATTTCCGCATCTTCGCCGATGAGTGCTATTCCGAGATTTACCGCGACGAGGCACCAGTTGGCGTTCTGACTGTCGCACAAGAGCTCGGCGCTGATCCCGAGCGGGTCACGCTGTTCAATTCACTGTCGAAACGGTCGAATTTAGCTGGTTTGCGGTCGGGTCTGATTGCAGGCGGGCCAGAAACGATCAAGCTCGTCAAACAGTTGCGCGCCTACTCAGGTTCCCCGTTGCCCGCGCCGCTTCAAGCTGCCGCCGCCCGGGTTTGGGCAGACGAGGCCCATGTTGCTGAAAATCGTGCGCTCTATCAGGAAAAATACGCCATTGCGGATGCGGTTTTCGCCGGCGTTCAAGGCTACATGCCCGCTGAAGCCGGGTTTTTCCTGTGGTTGCCCGTCGAGAATGGCGAGGAAACAGCGCTTAAGGTTTGGCAGGAAACCGGAGTTCGGGTTTTGCCGGGCGCATATCTTTCTCAAGGTGATCCGGGAAAGAACCCGGGCGAGCAGTTTATCAGGGTCGCCATGGTGGCCCCAAGAACAGAGATGCAGCACGGGCTGACCCAGCTCCGCGACTGCATCTATTTGTGAGGTACGAGGGCAAAATGGCATCTTACAACGCGCGCAACCGCGATCCATTGTTGGACAGCACGACCCAAGCCGCCATTGAACGGCGCAGCAAGGAACTGATCGGGATAGCCCTGATCCTTTTGGGCTTTGCCGCCGCTGCAATGATCTGGTCCTATACGCCGGACGATCCGAACTGGATGGTATCAACAGACGCACCAGTGCAGAACTGGATGGGGCGGATCGGCGCCTCGATCGCAGCGCCGCTGTTCATGATCGTTGGTTGGGGAAGCTGGGGCATTGCGTTGGTGCTGATTGGCTGGGGTGTGCGGTTTGCCGGGCATTTCGGTGAAGAGCGGGCCGTAGCCCGCTTGATCTTTGCCCCGATCTGGATTGCCGTTGTCTCTGTGTACGCCGCAACGCTGCTACCCGGTGCCGAGTGGCGCGCGACCCATAGCTATGGGTTAGGAGGCCTGTTCGGCGATACTGCAATGGGCGCCTTGCTGACCCTGCTGCCGATCGCCTCTCATTTTCTGGTCAAACTGATGTCCCTGATTATGGCCGTTGGGATGATCGCATTGGGTATCTTTGTGCTGGGCTTCATCAAAACGGATGTACAGCGGGGGTTCCGCGCGTTTCTGTTGGGACTCGTGATGGCCTACGACATGCTGATGACCCTGTTGGGCCGCGGAGCGTCAGCGACGGCACGGGCTGCGCGCGAACGTCGCGCACAGTGGGATGATCGCAAAGCGGCTCGCGTGGAAGCGGCCGAGGCTGTTTACGAGTACGAGTTGGCCTACGCCGATCCAGTCTTTGATGAGCCGGAATTGTTCGATCCGGAACCCGTTGCTAAGACGGGTCTACTGGCCAGAATGCCCTCACTGATCCGCCGCCCGGACCCAATGCCAGAACCCGAGTTGATCGACCCGGATCCTGTCATGGGCTATGATGACATGCCCGGAGAGGACCGCATTCAGTCCAAAATCTCGGCGGCTGTGCGCAATCGCAAAGTCGCCAGCGGGGAAGTGACACCAGAGCCCGATCCGAATCTGCCGCTCACCAAGGGCAGGGGGCGCGGACCCGACCCCCTGATCCTGAATGCTTCGCAGAACGATGGATTACCACCTGAGCCGCCACTGACTTCGACGGGTTTGCCGCCGGAACCGCCGATGACAGGTGCCGGGGCAGTCGACTGGCAAGACCCGGTTGCCGACGCATATGCACCGCAGCTGGCTGATGCCGACGACTACATGAATGAGTATCAGCCCCAGCCAGAAATTGAGGACGAAGCCGTGTTTGAAGATGCGGCCGATCAGGCGATGCAATCACGTCCTGCGATGAAAATTCCAGTCGCAGAGCCGCGGAAGCCCGTTGTGGCACAACCGGTTCGCCGTGCACCTTCACCGTCGCGTCGTGCGCAGGCCGAGGCGCAACCGACATTGTCATTCGAAGAAAAGCACTCGGATTTCGAATTGCCACCGCTTGGCTTGTTGTCAAACCCGTCCGCCATTCAGCGCCATCATCTGAGCGATGAGGCCTTGGAGGAAAATGCACGGATGCTTGAAAACGTGCTGGATGACTATGGCGTCAAAGGCGAGATCGTCAGCGTCCGTCCCGGCCCGGTTGTTACCATGTACGAATTGGAGCCGGCACCAGGCTTGAAAGCCAGCCGTGTGATCGGTCTGGCCGACGATATCGCGCGGTCGATGTCAGCGCTATCGGCACGGGTTTCGACCCTGCCGGGTCGCTCGGTCATTGGCATCGAATTGCCGAACGAGAACCGCGAGATGGTGGTGTTGCGGGAAATTCTGTCCAGCCGAGATTTTGGCGACGGCAATCAGGCCCTGCCGCTGGCATTGGGGAAGGATATCGGCGGCGAGTCTGTTGTAGCCAATCTGGCCAAGATGCCTCACCTTCTGATTGCCGGAACCACCGGTTCCGGTAAGTCGGTGGCAATTAACACGATGATCCTGTCGCTGCTGTATAAGCTGACTCCGGATGAGTGCCGCCTGATCATGATCGACCCCAAGATGTTGGAATTGTCGGTTTATGATGGCATTCCGCACTTGCTGTCGCCCGTTGTAACCGACCCGAAAAAGGCAGTTGTCGCCCTGAAATGGGTCGTCGGCGAGATGGAAGATCGCTATCGCAAGATGTCCAAAATGGGTGTCCGCAACATCGCCGGCTACAATGGCCGGGTGAAGGATGCGCTGGCCAAGGGCGAAATGTTCAGCCGTACGGTTCAGACCGGGTTTGACGATGAAACCGGCGAGCCGATGTTCGAGACGGAAGAATTCGCACCAGAGTCGATGCCCTATATCGTTGTAATTGTCGATGAAATGGCCGACCTGATGATGGTTGCAGGTAAAGAGATTGAGGCCTGTATTCAGCGTCTGGCACAGATGGCACGGGCCTCGGGTATCCACTTGATCATGGCAACGCAGCGGCCTTCAGTCGACGTGATTACCGGTACGATCAAGGCAAACTTCCCGACCCGTATTTCGTTCCAGGTAACATCGAAAGTCGACAGCCGTACCATTCTGGGTGAAATGGGCGCTGAACAACTGCTGGGTCAGGGCGACATGCTCTATATGGCGGGCGGTGCCAAAATCACCCGTTGTCACGGCCCATTTGTCTCGGACGAAGAGGTCGAAGAAATCGTCAACCACCTGAAACAGTACGGCCCGCCGGACTATGTGAACACCGTTTTGGATGGTCCGGCCGAAGACAAAGCCGACAATATCGATGCTGTTTTGGGCTTGAACACCGGCGGTAATACCAATGGTGAGGACGCTTTGTACGATCAGGCGGTGGCGATTGTGATCAAGGATCGCAAATGCTCGACCTCATACATTCAGCGGAAACTTGCCATTGGTTACAACAAAGCTGCGCGGCTTGTTGAGCAAATGGAGGACGAAGGCGTTGTTTCATCGGCAAATCATGTCGGTAAGCGCGAAATCCTGGTCCCCGAGCAATAGGATATTTAATAACAAGGTCAAAGCGCATATCTGAGTGTCATGAAACAGATTGCTTTTGCCCTTGCTTTAACACTGGCTGCCCCGGCGGCCTGGGCCGCGGATAAGCTTCCGCTGTCGCAGATATCAACCTACCTGAACGGTTTGAAAACGGTTCAGACAACATTCACTCAGGTCAATGATGACGGGTCGCTGAGCACAGGGAAGCTGTGGCTGGAGCGACCGGGCAAAATGCGGTTTGAATACGACCCACCCAACAGTGCGGTTGTTGTGGCCCGGTCTGGCAGCGTCAAGATATTCGATCCTAAGTCGAACCAACCGCCCGAGCAGTATCCCCTGAAGCGCACCCCGCTATCCTTGGTTTTGGCGAGGAACGTGAACCTCAGTCAGGCGAATATGGTCGTGGGCCATAGCTTCGATGGTACGGCCACAGTCGTGACAGCTCAGGATCCCAAAAACCCAGATTCCGGTCGTATTGAACTTATGTTCACAGGTGATCCGGTTGAGCTTCGCAAATGGGTGATCCATGATAACGCAGGCAGCCAGACCACGGTATTGCTTGGACCGCTGGCGGACGGCGGTCGCCTGGATCAGGATTTGTTTTCCAGCAAGGAAAGGCGCGGGTCAGACAATCGCTGACCCGCCAAGCCAGTCTTAGTATCTGCAACCGGCCAGTTGTGACTGATACAACTGTGCGCGTGAATCCACATCGCTGGCGACGTTCAGCAGCCAGGACTTATTGTTGTAGCTTCCGCGCGCAAAACCAGTGTGACCTTCGTGATAGGCTAGATACTGATTGCGTGTGTCGGCGGGGTGAATGCCGTTGCGCTCGTATGATTTGTTCATGTACCAACCGATAAAGTCAGATGCATCGCGGATGCGATCCCGCTTGGCGCGGCGCTTTCCGGTTTCGCGCTGATATTCATCCCAAGTTCCATCCAGAGCCTGACTGAAGCCATAGGCGCTACTTTGCCGACCCATCGGGATCACGCCTAATACGTAACGATGCGGCGTGCGCGCGTCGTGGCGGTATCGGCTTTCTTGGTAGATTGTCGCCATCTGGACGTGAACAGGCACGCCCCATTTCCGTTCGGTGCTTTTGAACGCCTTGATGAAATCCGGACGTTCGCGCGCAATGCTGCATGCATCGTTCAGCTTGCTGGGCGGTCGTTGCGAACCACCCCCGCAGGATGCCAAAAGCAGCACCCCGAAGAGTACGATAAGAATTCTGCTCATGTGCCTCGTGCCTTTTTTCTTTATTCTAGCGCAGATTGTAGTCTGAGGGAATCACATTCGTCATGAAGCGATGGCCAAAACGGCCGATCCGTCAGGCGTGGACATGCAAGCACACGTCATTTCCTGCGTCGCAAATCGGGCGACAGCCAGCTAATCGACGACGAAACCTAACGTCACCGTAGTAAAACCGGTGCTTGTCGTTGAAAAAACGAACCCCATGTTCTTGCACACTGTCAGTCAGAGGTTCACAGACTGTTTCCCTGAATTGCAGATCAATGATTGGATTTTATACCCGGAACGGGGTAGTAACTGCTTTGGGGGCAGAATAATGCTGAAGACACAAGCCAAGTACCGCCTGGGTCAGGTGGTTCGCCACAAAAAACATCCCTTCCGAGGGGTGGTTTTTGACGTGGATCCTGAGTTTTCAAACACTGAGGAATGGTATGAGGCGATCCCGGAAGACAGCCGTCCGATCAAAGATCAGCCATTCTACCACCTGCTGGCCGAGAACGACCAATCCTTCTATGTAGCTTATGTTTCAGAACAAAATTTGATCGCCGACCAATCTGGCGAGCCCGTTGAGCATCCCGATATTCCCAACATGTTCGGGCCTTTTGAAGACGGTGGATATCCGTTGCACTTCCACCTTAACTGAGTAAGTCTGACCCGCTCGTTGCGATGCGGTTTCCGTCAATACCCGATGGCGCAGCCGTCTTTGCGCGGATCACTTGCTCCTTCGAGAACTCCATCCTCGCGGATTCGTATTGACTGTGCGCCACCCAGTGGTGTTTCCGGTTTTTGAATATTGTGACCCATTTCAGACAATTGTTTCGAGATTTTATCTGTATGACCGCGTTCCAGCTTTAGGACGGATCCGTCAGCAAAAGCGCGAGGGGCATCAATGCTCTCCTGCAGTCCAAGGCCGAAATCAGTAAGGTTGGACAGGAAACGCGCGTGACCGGTTGGTTGGTAGGCTCCGCCCATAACTCCAAATGGCATCATCACCCGGCCGTTTTGGCGAAGCATCCCCGGGATAATCGTATGCATGGGACGTTTCCCGCCACCAAATTCATTGGGATGACCCGGCTGCAAGGTAAAACCAGCCCCTCGGTTCTGCAGAAGAATTCCGTATTTTTCGGATGCAATGCCTGAACCAAAACTGTGAAATATGGAATAGATCAACGACACGGCCATTCGGTCACGGTCTACGACAGTAATATAAACCGTGTCCTTATGGACCGTCTCGGTCAGCGGCGCCGGTGCAGACATCGCGCGTTTTGGATCGATTAGGGCGGCAAGCTGCTCTGCTATCTCACGGTTCAAGAACCGCTCCGACATATCGGTGTGATCCGGATCGGCGATGAGACGATTTCGTGCGTCATACGCCAGTTTCGTGGCCTCAGCCTCGATATGCACCCGTTCTGCCCCAAAAGGATCCATGTTTTGCAGATCGAAATGCCTGAGAATGTTCAGCAACAGAATGGCCGTGGCGCCCTGTCCGTTGGGCGGATGCTCGACAAGTTCGATACCACCGTAGTCTCCGCTTATGGGGTCCGTGACCGTGCATCTGGTATTCATAAAATCCTCGTCGGTATGAACGCCGCCCATTGAAGCCAATGCTGCGATCATGTCTTGAGCGATTTCGCCCGAATAGAAGGCGTCGCGCCCATTGCGGGCGATCCGGCGTAGAACTTCTGCTTGCCCCGGTGCTCGAAAAACCTGACCGGTTTCTGGTGCCTTTCCGTTGATCAAATAGCGTTCTCTGGCTGCGCCTTGCAGCGTCGCTGCACCGATCTGCCAATCAAAAGCCACTCTGGGTGCGACTGGAACGCCCCGTTCCGCATAGTGAATCGCCGGTTGCAAAAGGGCTTCCAGACCCAAGCGCCCCTCGGTCTGAGCAAGGTGACAAAACGCGTCCACGGCCCCGGGGATGGTAACGGCGTCAGGACTGTTCAATGGAACGGAGGCAAAACCCTTGTCCCGCAAGTGTTGCGCCAAAGCGCTCTCAGGCGCGCGGCCCGAACCGTTCAGGGCGCGTATTTCGTTTTCGCCCGCTCGATTGAACAGAACAAAGCAATCACCGCCCAATCCTGTCATTTGCGGCTCACAAATTCCAAGCAGAACGGCACCGGCAATCGCAGCATCCATCGCATTGCCGCCTTGGGCGAGAACATCGATCGCCACCTTTGCAGCCAGCGGGTGCGATGTGGCGCACATCCCTTCGATTGCCAAAACCTCTGACCGACCTGGTTTGTGCAAATCACGCATGGCGCATCCCCTTCGCATTGACGTGGCGAAGGTATATCGCGGTCTCGTTTTGTCCAGCTATTTCAAGGGAGAAGTTCCTCGGCGCCGTTCACTGGGTGGGGGCTGTGATTCGTGACGCCGAGGGAAGCTATCTGAGCTACAGGATGAGTTATGAACGTTGTTTGGGGCGCTACAATGGTTCGAAAATGGCCTTATTGTGACTATCCTCGCTAAACTAACTGTGCCCCGTAAAATCAAACCGCAAGGATAGTCGATTGCATCCTTTGCGACGCTCGTAGCTGATATCACTCGTTAATTCATATGAGGTACCACCCAAACCCGCCTTCCGGCAGATCCTGCGGCGTCGTATCGACCGAGGCTGGTATTCCGTCAGGGGGGTGCAATCCTGGCAGAGGGTTGCCCGTGTCCGAGATCAGAATATCCAGTCGATCCTGATCCAGTCGACAAGTGACCTGAACTTTCGCCGGCGCAATGCCAGCATAAGCATGTTCGACGACATTGTTGATTGCTTCAGCCAGTGCGATTTTCACATCATCCGCTTTCTGCACAGGTAAGCCTTGATTGGACAAACCGATGCTAAGCTGTTCAATCCCGGCACTGGCCTCAGCTTCCGTTGCGGGAAAGCTCAACTCCAGACAGGTCTCGTTAGAAATTGGATTCACGCCGGTCCACTCCTGCTAGAGGTTAGTCAGCTGTGGCTGACAATGCGTCGTCCAAGGTCGGGAACAGCCGAAAAACTGTGTCCATGCGCGTCAATCTGAACACCTTTTCGACGACCGGTTGAGGTCCCGCCAAATCCAGTTTTCGATTACCTCCCAGCTGCTTCATCGATGCGACAATCGCGCCGAGGCCACTGGAATCGATAAATTCCACACCCGCAAGATCGAGAACAACTCGATCTGTACCCGAATCGGTTTCGCGGCGCATATCTTCTTTGAACTGTATGGCCATTGCGGCGTCGATACGGTCGGAATGAACCGTGATAACTTGTGTTGCGCCAGTGATTGTGCTGGTCAGCCCCATGATCGACTGCCCTCCAAACTGAAATTGCGTCGTATAAATACGCTAGACGGCAATTCTTACCATTCGGTATTCAAGGGCCGACAACAGAAGGAATACCGGGATGAAAGAAGTCGTGATTGCAGGGGCCGCGCGTACACCGATGGGTGGGTTTCAGGGTGTCTTTGATAGTGTCACTGCGGCTGAGCTGGGCGGCAGTGCTGCGCTTGCTGCCCTGCAGCAGGCAGGTGCCCGGACAGTTGATGAGATGTTGATGGGGTGCGTCCTTCCGGCGGGGCAGGGTCAGGCGCCCGCTCGTCAAGCAGGATTTGCGGCAGGTCTGGGCGAAGAGGTCCCGGCCACCACGCTCAACAAAATGTGCGGGTCAGGGATGAAGGCGGCGATGATTGCCTTTGATCAGATCGCGCTGGGTCATGCGAACACGATGATCGCAGGCGGGATGGAGAGCATGACAAACGCGCCGTACCTGCTGCCGAAGATGCGTGGCGGGGCACGTATTGGCCATGGTCAGGTGGTTGACCACATGTTTCTCGACGGGTTGGAGGATGCCTACGACAAGGGTCGCCTGATGGGCACTTTTGCCGAGGACTGCGCAGAAGCCTATCAGTTCACGCGCGAAGCACAGGACGAGTACGCCCTGCAATCGCTGTCAAACGCGTTGACGGCACAGGACAGTGGTGCGTTCGAGGGTGAAATCACGCCCTTTGTCGTGCGAACTCGAAAAGGTGAACTAACGCAGGATGTTGATGAGCAGCCCAAATCCGCGCGGCCCGAGAAAATACCGACCCTTAAACCGGCCTTCCGGAAAGACGGAACCGTCACAGCTGCCAATTCCTCTTCCATCTCTGACGGGGCTGCGGCGCTCGTCCTCGCCTCTGCTGACGCAGCTGAGGCTCAGGGTCTGAACGTTCGCGCCCGGATCCTAGGCCATGCAAGCCATGCGCAGGCCCCGGGTCTGTTCACCACCGCTCCGGTTCCGGCGGCGCAAAAGCTGTTGGAGCGCATCGGTTGGGCGAAAGAGGATGTCGATCTGTGGGAAGTCAACGAGGCCTTTGCCGTGGTTCCCATGGCCTTCATGTATGAAATGGGTCTGACACGCGACAAGGTCAACGTGAACGGTGGCGCCTGCGCATTGGGGCATCCTATCGGTGCGTCCGGTGCCCGGATCATGGTGACGCTTTTGAATGCGCTGGAAAAACGCAACCTCAAGCGGGGCGTCGCCGCGATTTGTATAGGTGGTGGGGAAGGTACAGCCATCGCCATTGAACGCGTTTGACCCTTTCCCTGTTTCGCAATAATTCGGGGGAATTGACCAAGCGGTTCGGGAACCGGGCAGTGTCCTGACCCCTCAGCGAAACGGGTACACACATGATGATCGACTATGGCGCGCTTGCCAAAACCATTGCTGCCCTGACCGAGGGCGAAACTGACGAAATCGCCCTGATGGCTACTATTGCCTGTGAAGTGCACCATTCTGATGCACGGTTCGATTGGACCGGATTTTATCGCGTCACCGCGCCCGGGTTGTTGAAAATCGGACCTTATCAGGGCGGCCATGGTTGCCTTGTGATCCCTTTTGATCGGGGTGTGTGCGGCGCTGCCGCGCGTACGGGTGAAGTGCAGCTTGTCGCCGACGTCGATGCCTTTCCCGGTCACATTGCCTGTGCATCCTCGACCCGATCCGAACTGGTTCTACCGGTCCGGAACGCGGCTGGCGAGGTTATCGCGGTGTTTGATATCGATAGTGACCAGCCGGATGCGTTTGATGAGAAAGACGCAGAGAAACTTGGTGAAATCCTAACCAGTGTATTCTCGCGATACTGACAACGCAGCTCAAGCAAGCGGATATCGATGTGCCCGAAGTTCCTATCAGAGCATTCATTGTCTCATTGGTCGCCATTCGTGAAGGTCGTGACAATGTCGAAGTCTTGCTGTTGAAGCGCACCCAGTCGCTTGAAGGAGAATGGTGCCAGATCGCCGGTTCGATTGAAGAAAACGAAACCGCTTGGCAGGCTGCGCTGCGTGAACTGCGGGAAGAAACGGGTTTAGAAGCGGTTTCGCTGTACTCTGCTGACATTTGCGAACAGTTTTACGAGCCACATCGCGATGCCATAACGATGTCCCCAGTATTTGTTGCTTACATCGACAACGAAGCTGACGTGAAACTGAACTTTGAGCACAGTGACTATGTTTGGGTCAGCTTTGACGGCGCTGTTGAAATGGTTGCCTTCGGCGGTCAAAGGCGGGTTCTTCGTTGGATACGGGATGAGTTTGTTCTGAGAAAGCCAAGTCATCATTTGCGGATAGAATTTGGGTAACCGCCTTTCAAAGGGGTAGTTTCTACGTGTCAATCCAGCCCGAAAAGGTTTCCTGAAATCACCAGGTAAACAGCCGCCGACTGCGCCAGAACGATCCCTAGCAACCGCATCGTGAATCCGCGCTTGCGTGTCTTGTGCTGGAATATCCAGGGACCTAGAAGCGCTGCGGGGCTGCCACCAAGCGCAGCCAGCCAGAGCAATTTACGCTCAGGAACCCTGCGCCTGCGTCGTTTTGCGCGTGCCTTGTCCCAACCAAAAGTTAGCAAGGTCAGGACGTTGATCATCCAAAGGTACACCACCGAAATCCACATGCCAGACGATTAGATATCTGGGTGACACGCTGCAAATGAAAAAATACTTTGAAATTTCACAATTTTGCTTCATCGTGAAAAACGGAAAGAAAATTTCACAAGATTCGGAGCGGTTAGTGAACAGCCAGGCCTTACCCAGCGCCACACTCGGAGCGGATTTACGCGCCCTGCGCAAGGCGCGTGGGTTGACCCTGATCGAAATTGCCGCACGATTGGATCGGTCTGTCGGTTGGCTCAGCCAGGTTGAGCGTGATATGTCTGAACCTTCGATCTCAGACCTGAGGTTGATCGCAGAATGTCTGGGTGTGCCAATGTCGATGCTGTTTGCACATTCGGCCGCGCCAGCAGATGAGCAAGGATACATCGTCCGGGCAGGGTCACGTCGGCCAATGGGGTCAAATGAGGAAGGTTTGATCGAAGAATTGCTCTCACCCGATCTGACCGATGACTTTGAGATGGTGTATTCCACATTTGAGCCGAACTCGCGCATGCAGACCCCTGCAAATCGGCCCACGCAAGAAGTGGGGTACATGATTTCGGGCAATCTGGATCTGAAAATTGGGGATCGCAAATTCACGGTTGGGCCCGGTGACAGCTTTCGGATCCGACACGAACCCTACCAATGGTCGAACCCATTCTTCTCTCCTGCTGTGGCCATCTGGGTCATCGCTCCGCCGGTGTACTGATGAGCTTTGATGCCTGGACCATATTCGCGCTGTTCTGGGTGGTGTTCGTCACCACACCGGGGCCGAATGCGGTCAACTGTATATCAAACGGAATGAGCTTGCCGCTTTCCAAAGCGATGCTGGGTGTACTGGCCATCCTGACACAGGCCAGTGCATTCTTGATCCTTTCGGCGCTGGGCGTGACAGCCCTTATCGCTGCCTCACCAACTGGGTTCTTCATTGCAAAACTTGTCGGAGCCGGATTTCTTATCTGGCTCGGTCTTCGAGGCTGGATGAATGCAACAAAACCTGCGCCTGCTTCGGAACGCCCTGCGCGGCAGGTCTATCTGCACGCATTGGCGGTAGCGACGATCAACCCCAAAAGCGTTGCCGGATATCTCGCGGCCTTTTCCCAGTTCGTGCAGCCAGACGTGCCGATCTGGGAGCAGATGATGATGATCATGCCGACCGCGCTGGTGATCACAATGTTCAGCTACACAGGGTTCACCGTATTGGGCGCCGTGATGGGAAAAGCGGCTTTAGGAGCGGTTTTCAATACTTGGGTCCGTCGGGCGATGGCGGGCTGCTTCATCATCTACGGTGTGTTGCTGGGAACCAGCACCGCGCCTATTGCGAAGGGATAGTCACATGCATTCAGGCTCATGCCTCTGCGGTTCGGTTGCGTTTGCGATCGATGGTGCGCTTTCTGCACCATCCGCGTGTCATTGCGGCCAGTGCCGCAACCAATCAGGCCATGTCTGGGCCTCGACGAGTACCCATGAGGACAATCTCAGCTTTTCGTCGGATGAAACGCTGAGTTGGTTCCGTGCCTCGGACATTGCGCGCCGTGGATTCTGCAGGGCCTGCGGATCGTTCCTGTTCTGGCAGCACGATGATGAAGATACGATTTCAATTTCTATGGGCGCCTTGGATGAGCCCACCGACCTGAAGCTCGCCCGGCACATCTTTGTGGCCGACAAGGGCGATTACTACGACATCAAAGACGACCTGCCTCAAGAGGCACAGTGATAGGGAACTAAACGCATGAGTGATTTTCCGACGAAAGCCCGCGTGGTCATCATCGGTGGTGGTGTGGTGGGGACCTCCTCGCTCTACCATCTGGCAAAAAAAGGTTGGACCGATTGTGTTCTACTGGAAAAGAACGAACTGACTGCTGGTTCGACATGGCACGCTGCAGGCAATGTACCGACCTTCTCAAATTCATGGGCGATCATGAATATGCAGCGCTACTCGACCGAGCTGTATTCACGCCTTGCCGATGAGGTCGACTACCCAATGAACTATCACGTTTCGGGGTCGATCCGATTGGCGCACAGCAAGGAGCGGATGCAGGAATTCGAACATGCCATGTCGATGGGTCGGTACCAGGGTATCCCGATGGAGATGTGGACCCCGGAAGAAGCGAAGGAACGGTATCCATTTCTTGAAACGCATGACCTCGAAGGCGTCCTATATGACCCAACCGATGGTGATATCGATCCTGCGCAGCTGACCCAAGCTCTGGCCAAGGGTGCGCGTGATCTTGGGCAAAAGATCCTGCGCTTCACACCCGCAACTGGCGTGACGCAGCGTGGTGATGGAACCTGGACCGTCCATACGGATAAGGGCGACATCGACTGCGATTATGTTGTGAACGCCGCCGGTTACTATGCGCAGCGTGTGGGTGAATGGTTCAAAGCCTTTGGTGGTCGCACCGTTCCGGCCATGGTGATGAGCCACCAGTATCTTTTGACCGACGAAGTGCCTGAAGTCGAAACATGGTCCAAAGAGAACGGCGGCAAGAAACTTCCGCTGCTGCGTGACGTAGATATCTCCTACTACCTGCGGCAGGAAAAGAACGGCTTCAATCTTGGCCCCTATGAACCCAACTGTAAGGGCCATTGGATGACCGAGGATGACCCGATGCCCGAAGATTTCTCGTTCCAACTGTGGAATGACGATCTGGATCGGATCGAGGATATCATGACGGACGCGATGGAGCGTGTGCCGCTAATGGCAACCTCGGGTGTTGGCCGCGTGATCAATGGACCGATCCCCTACGCGCCAGATGGTCTGCCACTGATCGGCCCAATGCCGGGCGTAAAGAATGCGTTCGAGGCACACACCTTTACCTTCGGGATTGCGCAGGGCGGTGGTGCTGGCAAAGTGCTGGCCGAATGGATCGTCGATGGCAGCACCGAATGGGATATGTGGGCCGTCGATCCGCGCCGATATACCGACTACACCGATCAGGACTATTGCAATCGGAAAGGCATGGAAGTTTACGGCAATGAATACGCCATGCATTTCCCCCACCATGAATGGCCTGCCGCCCGCGACAAAAAGCTGTCGCCGATACATGCCAAGGTCAAAGACCAAGGCGGTGTCATGGGCGCCTATAATGGCTGGGAACGCGCCAATTGGTTCGCGCAACCCGGCGATGACACCTCGCTTGAGGCGACCCATACCTGGGGTCGTTCTGGTCCGTGGGAGCAGCGGATCAAACAGGAATGCGAGGCTGTGCGCGACCATTGCGGTGTATTGGATTTGCCAGGCTTTTCGCGATTCAAAATTCAAGGACCCGGTGCGGATGAGTGGCTGCGTGGCATGGTCACGGGGGCGCTACCCAAGATTGGCCGCGTTGGGCTGGTGTATTTCTCGGATGAACGCGGTCGGATCGTGACTGAAATGTCTGTCACGCGGGAGGCAGAGGACCTCTTTATATTGGTCACGGCGGCGACGGCGCAGTGGCACGACCGCGAGTGGCTGGAGCGCCACATACCCGCCGACGCTGCCTTTGCGCTTGACGATTGGACAACCCGAATGAGCACGCTCATCGTCACGGGACCCGCATCTCGGGACGTTCTGAGCAAAGTATGTGATGCAGATCTGTCGTTGCCTTGGCTCAGTTTTCAGGAAAGCGAAATCAAGGGCGGTTGGGTCGCCTTGTTGCGCGTGTCCTACGCTGGCGAGCTGGGCTGGGAGGTTCATGCCGAAAATGCGGATATGCCTGCGATCTATGATGCGATTTTGGACGTCGGTGCCAAACCCTTTGGCATGTATGCTCTGAACAGCCTGCGTATCGAAAAAGGCTACCGCACCTGGAAGGGCGACCTGTCAACCGACTACACATTGCTGGAAGGTGGGCTGGAGCGGTTCGTCAAGCTGAACAAGCCACAGGACTTCCCGGGCAAGGCCGCGATCCTGAACGAAAAGCAGCAAGGCGTGAAAAAGGCATTTGTCACGATGACCGTTGATGCAGGCGATAGCGATGCGCCTTACATGTCCTGCATTTGGCAAAACGGAGAGATCGTCGGCGAGACGACTTCGGGCGCTTGGGGGTACCGCGTTGGCAAATCGATCGCGCTGGGCATGATCAAGGCTGATCTGGCAAATCCGGGCACCGAGCTTGAGATCGAAATCTACGGTCAGAAATGCCGCGCCGTGGTAGAGCAGGATCAACCGCTTTGGGATCCCGAGAATGAGCGGTTGCGCGCTTAGACTCTCAAGGAGGCCGCCATGAGCAAACGATACGCCATTTTGGGACCCGGTGAGGGCCCCAACTATGACTGGGAAAACGATCATACCTTTGTCAAAGTGTCCGGGAAGGACACGGATGGTGCCTATACGCTTATGGAAGACAATCTGAAGGCCAGCTTTGCGCTTGGCCTTCATCGCCACGACACCCATGCCGAGACATTCTATTTCCTTGAAGGTGAAGTGGACTTCTACGTTAACGGGGATTGGCACCGATGTGGCAAAGGAACCACGATGCATGTCCCGCCGGGGGTAGCCCATGCTTGCCGCGTGATCGGGAATGCGCCTGCTAAGATGCTGATGATCTTTCAACCATCGGGGTTTGACGGTTTTCTAGCGGAACTGGCAAAGATGAGCGAAACCGATTTCGCCGATGAGGCAAAGATGGCTGAGTTGAATGCCCGTTACGATATCGTGCCAATGGGACCAATCCCGCCTCACCCCGATGACGAGAGCTGAATGATGGCATCTCCTGCAACGATGTCCGGTGTCTACCTCACACGCCATGGTGGTCCAGAGGCGTTGGAATGGCGTGACGACATACCCATTCCCCAGCCCGGGCCGGGTCAGGTGCTTGTCCGGGTGGCTGCTGCCGGGGTCAACAATACAGATATCAATACGCGGGTGGGCTGGTATTCGTCGGATGTGACTGGCGCCACGGATGCGGTCGATCAAGAGGTCGAAGCAGGCGGTTGGGGCGGGGCCCTGCAGTTCCCGCGTGTTCAGGGCGGTGATCTGTGCGGTATCGTCGAGGCCGTTGGAACAGGTAGTTCATTCGAACATGGGCAGCGCGTGACGTGCCCAATCAACCTGCCACGCCCAAGGCCCGGTAACCCGCATGGATTTATCGCACTGGGTTCAGAAATCGACGGGGCGTTCGCGCAATACTGTCTGGTTGAGGCAGATGACCTTTACGATGTGTCCGCGTCGCCCCTGACGGACGTGGAAATCGCTGCAATTCCCTGCGCATTCGGGACGGCCGAGAACCTGTTGACACGGGCTGGCGTCACCGCCGGGCACAAGGTCTTGATCACTGGCGCGTCGGGAGGTGTTGGCTTGGCGGTGGTACAACTGGCGGCTTTGCGCGGTGCGTCCGTCTGCGGTGTGACCGGTGCGGCCAAAGCAGAAGCGGTCAAATCACAAGGCGCTGTTTCGACTTTCGAACGCGACGCATCCATCCCAAAGGACATGTTCGATGCCGTGATAGATGTGGTTGGTGGTGCCGCTTGGTCCGGCCTGATCCTCGCACTGAAGCCGGGCGGTCATTATGCCGTCTCCGGCGCCATTGGCGGTCCGATCGTCGAGACCGATCTGCGCGATATCTATCTGCGCGACATCACCATTCACGGCTGCACTCATCAGTCGCCTGAGGTTTTTGGTCGCTTGGTTGAGTTGATGAACGAAGGGCGGATCAAGCCATTGATTTCACGCACCTACCCCCTGAAGGACATTGCCAAGGCGCAAGAGGATTTCCTATCCAAAACGTTGCCGGGAAAGATGGTTCTAATCCCCTGAGGAGTCGTAAGATGGCAGATATTACTCTTTTGGATGGCTCGGTTGGGCAAGAACTGGTCAAGCGCAGCGGCGACAGCCCTACGCCTTTGTGGTCGACCAAAGTCATGATGGACCATCCCGAGTTGGTCCAGGCCGTTCATGCCGAATACTTCCGTCGTGGCGCAACAATTGCGACAACCAATACCTATGCGATCCACCGCTCGCGACTGGTGCGTGAAGGGCTGGAGGATCAGCTGGAAGTGTTGGTCGAAACCGCCGTGTCGCAGGCTCGGGCAGCCCGCCCGGATACACATGCCCGCATTGCCGGTGCTCTTGGGCCTTTGCTGGCGTCATATCGCCCAGACTTGAATCCCGATCCCGTGGATGCCGCCGAAAAATTCGCCGAATTGGTTGGGTTGATGGAGGGTGGCGTCGATCTGTTTCTAATTGAAACAGTGTCTTCAGTGCTTGAAGCCGAAGGAGCAATGCGAGGCACTGCAACGTCCGCAAAACCAGTTTGGTTGGCGCTGTCGGTCATGGATGAGGATGGCACACGTTTGCGTTCCGGTGAGTGGCTTAGCGACATCGCGCCGCTTGTTGAACAATATCGGCCGGATGCTGTGCTGATCAATTGCTCGCGGCCCGAGGCCGTTCCGGCTGCCTTGCAGATCCTTGCGGGGATGGGACTGCCGTTTGGTGCCTATGCCAATGGGTTCACGCATATCTCCTCAGGGTTCCTGGAAGATGCGCCAACTGTCGACAGTTTGGATCAGCGACAGGACCTTGGCCCGGACGCATACGCAGAACATGTCATGGAATGGATCGCTCAAGGCGCGACCATTGTCGGCGGGTGTTGCGAGATTGGTCCTGATCATATCGAGGTTTTGTCCAAAAAGCTTCGATTGGCCGGGCATCGGATCGTCTGAGGAAGGCACATGGCAGCCAAAACATCCCCCACTGGTTCCGAGCAAACTCAGGAAACCTGGAGCTTCGACATTCTGGTGGCACCGGGTTTTGTGTTGCTGGAAGTGGCGTCACTGGTGGATGTATTGCGTCTGGCAAACCGGGTCTGCGCTGCGCCCCCGTTCAGATACGCGTACCGGTCCCTGCGGGGCGGTTCGGTGGCCAGCAGCAGCGATGCCACGGTTTCAACCGAATGCGTGCCATCGCAGCCAAAGGCTGATTACCTGTTTGTTATCGGCAACTCGGACCCCGATCAGCCAGATCTGTCACTGGGGCGGATCGTTTCAGACTACACCTATCGTGGTGCCCAGGTTTTTTTGCTGGCCGAAGCCGCGAGCCGTTACATTGACGAACAAGGCACTGCCGATCTGGCAACCCATTGGGAAAATGCCTTTTTTCTTCGCGAACGTGGGGCAGGATTCGAGGCAAAGCTCTCGATTGCTACTGAACAGGGTGGCGTCGTGACCTGCGCAGGGATGGGCGCGACGGCCGACATCGCCTTGGCCGTAATAGGTCGGCATATCTCGGGACCTGCGAAGATGACGGTAGCCGATATCATGCTGCATGAGAACATCCGCGATTTCTCATCCATGCAGCCGTTTTCTGGCGCAAAAACAACCGCTACCGGGGATGCAAAGCTTGATCAGTGTATTAAGCTGATGCAGGCGAATATCGAAGATCCGATGCCAATCCACCAGATCGTTAAGGATCTACACCTGTCGAACCGATCGCTGGAACGCAAATTCAAATCATTCTTTGGCACGACCCCGAATAGCTTCTACCGAGAAATGCGATTGGCCAAAGCCAATAACCTACTGTTGAACACAACGATGAGCGTGCGGGAAATTGGGTTGGCTTGCGGTTTCACCAACGGGTTCTCGTCAGTCTACAAAAGCGTTTTTGGCATCACGCCGTTTGTGATGCGGCGGGAAAAACGACAAGCGTCTCAAAGGTGATTTTTGCCGACGCGCTGACGTTTTTGGTGGGTTTCCTGTCGATCTTTCATGTCATTCAGGATGAAACCTGACAAAGTGGAGTCGTCAGAATGGTTGATCTTCCTAACAAGGCCCGCGTGGTCATCATCGGTGGCGGCGTTATCGGATGCTCTGTCGCCTACCACTTGACCAAAAAAGGTTGGAACGATGTTGTGCTGCTGGAACGCAAGCAGCTGACCAGCGGCACAACCTGGCACGCTGCGGGTTTGATCGCCCAGCTGCGGGCGACTGCGAACATGACTAAACTGGCGAAATACAGTCAGGAGCTCTATGGCGCGCTAGAGGAAGAAACGGGCGTGGCCACCGGGTTCAAACGGTGCGGATCGATCACTGTTGCCCTGACCGAAGAGCGTAAGGAAGAAATCTATCGTCAGGCCGCGATGGCCCGGGCTTTTGGTGTCGAGGTCGAAGAAATTTCCAACGCGCGTGTTGGCGAGTTGTATCCGCACTTGAATCTGGAAGATGTGAAAGGCGCGGTTTACCTACCGCTCGACGGGCAGGGGGATCCAGCCAATATCGCGCTGGCCCTGGCCAAGGGCGCGCGGCAGCGGGGTGGGATTGTCAAAGAACGTGTGAAGGTCACCGACATCGTCAAAGATGGTCGCAATGTCACGGGTGTAGATTGGGTCGCGGATGATGGCAATGCTTCGGGCCACATTGAATGTGATATGGTCGTCAACTGCGCCGGAATGTGGGGCCACGAAGTGGGTCGCATGGCCGGGGTGAACGTGCCGCTCCATGCGTGCGAGCACTTTTACATCGTGACCGAAGGGATCGATGGGCTGACGCAGCTGCCGGTGCTGCGCGTGCCGGATGAATGTGCTTACTACAAGGAAGACGCGGGAAAAATCCTGCTGGGTGCGTTTGAACCCAATGCCAAGCCCTGGGCGATGAAAGGCATTCCCGACAGTTTCGAGTTCGATCAGTTGCCCGAAGATTTTGACCACTTCGAGCCGATCCTCGAAGCGGCATGTAACCGGATGCCGATGTTGGCCGAGGCGGGTATTCACACCTTCTTCAACGGGCCGGAATCCTTCACGCCGGACGATGCGTATCATTTGGGGCTGGCACCCGAGATGGACAATGTATGGGTTGCAGCGGGCTTTAACTCGATCGGCATCCAATCCGCTGGTGGCGCAGGAATGGCATTGGCTGAGTGGATGGATTCCGGTGAGAAGCCTTTCGATCTGGGCGATGTAGACGTCAGCCGAATGCAGCCGTTCCAGGGCAACAAGCAGTATCTATTCGAACGCTCGAAGGAAACGTTGGGTCTATTGTATGCCGATCACTATCCGTATCGCCAAAAAGCCACCGCGCGCGGCGTACGTCGGACCCCATTCCATCACCAGTTGATGGAACAGGGCGCCGTAATGGGTGAGCTAGCGGGTTGGGAACGGGCAAACTGGTTCGCCAATGAGGGCCAGGAGCGTGCGTATGAATACAGCTGGAAGCGCCAGAACTGGTTCGAGAATTCGGCTGCAGAGCATCGTGCGGTGCGTGAAAACGTGGGCATGTATGACATGTCTTCGTTCGGCAAAATTCGCGTCGAAGGACCGGATGCCGAGGCGTTCATGAACTACATTGGCGGCGGTGATTACTCGGTGGCCAACGGCAAGATCGTCTACACCCAATTCCTCAATCGATCAGGAGGGATTGAGGCAGACGTGACCGTGACCCGTCTGACTGAAACGTCTTACTTAGTTGTCACTCCAGCGGCGACCCGATTGGCCGACCAGACTTGGATGATGCGCCACGCCGGAGGCTTCAACGTCGTTATCACTGACGTTACGGCAGGCGAAGGTGTTCTGGCTGTTATGGGCCCCAATGCGCGGGCGTTGTTGGAAACAGTCTCGCCCGCTGATTTCTCGAATATCACAAACCCCTTTGGCACAGCACAAGAGATCGAGATCGGCATGGGCTTGGCCCGCGTGCATCGCGTTACCTACGTGGGCGAGCTTGGTTGGGAAATCTACGTGTCTTCCGACATGGCAGGTCATGTTTTTGAAACGCTTCACGAGGCAGGCCAGGACTTGGGGCTGAAGCTGTGCGGCATGCATATGATGGACAGTTGCAGGATCGAAAAGGGCTTCCGCCATTTTGGCCATGACATTACGTGCGAGGATCACGTGGTCGATGCCGGGCTTGGTTTTGCAGTCAAAGTCGATAAGGGCAGTGACTTCATCGGGCGTGAGGCCGTGATTGCGCGCAAGGAAAGGGGGCCCAAGAACCGTTTGGTGCAGTTCAAGCTGACCGACGCCGAGCCGCTGCTGTTCCATAACGAACCCATTGTGCGGGATGGCGAATATGTGGGTTATCTCAGCTCGGGCAACTACGGCCATACTCTGGGTGGCGCGATTGGCCTTGGCTATGTGCCTTGCGAAGGTGAGAAACCTGCTGATGTGTTGGCGTCGACCTACGAGATCGATGTCTGCGGCGTAAAGGTCAAAGCCGAAGCGTCGCTGAAGCCGATGTATGATCCGAAATCAGAACGCGTGAAGGTCTAACAAAACGCAATGACGAACTGGTCGAGGCGTGTATGCGCCTCGTTTCCTCGGGATGCGCTAGTCTGCCAAGGACCCATCACATTTCTTGATGTCCGACTTCACGGATTTCACAGTTCCCAACAGGCGATGATCTGCCGTAAAGGTCTTTGGTATCAACCGGAGACCCACAATGGCCAACTTGCCGAAACAGCCTCAGAACGAGGACACGCCAAAGGGCTTGGTCCTGGCTGTAACCGCTTATGTGCTGTGGGGTTTTCTGCCAATCTATATGAAAGCGATGGAACATATCGGACCGGTTGAGGTCGTGGCCCATCGCATCATCTGGTCGGTTCCTATCGCAGGATTACTGTTGGTCGCCCTTGGCCGTACACGGGATATCAAAGCTGCTATCAGGAACCCGGGCATGCTCGGCATGGCCGCTTTGACGGCAATGTTGATATCCGTGAATTGGGCAATTTATGTCTGGGCGATCACGTCAGGACACGCGCTGGACGCGGCTCTTGGATACTATATCAACCCGCTGTTCAGCATCGCGCTGGGTGCGATCCTGCTGCGCGAGCCACTAAATCGCACACAATTGGTGGCAGTTGGCTTAGCGGCGCTTGGCGTTCTGGTGCTGGTGCTTGAGGCCGGGCGGTTGCCCTGGGCCGCGCTTGGTCTGATGTTCAGCTGGGGGTTTTATGCGTTTTTCAAACGCTCGCTTCCCATTGGTCCCAATCAGGGTTTTTTGTTGGAAGTTCTGATCCTTCTGATCCCGGCATTGGCTTATGTGACATGGTTAGGCGGGCAAGGCACCGGCCATTTCGGATCAGTTGCGACAGACACGATGCTACTGGCAGGTGCTGGTATCGTGACCGCGGTTCCGTTGTTGGTTTATGCTAATGGGGCAAAGCTGGTGCGCCTGTCCACAATGGGCATTCTTCAATACATCGCCCCGACCATGATTTTCATTACAGCAGTCGCTGTTTTCGGCGAACAAATTGATCGGGGTCGCATGATCGCATTCCCGCTGATCTGGTCGGCCCTCGTGGTCTACTCAATCCCGATGATCCGGCAAGCCCGAGCTCAGACCTGAAGCAGTAGGCGCGCCGCCTCTTCAGCCCAGAGCGCATACGTTTTTGGACTAGGGTGATACCCGTCGGGAGCCGCCAGTGCCGGGTCATCCGGCAGGTCCAGCGTCAGGTGCCGAACTTGGGGGCAGGCGTCGGCGACCTGCCGCAGCCCGTGATCCAACCGCGCAGCCTGACGCCCGAGAACCCAAGCCAACGGCTGCGGTAAGGCGGGGAACCGACCCATCTGCGGTACGGCTGTCACGACAACCCGACGCGCGCCAAAGGTACCGGTCAGGACATCCACAAGCCGGGTTTGCCGTTCGACAAACTGCTTGCGTGTCACCGCGCGGGTTACATCGTTCACGCCAAGCGCAGTCACCACGACATCGAACCGGCCCTGAAGTGATTGCAGGCGGTTGATCGTGTCCTCGGTCGTATGGCCCGTCGTGGCCTCGAGGCGCCATTCGACCGAATGGTGTTTGGCGAGTTTTCTCACCAAATGCCCCGACAGAGCCTGCGCCTGTGTCCCCGCGCCAACCCCAGCTGCCGAACTGTCGCCTGCGATCAACAAACGCAGGCGAGGTCCACGACCTGCGCGCCCTTCCCTTGGGCCTTTTGGTTCTGGCAGCAACTGTGCCTTGCGCCGCACGGACAGGCCTTGCGCGGCAAGCACAGGCAATAGTGGCCATCGCAGAATCTGATCGGCAGCAATTCGAGCGGGCATGATCAGCTCAAGGCGTTTTTGAATTCCAGAAACCGGACATCGGTCATCACACGCGCCATCATCGCTTCGCGCAATGCACCGATGGTTTTGTAGGGTCGCATGACAACCTCAAAAGTCTGCACAAGGCCGTCGTCGTTCAACGTAATCAGGTCTACGCCGACGGCATCCAGATTGCCGACCTTGCACTGAAATTCCAGTGCCCAGTCTTTCCCCTCACCCATAATCCGGCGATAGCTGAAGTCCGAGAAGACCTGTCCAACATGGCCCAACACGGCCGCGACTGGCGCGCGGCCTGTCCAAGTGCTGTAATATGTTGGCGGCATGAACCGGACATCTTCGGCCAGAAGCTCTGAAATCAGCGAGTCGTCGCCTTTGGCAACAACCTCTTGCAGTCGTTCGATGGTCGGGTGCATGGCCTCTCCTTTGTCGCTGGCACGAGAGTTGCCGAAGGTCAGCCGACAGGCAAGGACGACGTTGCGAGAGGTGGCGGGCTGCGATAGGCAGGCGCCCATGAGCGAGACCTATAGCCCCCCTCAAACGCCGCTGGACGTGTTGCACGAAGATGCGCAGTTGATCGCAGTGAACAAACCGCCGGGCTTGTTGTCAGTGCCAGGGCGCGGAGAGCATCTGGCGGATTGTCTGCTGGCACGGGTTCAGGCATCGTTTCCCCAGGCATTGCTGGTGCACAGGTTGGATCGGGATACATCCGGCGTGATGGTTTTCGCCCAAACGCCACATGCGCAACGGCATCTGGGCCTGCAGTTTGAAAAGCGCCAGACCCGTAAGACCTATGTCGCGCGTGTCTGGGGGATTGTTGAGCCCAAGGTCGGCACGGTGGACCTGCCGTTGATCGTGGATTGGCCCAACCGTCCGCGTCAGATGGTTTGTCACGAAACCGGAAAACCGGCGGTCACGGATTGGCGTGTTGTTAAGCACGAAGCCGACACCACGCGCATCCGTCTGTTTCCCAAGACGGGCAGGTCGCATCAGTTGCGGGTTCATATGCTGGCATCGGGGCACCCGATTCTGGGCGACCCGTTCTACGCCGAAGGTGCGGCCCGTGATTTCCCGCGCTTGATGCTGCATTCCGAGGAATTGCGCCTGAAACACCCGGAAGGTGGGGTGTCTATGAAATTCAGGGCCGCGCCCGCGTTTTGAGGTCAGGCCGTGCTGCCCCATAGGGATTTCAGGTTGCCCAATGAAAACCGCTTAATGCGTATTTTGGACTTAACCGGTGTTTTCTGACGGGCTGCCATAATCTCTCGTTCAATCTCATACGCGCGCAGCGAATGCTCCTGCGACCAGCGGCCAAGTTTCAAGCTCATCATAACGTGGTTGTCGTAGTAAGACATCTTTCGATCCTTTCTTCAGCTCTTAGAAAGTCTCGCGCATCACTCCTGACACCACCCTGTCAGGGGGGTGTGCTAGTGTGTCAGCAGATCCCAAGGAGTAAGACATGCGCCGCTCGACCCGATTGTTTGAAATCATCCAGATTCTTCGTGCGGCTGGCGCACCGGTGACGGCCGAAATGTTGGCGGAAAAACTAGAGGTTTCGGTACGCACGGTCTATCGGGACATCGCGGAATTACAGGCCCAGCGGACACCTATCGAAGGCGAGGCGGGTGTCGGATATCTGATGCGACGTGGCTATGATCTTCCGCCGCTGAATTTCGACTCTGAAGAGGTCGAGGCGCTTTGGGTTGGTCTGTCCATGCTGGCGCGTACCGGCGACAGCCAGCTGCAGCAGGCTGCCCGGCGCATTTGCAGGAAGATCGACGCGCTGCACGCCCCCAGAGACTGGCTACAAGTCGCACCGTGGGGCACACCTACCGATGACCCCGCAAAAGGCTGTGTGCCAATTGCCAATTATCGTGAGGCTATCCGGGCCGAACAGAAACTGCGGATTACCTATGTGAGTGCGGAGGGCGAGCGCACAACCCGTGTCGTTCGACCGGTCGCGCTGATCTACCACATCGAGTGCACAATGCTGGCTGGATGGTGCGAGCTGCGCAATGGTTTTCGTCATTTCCGTACAGACCGCATCTGGGCCAGCGAAAGTGCTGACGAGAGTTTTTGTGGACAAGGTGAATCGTTGCGGGATCTGTGGCAGGAGCAGGACCTTTGGGACAGCACTGCCGAAACCGTGTGAAAACGCGCATTTGGCGAGTATTTGCCGATATCACCGTTTTGTAGCTTGAGGCTGCGCATACGCGCCGTGCTATACTGCAACAAATGAGGCAAGCCCTTACAGTGGGTGCCAGAGCAGAAGGTGAAACTATGACGATTTCCAAGTTTGTTGTGTCCGTAGGGCTGTGTTCAGCGCTTGCGCTAGGTGCGTGTACCGATCCGGGCACGTTGAATGTCCAAAACGACCCGAACCAGAACGCCAAGCAGGGTGCTCTGATTGGCGGTTTGATCGGTGCAGGTGTAGGCGCTATCGCAAACGACTCGGATCCGCTTCTGGGGGCGGTCGCAGGTGGTGCCATTGGTGCCGCGGGCGGTGGCGTGATCGGCAATCAGCTGGATCGTCAGGCGGCGGAACTGCGCCAGCAACTGGCCAATGACGGCATCACTATCGTGAACGCAGGCGACCGTCTGATTGTCACTGTGCCGAATGACATCACCTTTGACACCGACAGCTCGACCGTGCGCCCGGCACTGCGGTCCGATCTGGTGAAAGTGGGTCAGAACCTCGTAAATTACCCGAATTCCAACGTGCAGATCATCGGTCATACCGACAGTGATGGCGATGCGAGCTACAATCAGGGTCTGTCAGTGCGTCGGGCGAATGCCGTGGCCGATATTCTGCAAGCCAACGGTGTCAGCTACAATCGCATTCGCACCATCGGACAGGGCGAAAACAATCCGGTGGCGTCGAACCTGACACCTCAGGGCAAGGCACAGAACCGTCGGGTCGAGATCATCGTCATTCCCAGCGGCAACGCCTGATCCTTGACAAAAGTCCTAAACAGGGTCGCCTGAGGGCGGCCCTGGCGTTGCGCAACGATTGTGCGCAAAACGGGGTTTGGAACCGGGTGAACTCGGTCTAACTATGGAAAACAACGAAACGGAGTTTTCCTTGATGTCCGAACCGATCCTTCTGGGCCTTTCTGGGTCGCTGCGCCAAAGCGCCACCAACCGCAAACTTCTGCGCGAAGCCGCCCGATTGTTCGATCCTGCCAGTTTCGTCGAAGCAGATTTGAACCTGCCCCTTTACGATGGCGACCTAGAGGAAGGCGAAGGCATACCAACCGGGGTCCAAACACTTTCGGACCAGATCGGGCAGGCGGATGCGATTATCGTTTCGACCCCTGAATATAACAAGGGCCCTTCTGGCGTTCTGAAAAACGCGCTGGATTGGGTGAGTCGAACACAAGGCAATCCGTGGGCAAACAAACCGGTTGCGGTGATGTCTGCTGCGGCAGGTCGCGCTGGTGGGGAACGTGCGCAAATGATTCTTCGCGCGTATATGGTGCCGTTCCAACCGCGCATCCTTCAGGGGCCGGAAATTCATCTGGCCAACAGCTCGAACGAGTTTGACGAACAGGGAAAACTGACATCCGAGCGGTATGAGAAAATGCTGCACACGCTAATGCAGAAGCTACGCGCCGAGATTGGCATTTAAGTCAACGCTGTTAGCATGATCGACGATATCCAGTTTGACAAAATGGATCCCGCCCGCGCCGCTGCTTTTCAGGTGGCGCTGGGCCGGGCGGCGACAATTATTGACGGATCGTACCTGCCGCCGTTTTTTCACCAGCTATACTTCTGGACGCCACGCGCACCTGCCGAACTGGGGCGCGATGGGCACCCTAAGGTTGGTCTTGGTCCGATTCCCGATATGGGACTGCCGCGCCGGATGTGGGCTGGTGGGCGTCTGGAGTTTCATGCGCCCATACGGGCAGGTGTCGAGGCTGAACGCAGATCGGTGCTGGACTCGAGAACTTCTAAGATCGGGCGGTCCGGGCCGCTTGGTTTTGTGACTTTGCGGCATGAGATTTGGCAAGAGGGTACGCATTGCCTGACCGAATGGCAGGACCTCGTGTATCGCGAAGACCCCTCGGCAACAGCGGTTGAGCCGCTGACACCTGCGGCCCGAACAGATGAGACGGACCAACGCGAGGTTGGGTTCGATTCAACTCTGCTGTTTCGGTATTCGGCTTTGACGTTCAACGGTCACCGCATCCATTATGATCTGAACTATGCGAGGGATGTTGAAGGCTATGCAGGGCTGGTGGTACACGGCCCTTTGCTTGCACAGCTTTTGATGCTGTTTGCCGAAGAGCTGATGGGTAACCTGACCAGGTTTTCTTTCCGTGCGTCATCACCTTTGATGTGTTTCGAAACTGCCACGCTGTGCCGCAATGGGCCGGATCTTTGGGTGCGTGGTTCAGACGGGCGGTCCTGTATGCAGGCGGTTGCTTTGACTGCCCCCGGCTAGGCGGGGGCAGTCTTTGGCTATCACAAAGACGCGTCGGGCCGGAAATCTTTGGGAATGGTGTCGCGGTCTTCAAGAATTAGATCAGCCATGACATCGGCCACCTTGGGGGCCATGCCAAAACCGATCTTGAACCCCCCGTTGGCGATGAATTGTCCCTGATGCAAGGGATGGGCCCCCAGCATCGGTGCCCGGCTTTTGCTGCGGGGGCGAACTCCGGCCCAACGCTCAATCACCTCGGCGCCGTGCAGGACAGGAACGGCGCGCGTGGCGCGCTCAATCACGTCGTCCAAAGCGCTATCGGTACTGGTTGGGTCGTCATAGTCCCGCTCGGACGTGGATCCGATGGCCAGTGTTCCGTCCGCATGCGGCACCATGTGGACCGTATCGGCAAAGAGTTGCGGCGCTACACCTGCATCAAACCGCAGCAGCGCCGCTTGACCCTTGACGCCATTGCCGACGGTCTTGCCAAAGGCCTCGTTCAGTTCCTGTAGCCCGGCAAGCCCGGTTGCATGCACAACGCGGCCTTGGTCAGGGGCCTTGGTCAGGATCCTCACGCCCATCACGGACAAGGCGGCAACCAGCGCTGCACAGGCACGGCGGGGATGCATGCGCGCTGTCAGAGTATCGTGGATAACATAGCCTGTTGGGCTGGGTGGGCACCATGAACCGGCTTGTGCTATTTCGACAACGCGCCATTCTGCACGACCTTGCCACAGCTCCTCAGCTGATATCTGGCGTTGGTGGGCCAAGTTCAGGGTATGTTGATCAGGGATGGGCTGGATGCGCCCCAGGCGACCATAACCAGCTGATACTCCACCAGTTGCTTCAACTTGAGTCCAGAACGGCTCGGCCAAGATCAGGCTCTCGAACTGAAAAGCCTTCTTGGCGTTCCAGTTTTCGGGCACATGTGGGGCCAAGGCGCCGACTAGACCTCCACTTGACCCGGCGCCTGGGCCAAAGGGGTCGACAACCTGAACCTTTGCACCGCGTCGGGCGCAGGTCCATGCGATGGACAAGCCAAAAATCCCCGCGCCGCGCACCGTCACATCGACCATTGCCAATTCCCTTATCCTTGTTCAGTGTCGCGCCGCTTAGCTACAGGATTCCCGAATGGCAGACCAGCGCGCCCAGTTGACGTGGACGGATGATCAGATTCCGGTCTCGGATCGTTTTGATGACCCGTACTACTCACTGCACAACGGCCTGGAAGAAACCCGCCATGTATTTCTGGCGGGCAATGATCTGCCCGTGCGTTTCGCCCCTGGGTTTCACATTGCAGAACTTGGTTTTGGCACCGGTCTGAACATGTTGACCGTTTGGTCCGAGTGGGAGAGATCGGGGCAAACCAGCCCGCTGTACTTTAGCAGTTTCGAAGCCTTTCCCATGGCGTCCGCAGACATGCGGCGCGCTTTGGCTGGGTTCCCTGAATTGCAGCCATGGAGCGATCGGTTCCTAACGCATTGGGATGGTCACAAGTGCCAGCTTGAAACCCTGCAGCTTGAAGTAATCCAAGGAGATGCGCGAGCGACATTGCCCGCTTGGGCCGGGATGGCAGATGCGTGGTTTCTTGATGGGTTTTCCCCGGCAAAAAACCCGGAGCTGTGGGGCGCAGAGTTGATGCAGGACGTCGCCCAACACACCGCACCAGGAGGTACAGCGGCCACCTACACCGCCGCAGGTTTTGTACGGCGAGGTTTGCAAGAGGCCGGTTTTCAGGTCACGCGAACATCTGGCTATGGCCACAAGCGGCATATGACGCGGGCTGTCAAACTATGACACAGCAAAACAATGCCCGTGCAGGCATCGCGCTGATGATTGCTGCGACGATTGTGTTTGCCTTGCAGGATGGCATCTCGCGCCATCTGGCCGGGACCTACAACACATATATGGTCGTGATGATCCGCTATTGGTTCTTCGCGGCGTTTGTCATTGCGCTGGCGGCTCGGGCACCCGGTGGATTGAAGGCAGCAACCCGAACCAACCAGCTGGGTCTTCAGGTGTTTCGCGGCGTTCTGTTGGCGGCCGAGATCTGCGTGGCCGTGTTCAGTTTCACGATCCTGGGTCTGATCGACTCCATGGCCGTTTTTATCTGCTACCCCCTTTTGATAGCAGCGTTGAGTGGCCCGGTATTAGGCGAAAAAGTTGGGTGGCGGCGCTGGGCCGCCATCGGCGTTGGATGCGTGGGTGTTCTGATCATTTTGCAGCCTGGCGTCGGCGTCTTTAACCCGTGGGCCATTGTCCCGTTGATTTCAGCGCTGATGTTTGCGCTCTACGGGCTTTTGACCCGATATGCGGCACGTCAGGACAGCACCGCCACCAGTTTCTTCTGGACTGGGGTTGCGGGCGCAGTGGCGATGACATTGGTCGGCATGTGGTTCTGGGAACCCATGGCCAGAGGCGATTGGATCTGGATGGCGGTGCTGTGCGTCAGCGGCGTGTTGGGACACTGGCTACTGATCAAATGCTATGAGATGGCCGAGGCCAGCGCCGTGCAGCCTTTCGCCTATTTCCACCTGGTCTGGGGCGCAATTCTTGGAATCACCATCTTTGGCGAAGCGTTGCGCCCCGAGGTTGTCACAGGTGCATCGATTGTTGTTGCCGCAGGGCTGTTCACGTTATGGCGCGAACGCCGCCAGAGTTGAGCCAACCAATTCCTGCGAGAAGGGAACTGGCAGCGCTGGCTGGCCCAGACGTGCGCGGTACACCGGCAGGCTTTCCGCCACGCGCATCACATAGTTGCGGGTTTCGCTGAACGGGATGGTCTCAATCCAGTCGACCACGTCTATGTCCCCGGTACGAGGGTCTCCGTAGCGTGCCATCCAGGATATTGGCCGCCTGGGTCCGGCATTATAACCAGCGGACATCATCACGATATTGCCGTTGAAATCAGCGGCCAGCCCGGACAGGTAGTTGGCCCCTAGCTTTGCGTTATATTGCCAGTCCGACGTCAACCGACCGGTCTGATGTCCGCTGAGGATCCCGAGTTCCCGCGCGACCAGTTTTGCTGTGGCAGGCATCACCTGCATCAAACCGCGCGCACCCGCACCACTGACGACAACCGGATCAAATTCGCTTTCACGACGGGCGATGGCTAAGGTCATTTCTTTGGCCATTGGTAGCCCCATGTCAGCAACCGGATGCACTGGGTAGTAGGCGGCAGGCAAAACAGTTCCGGTTGTTGCGGCGCGCTTGGCGATCATGACCGCAAGATGCGGCTCTTTTAGTTCTATGACCAAATCGCCCAATTGGGCGGCTTCTACGGAATCAAGGTCTTCAACCAGATGAGTCAGAAAGCGTTCCGCCAAATTGTCCTCGCCAGCTTTCAGCAGCAACAACCCGGCCTCCAGAACGCTGGAATCGGCGAAACCGGCTTGCTTCCAATGTGGCGCACGGCGGGGTGTGGCCAACTCGGCATCAAAGGGTCGCCCTATTTGCTCGGCAGCCAATAAACCATAGAAAGAGGTCTGATAGTCAGCGCCCTTGGCGTAAGCGTCATAGGCTTTCTCGGCGTCCCCTGACGCAGCATAGGCGCGTCCCAGCCAGTACCCACCACGACCTTTTGAGATAGGTGATTTCACCGCGCCCGTGAAATTCTGGAAGTGCCGGGCGGCCGTTGCCGGATCGTTCAGCTTACGCAGTGCCAGAAATCCGGACAGCCATTCAAGATCGGCATAGCCATACCCCATCTCGGGGGTCATGTGGTGGTTTGCGGCAATTCTGTACGCGCGTGACGGGTCACCGTTGCGCATTTCAAGGCGCGCAAGTCTGCGCCGCCCTTCCGACCATTTGTCCGGCTCGCCCAATGCGTCTGGGTCAGTGGAACGGGCCAGCATCAGGTCAATTGCGCTATCGTCAAGTTCTTTGCGGTCGCGCCATACAAAGCGGTCAAACGCAAGGCCTGCGGACCCGGTCAGAGAGTCTGGAACCGCCGCGACCTTGCCATCCACACCCGGCTGGCGTTTTTGCAGGGCGATACGCGCCTCGGCCAGCTTGCGATCATCATCGCTGACCAGGGGTAGCATCCGGTCGGCGCTGATAAGATGGCCGTCCCACAGCAGTCGGTCCAGCCGTGCCGCATGATGGGGCTTGAGCAGCTTGCCGAAATTCTCCAGATAGTCTTTTTGCAGCCCAGAACCCATGGGCATCGTGCGCCATGCGGTCACGATATCTGCCTCGGCATCACCTTGCCGACCCTTGGCCATCAACGCGACGGCATAGTTCAACGCGCCTTCTGCAGTTTGCGGCGGAAGCTCGGCATAGAACTTAAGTGCCCGATTGGGATCTGCGCCTGTAAATGATGGCTCGCTTTCGCGGCGCAGCCAGGCGAGGCCCGGCCAATCCGGGCGTCGCTCAAGAAACACGAGAACATCGCCCGAGCTGCCGAATCCTTCGCGCAACCAGTGCCAAACGATGATGTCTCGCGACACAGATCCACGTGCCCCCGAAACCCGTAGCGCTTCGTTCCAGTCGCCTTTGCGCATTTCATACAGCCCGGCCCGCAAGTCCCCTGCCGTATTCGCCAGTGCCGAGACCGGCTGCAGCGCCAAAAACATAATCCCTGCTATCAACAGGGCTATAACGCGTGTCATCCCTTGCATTTCCCAACCAACCGAGGATAGAGCCTGTGAGGATAAACCTTGCGCCGCCGGGATCAACTCACAAAGCTAAAATCGTGATGGACCGGAGTGCGAAAATTGCAAACTGCACCCGAAGGAGCGTTTCATGTTCAAAGGCTCGATGCCAGCTCTCGTCACCCCGTTCCGCAACGGCGAGTTGGATTTGGACACGCTCAAACACTTGGTTGAGTGGCAAATCCAGGAAGGCTCCACTGGGCTGGTTCCTGTCGGCACCACTGGGGAAAGCCCAACGCTTAGCCATGAAGAGCATGAAACGGTGGTCGAAGAGGTTGTCAAAGCCGCCGCTGGACGCGTTCCGGTCATCGCCGGGGCAGGATCAAACAACACGGTCGAAGCCACCCGGTTTGTCCAGTTCGCCAAGACTGTCGGCGCTGCTGCGGCTTTGGTCGTGACGCCATATTACAACAAGCCGACCCAGCGCGGGTTGTTGGCGCATTTCACAACCCTACACGAATGCGCGGACATTCCGATTATCATCTACAATATTCCCGGCCGTTCTATCATCGATATGTCGCCTGAGACGATGGGTGAGCTGGCTAAGCTGCCGCGCATTATCGGCGTCAAAGACGCGACCGGTGATCCGGCGCGTGTCAGCCAGCAACGCGCAACCTGCGGTCCCGATTTTTGTCAGTTGTCTGGCGAAGACGCAACGGCGCTTGGCTTCAATGCCCATGGTGGGGTTGGGTGCATCTCGGTCACGGCAAACGTCGCACCAAATCTTTGCGCAGAGTTCCAGCAGGCAACACTGGCCGGCGATTATGCGACCGCATTGAAGTATCAGGACCGACTGATGCCGCTGCACGAGGCGATCTTTATCGAACCCGGGCTTGTGGGCGCAAAATACGCGCTGAGCAAGCTTGGGCGTTGTAGCGAAGAGGTGCGCTCGCCACTGACCACGCTGGAAGACAGCACCAAGGTCGCCATCGACGCGGCCATGGCCCACGCAGGGTTACTTTAACGTCAAACCTCTGGGCCTGTGCGTCGTGCAGGCCCTGTTAGGTCAGAAGTGCTTCAAGGTGCCGGGTCTTGTCGGGGTTGCGCACCATATAGATAGCTGTGATCTGGTCTGCTTCGACGTTGAGGGAAATCGCCTGTACGAAGCCTCTCGGGTCGCGACTAATGATCGAAGGTTGCCCGTTCAGCGTACACGTGACCCAGTCGACCCTTTGTTGAGCAGATGGCTTCCGCGCCAGCCCGGCAAAAAATCGAATGACCTTATCTTGTCTATAGATCGGATTTAGCGTCGCGATAACCTTGCCGCCACCGTCGGAATGTAATTGGACATCCTGCGCCAGCATTTCTGCCAGACCGTTGGTATCCCCACTTTTGGCTGCTCTGAAGAAAGCGGTGGCAAGGCTTTCACCATGTTCGCGTGCGATCTTGGTTCGCGGTTTGGCCTGATCGACATGTTTTCTTGCGCGGCTGACCAATTGCCGGCATGAGCTTTGGCTGCGCTTTAGCGTTTCGGCCAGTTCGTGATAGGATTGGTCGAAGACGTCATGCAGAAGAAAGGCCGCGCGTTCCAGCGGGGATAGCCTTTCCAGCGCCATCAACAGTGCGATCGACACGTCCCGATCCAGCCGTTCTGTTGGATCCTCGGTTACCAGAGGTTCTGGCAGCCATTCACCGGGATAAGTTTCGCGAACAGCCTTTGACGCGCGCAAATGGTCGAGACAGAGCCGCGTAACGATACGGATAAGGTAGCCCGTCGTATCACGCACAGTTTCGGGATCGACACGCCGCCAGCGCAGATAGGCATCCTGCACGATATCCTCAGCATCGCTGACGGTTCCGAGCATGCGATATGCAACCGCGAACAAGCGCGGCTGCAGAACGACGAAAACCTGATCGTCGGGGACTTCTTCGTTGCGGGTCACGCCGCTGATGCCTTGCTGGACGTGGGGTGTGGTATCGCGAAGCCAATTGCGATGCGGTTCCAGGCGTTGATGGTTGTGATAACCAATGTCAGCGCCACTTGATCCTCCTCGGAAAACTGTGCCGCCATTGTCTGATACGTCGCTTCGGCAGCTCGGCTGGATTCAATCCTGGTAAGGCTTTCAGCCCAAGATAGCGCGGCGCGTTCGCGTCCGGAATATAACGACGATTCGTGCCACGCGTTCAGCAAGTGCAGCCGGTCCTCGCTCTCGCCATTCGCGCGGGCGTCATGGGTATGCATGTGGATGCAATAGGCGCAGCCGTTTATCTGTGACACACGAAGCTTCACAAGTTCAATCAAACTGTGTTCCAACCCCGATGCTCTGAGACGCTCCTCCATGTCGAGCATGGGTTGCATCAAGGTTGGCGCAACGGAAAAATGATTGATGCGTGCGGACATTGAAATCTCCTGTTTATGAGTTGAACAGAAACAGGACGGGCCAGCGACTAGATTTGTGACATAATTGAAAAAAAGAGCCTCTGTTTGAGGCTCTTTTCAAAATTATCACCGTTTTCCGTAATACAGCCCGACAACATGTTCGGCTTGTGCAAAGAAAAGCCACCTGGAGACGACGACTCCAGCGATGTGAGAGAGGACGGCAAACAGCGCGAAAAGGTGTTTGATCACGATGCCGTCTACCGGAGCGATGATCAGCAGGATGGGCAGAACAAAGGCGAGAGCGAACGATATGATGCGCAGTTTTTGGGCGTGTTTGCGCCCGACGATATGAACGAATTCGCGCAGAAGGTAGTTTGTGCCGGTGTGGGGCGGTTCAAAGGCGCGGACAGAGCCGCGATCACCAAGACCCGTTGCCGAACCCAGGTCGGTGCCCGCCTTCTGAAACGCTTTGTCCCCCATCGCCCAATAGATCAGTTGCACGACCCCGGCCACAGCCATCAGCTTGGGCGCAAGGCTTTCCGCACCCGCCAGCAAGGACCCGCCCGCGATGCTGAAGGTGATGAACATGGCGGGTGTCGCCCACATGTTCCAGCGCGGGATGGTTTTGAGCTGGGCATAGATCATCGAGGTCGTAAAGACCGTTGCGAGGCTGAGGATCGAGCCGAGAAGTCCGAGAAAAACCCAGCGCTGTCCCAGGAATATCACGCCAATGGCATAGAGCCCCATGACCAGCAGGGCGGCCACGGCGCAGATGCCCTCGCGACTCAGCCAGCTTGATTTCCATTGGCTGAACGCTTTCCACGCCCGTTCGGGATGGCCGAGGTGAAAGGTCGACGCCAGCAGGCCGCCAACAGCCAGACCAAAGGCGATCGCGAAGAACACAAATGCCGTGACGCCCGATACGTCCGGGACACCGAACCCAAGGAAATACAGTAGCCCGAAGCCCAGACCAGAGAAGGTGGTGAAGATGATGACAGAAGGTGCCGGGTGCATCAGTTCGCTCCCCCGGGGACTTTATCGAGGGCTTTGTCGAGCCATCCCATGAAGCCCTTTGGTTCTTCCGCAACAGGGGCCAGCAGTGGTGCCAGAATATCGATCTGGTCTTCAACAGTGTCTTTGGGGCGGGGCGGCAGGTATTTGTTGACCGGCTTCGTGCCCATCTCTGGCATCAGATCCATGCCTTCACGTTCCGCGACCAGTTTGCTGACATCGCTGTCGGGATCGCCCAGATCGCCAAAATGGCGTGCGCCTGCAGGGCAGGTGCGAACACAGGATGGAACCCGGTCCACTTCGGGCAGGTTTTCGTTGTAGATGCGATCGACGCAAAGCGTGCATTTCTTCATCACACCCTCGGCCATATCCAGTTCGCGGGCTCCGTAGGGGCAGGACCAGGCACACAGGCCACACCCGATGCAGTCGCTTTCATTGACCAGAACGATGCCATCCTCGACACGTTTATAACTGGCCCCGGTGGGGCAAACGGTAACGCAGGGCGCATCTTCGCAATGCAGGCAGGATTTGGGGAAGTGAACCAATTGGGCGTGGCCCTCGGCTGGCTGGACTTCATAAGAATGCACTCGGTTCAGGAAGGTACCCGAGGGGTCAGCGCCATAAGCGTCCTGATCGGACAAAGGCGCGCCATAGTTTTCGGTGTTCCAGCCTTTGCATGAGATAACGCAGGCATGGCAGCCCACACAGGTATCAAGGTCGATGACCAAACCCATCTTGCGGTTCGTGGATTGGGGGAGTTGGGTCATTTGCCTACCTTCCACGCAAGGTCTTTGGGGCCGGTTCCCACCGGTGATTTAATTGGATCAAACTCTGGTTGGCTTTCAGCATCGCCCGGGGGTTCTGATTTCTCGATCTTGACCTTTAGGTCGAACCACGCGGCCTGACCGGTGATCGGATCCGAATTGGCCCACCGCATCCCGTCGCCTTTGGGCGGCATCAGTTCGTGGATCAGATGGTTCAGCAGGAACCCTTTGGTCGCCTCGGGCGCGTCGTCTTGCAGCGCCCAAGCACCCTTGCGCTTACCGATGGCGTTCCACGTCCAGACCGTATTGTCATTTAGCGCCGCCATCTCCATGACCGGAACAGTGATCTCTCCGTGCGGAGAGCTGACTTTGGCCCAATCGCCATCCTGCAGCCCGTGTTCCCGCATGAGTTTCGTTGGTACGTAAAGCGGGTTGCGCCCGTGCAACTGCCGCAGCCAGGCATTCTGTGTGCCCCAACTGTGATACATCGCCATGGGGCGTTGGGTCAGCGCGTTGATACTGTAACCTTCGTTGCCCTGCTGGTCTGTTTCGTACCAGATAGGTAGCGGATCCATCGTGTCTTGGATACGCTGACGCAGGTGATCCGGCGGTTGCCGGTCGCCATGGCCTTCGGCGGCCAGCTGGAACTTGCGCATGGGTTCGGAATAAAGCTGAAACAGGTAGGGCTGCGGGCTGTCATAGATGCCCATACCCACGGCCCAGTCCTGATAGGCCGTGTTCCAGGGTTTGTAATAGTCAGCCCCGTCCGGAATATGCGCGACATAGAAACCGCCATTCTCGATATAGCGGTTCAACTGATCGGCATTTACTTCGCCACGGCCTTCTTTGTCACCGTCCGGGCCACGGAACCCGGCCAGTGGTCCGATACCCGGTCGACGTTCGTGATTAACGATATAGTCTGCGTAGTCTTTCCATTTTGGACTACCGTCCTCATTGGTAAAGCCGGGCAGACTCATGCGGTTGGCCAGTTCAATCAGCACGGATTGGAATCCTCGCACGTCACGATCGGGTTCGATCACCGGCCAGCGGATGGCGTCGGCAGCTGCGTCGGCCTCGCAGATCGGGCGATCCAGTAGCGAAATACAATCGTGTCGTTCAAGATACGTCGTGTCAGGCAGGATCAGGTCGGCATAGGCCACCATTTCTGACGAATACGCATCTGAATAGATGATGTTTGGTATAACGTATCTGCCGTCTTCGTTGCGGGCGGTCAGCATCTCCATCACGCCCTTGGTGTTCATCGAGGAATTCCAGGACATGTTGGCCATGTACATGAACAGCGTATCGATCTTGTACGGATCGCCTGCCGCGGCGTTGGAAATCACCATGTGCATCAACCCATGGGCCGACATCGGGTTTTCCCAGGTAAAGGCCTTGTCGATGCGCAGCGGCTGTCCGTCATCATCCAGCAACAGATCGTCGGGGCCACGTGGGAAGCCCAGATGCGGGCCATTCAGCGGGCGCCCGGGGCGGCGATCACCATGCGGTGTCGGGTGCGCCTCAACCGGTTTGGGATAGGGCGGTTTGAAGCGGAAGCCGCCCGGAACCTCGACCGTTCCCAACAAGATTTGAAGCACATGCAGCGCGCGACAGGTCTGAAATCCATTGGCGTGGGCTGAAATTCCGCGCATCGCATGAAAGCTGACAGGGCGACCGATCATTTTTGCGTGGGTTTCACCGCGGAAATCAGTCCACTCCTGATCCAGCTCAATGGCCTCGTCAAAGGCCACACGGGCGATTTCAGCGGCAATCGCGCGAATGCGTTTGGCTGGGATACCGCACCGTTCGGCCACGGCCTCTGGCGCGTGTTCATCCGAGAGGTACTTGTCCGCCATTAGGTGAAAGACGGGACGATGGGTAACACCATCTTTTTCGTAAGTCGCTGACAAATCCGGGCGAACACCGGGTTTGTCAAATGCAGTGGGTTTGCCGGTGTTGCGGTCAATCACTAGTGGCTTGCCGTCGTTATCGCGCAGAAACAGACCTTTTTCCGGGCCGTCAGCAGCATTCACAAGAATCGGCGCGTTGGTGTAGCGGCCGAGATAGTCCAGATCGATCTTGCCTGCCTTCATCAGCACATGGATCAGGGACAGGATGAACAAGCCATCGGTGCCGGGCGTGATGCCGACCCAGTCATCAGCCACAGCATTATACCCGGACCGTATCGGGTTGACCCCGATCACCCGCGCGCCACGCGCCTTGATCTTGCCGATGCCCATTTTGATCGGATTGCTGTCATGGTCCTCTGCCACGCCAAACAGCATGAACAGCTTTGTATGGTCCCAGTCGGGTTGACCGAACTCCCAGAACGCGCCGCCCATCGTGTAGATGCCGCCGGCAGCCATGTTGACGGAACAGAACCCGCCATGCGCCGCGTAGTTTGGCGTTCCGAAGTTCTGCGCCCAGAACGAAGTGAAGCTTTGGCTCTGATCCCGCCCGGTGAAAAACGCCAGTTTTTGCGGTGCAGTCTCGTGCAACTCGTTCAACCAGCCTACCGCAGTGCTGATCGCTTCGTCCCATTCGATCTCGCGAAATTCACCCGATCCGCGTGGCCCGACCCGGCGCAATGGTTTGCGCAGGCGCGAAGGCGCGTTGACTTGCATGATCCCGGCGCTGCCCTTCGCGCACAAGACACCCTTGTTGACCGGGTGGTCACGGTTGCCTTCGATATAGGCAACCTTGCCGTCTTTCATATGTACATTGATGCCGCATCGACAGGCGCACATGTAACAGGTGGTTTTACGGACCTCGTCCGAAACCTTCGGCGATGTGTCGATAACTGGCTGGTTCATGTACGTCCCTTTGGCTGTTGGTTCGATCCTTCCAGTATTTCGGTCAGAACAAAACCTTTATTGCTAGCTGGCTTTAATCGGATGCGTCCTGTGCTTTTGAGTGATGTGCCTGCACGGCAGTCACGGCAATCATATGCAATACATCCTCGGCCGAGCATCCACGCGACAGGTCGTTTGCGGGTTTTGCCAGACCCTGCAGGATTGGTCCGATTGCTTCGGCACCACCGATCCGTTGGGCGATTTTGTAGCCTAGATTGCCCGCATCGAGGTTTGGGAAGATAAAGACATTTGCTTCTCCGCGCAGTGGAGAATCCTTCGCCTTTTTCGCCGCCACTTCTGGAACGAAGGCGGCGTCGAACTGCAATTCACCATCAATCAAAAGGTCGGGATTTGCAGATTTTGCAATCTGTGTTGCCTCGATGACCTTTGAGGCCTTGGGGTGATTTGCACTGCCTCTGGTCGAAAACGACAGCATCGCAACCCTGGGCGTTTCGTGGGTCAAGGTCTGATAAGACTTGGCTGATGCTTGCGCGATCTCTGCCAGTTCCTGTTCATTCGGATCCACGACGAGGCCGCAATCGGCAAAGATATGCGCCCCCCGAACAGTATGATGGTCCCGGCAATAGAGCATCAGGAAAAAGCTGGAGACCATCGCGGCGTCAGGCGCTTTGCCAATGATTTGAAGCGCGGCCCGGACAGTGGCTGATGTTGTTTCAACCGCTCCGCCAACCGTTCCGTCTGCGAGACCTTCATGCACCAACATTGCGGCATAGTTCAGACGATTGCGGACTTGTTGCCGTGCCTGTTCAGGCGTCATGCCTTTGTGTTTGCGCAACTCATAAAGAGACACCGCAAATGCCCCCGAATGCGGGGAGTCGTTTGGATCATGAATGTCTATTCCATCGACATCCGTCCCGCCCTGTTCTTCTAGCAAAGCAACGACCTTTGCCCGATCTCCAACAAGGATAATCTGGGCAATGTCTTCAGCGCGCGCCTTCAGAGCACCTTCAACAACGCGTGGATCATCGCCCTCAGCAAGGGCGATGATCTTGTCGGAACCGGTTTCAGTTCCGAGAATTGTACGCAGAGGTTTCACGTGCCTACGCTTGTATTTGAGGTGTCATGTCGTTTGCGTTGACGCCTGCGACTGCGACGGGTTTTTTCATGGCGTCGCGGCGGAAGGGTTCGCCC
>NZ_JBQFPW010000012.1:0-161342 GCF_056536585.1 Ruegeria sp. CK2
GTCGGTTCCGGCGGCCAGTTCTCCGGAGACTATCATCCGCCGCAGCTCTCTTACGGCGCGCTGCGTGCTGGAAAGGGTTTTGCTGCTTTGGTCCTTCACGGCGTCTCCAGGGTGATCTTTCTTCCTTCCGCGGCGGAGCGGTAGATGGTCTCTTCGATGCGGATCACCTCCAGATAGTCCGGGGCAGTGTTTTCCAGCGGCGTGCCATTTAGAAGGCCCGAAATGACATGACTTTGCAAGGCATGGACGCAGTCACCGCCAAATCCATCATGCGTGCTTGGTGGTAGAATTTGCTGCCTTTCCTGTTTTCCAAAGCCGCGCCGTTCGACCGACCCGTCACCGTAAAGGGTCAAGACCCCATCGGTCCCCTCGATCAGCGCCTCGCCCATGGTTTGGCGTAGATTCTCTGCGCTGTGGTCCAGGCATCTGTTGCCATCGAACATGGCTTTAACCCCATTGGGATGGTCCAGCAGAATGTAGCCGGCGTCTTCACCTGCAAGCACAGGATTAACCTTGCGCAGATCGGCATAGACCGCGCTTGGTGAGCCGAACAAAAACCGGAAAGTGTCGACAAAATGAACGGCGGTTTCGTGCACCAGAAAGCGCGGCAACTCCTGAAAATAGGGTTGCCGGTCCAGATAGGCCCGCGGTCCCTGCCCATCACCAGGCCGTAGCCGGAATGTGGCCTGCAATGGGGTGCCGATTTGGCCTTGCGCCATGGCGGTCTTGATGGCGCGGTACCAGGGTTGAAAGCGAAAGTTCTCATGAATGACGATGGTTGCGTTAGCAGCATCAGCCTGAGCGATGACGTCTTCTGCCTCATCGAGAGACCGGCAAAAGGGTTTTTGGCATATAATCCATTTGAGGCCACAGCGCAGCGCTGTACGGATCGCGTCGGCCTGGGCTATCGGCGGCAAGATAATGTCCAGCAAATCCGGTCTCTCGGTCTCCAGCATCCGGGCGAGATCCTGATAGGCGGGCAGGCCGGTGGCCTTGGCCTTTTCGATGTCGCGGTTGCATGAGGCGACGGGAACCGCACGGGGCATGCGCGACCAGCTTTCATAGTGGAATTGGCTGAAATAGCCGGCGCCGACGCAGGCAACCTGTATGTCTTGTTTGCTACTCATGTCGGCAGCGTGTCCATGACAGCTTTGGCGGCCTCCTGCGTTCCCGCCGTGCCGCCAAGGTCTCGGGTCAGGTTGTGGCCATCCGCCGTTACCGTCTCAACCGCTTCGCGCAGGCGTTCACCATCGCTGGACAGCGCTGGATTGTCGTGGGTCATACCCAGCCACTCCAGCATCATTGCGGCCGATAGAATCATCGCAAAAGGGTTGGCTGTGCCTTGCCCGGCGATGTCCGGAGCGGACCCGTGGCAAGGTTGGAACACAGCGTGATCCAGACCGATATCTGCAGACGGTGCCAGCCCTAATCCGCCCATGAGACCCGCGCCCAGATCAGACAGGATATCGCCAAACATATTCTCGGTCACCAGAACATCGAACTCCCAAGGCTTTTGCACCATCCAAAGAGCGGTCGCATCAACATAAGAGTGGTCCGCGGTAAGGTGGGGGTGGTGCGCCGCCTCGGCGTCAAAGATCGACCGAAAGAAGGCGAAAGCGCGAAAGACATTAGCTTTGTCGACACAGGTGACCCGACCGGGGCCACGGCCGGACGCCTTTCGGCTCTGGGCCAGTTGAAACGCAAAGCGGAACAGCTTTTCTGACACGTCGCGGGTGATCAGCAACGTCTCGCGAGCCTCGTTTTCGCAAACCTCGCCGGTGCCTTGCGAATAGAATAGGCCTTCGGTGCTCTCGCGGATCAGAACAAAGTCGATCTCTCTTTTGTCTGGCAAGGCCAAGGGCGTGGCTTGTCCGGGGCTAACTTTCACCGGGCGCACTCCCGCAAACAGACCTAGCCGTTTTCTCAGATCAATTTGGGGCGAAATCTCGGTTCCGTCGGGATAGCGCACATCTGGCAATCCCATTGCCGACAGCAGAATCGCATCGGCGCCGCGTGCAATGTCCAGCGATGTTGTCGGGAAGGAGTCGCCGGTGGCCGCGTAATGGGCAGCCCCGGCGGGCGCATCGGTGAAAGTCAGGCTGTAACCGGCATTTCGCTCTGAAAGCGAGCGCAGGATTTCAAGCGTGGGTGCCATGATTTCCGGGCCAATTCCATCTCCGTGGAAAACCGCAACTTCGTAACCTTTGTTCATCTGAACCCGTTTCCTTCATGTTTCGCATTCATAGCGCGATCGCAGCGTTTACCACAGTCCGTTGACAATGCATTCTTTAACGTATACGCAAATAAATGCAATAACAAACGCACAGTTGTTTTGGGAGGACTTGGAAATGAGATTGAGACTTGGGCGGCTTGCGGCCGCAGCCGTGATGGCGACGGGCATTGCAGCGACTGCCAGCGCGCAGGACTATCCCTATCGCGACATCACTACAGCGGTGGTCTGGGGGGCTGGTGGTGGCACCGACACGATAAACCGCATGATCATGGCAGAGATGGAAAAGCATCTGCCGGTCTCGATCAACGTGATCAACCAAACCGGCGGTGTCGCAGGATCGAATGGGATGGTCTATGTGATGAACCAGCCGGATGACGGTTACACTCTGGTCGGCCTGTCGGAATCCAACGTTACAGCGGCAGTGCAAGGTGGTTGGGACAAGAAGTTCGACTTCTGGTACCCGTTCATCGTTGGCGGATCACCCGATCTGATCTCGGTGCCCGCAGACAGCCCCTACAATTCGCTTGAGGAACTTGTTGATGCCGCAAAAGCCGCGCCCGGCACCATTCCAGCGGCTGCATCTGGCGCTGGATCCATTCACCACCTGAACTTGCTGGCGATTGAAAAAGGTTCAGGCGCTGAATTCAAATTCGTACCTTACAAGGGGTCTGCCCCCGGGCAGGAAGCTGCCATTGCGGGCGAGGTCGCGCTGGTCGTGACATCCCTTGCAGAACAAGCGCCCCTGATTGAGGGTGGGCAGCTAAAACCACTGGCAATGTTGACACCTGAAGATGCGCAGATCGGTGGAGCAACCGTACCGTCGGCATTTGGTGTCTATGACGGTCTGGACCAGTATCTGCCGCTGAAACAGGCGATCGGATTTGCTGTACACAGTTCGGCCGGGGATGATGTGAAGGCCGCTCTGGGTGAGGCGTTCGAACAGGCGATTGCCTCGGACACCGTTGCGGAATGGGCGGCTGCAAACAACTATGATGTTGGCGGTCAGCACGGGGCCGAAGCGCAAGAGTTGTTCGCCAATCTTGAGGCCACGTTTGCCTATACCCTGCAGGATCTCGGGGCTGCCACCGTCGATCCCGCCTCTCTGGGTATTCAAAAGCCCTAAGACAGCACTTTTGGAAAGGGCGCGCGCGATCGCGCCCTTTTCTTCAGGAGGCCGGACATGGACAAAATCGACGAAACACAGGTCATGCGGGCGCGCGATTTCTGGGCATCGGTTGTGATGATAGCGGTGTCGCTATTCTTTTTGTGGAAAACCTCAGAAATTCCCCTTTGGGGTGGAAACCGGGCAGGGGTCAGCGGCACGGATTGGTACAACTCAGCCGCGATTGTTCCGCTGTTCATTTTTGGCGGATTGCTGGTTTTATCGCTGGTGCTGCTGGTCATTTCGATCCGATCCGGCGGTGCGCAAAATGCATTCAGCCGAGTCGGGATCGGCTGGGACAGGGCCGAGGTGTTTCGCAGCTCGACAATAGGGCTTATGCTATTGGCTTATGTAGTTGGGCTGGTGCCCAGAGTGGATTTCATCCTGTGCTCGGGCCTGATGATCACTGCGCTGACCTTTGGATTCTATGGCGGGCACGCTCAGCGCGCCTTGATCGCCTGCCTCGCAGTCGCAGCCGCCGGGCTATTCGCATTTTTCAGCTTTCCGGCTCAGGCAGACTGGAATGCGCATGGCGACGATTGGGTCACTTTGATTTTGTGGATTATCCTGACTTTGTTGGTTCTCAACAAGGCCGGGTCCGAACGTGTTTTAAGGTATGTTCCGTTTATCGCGGTTCTGGCGCCGCTTATACTTGTGTGTGCTATGGCGTTTGGATTTCGCCAGAACGTTCCCGCGCGTGGTGGTCTGATCTTCAAGCAAATCGAGTACCACTATTACGTGACACTTCGTCCGTTATGGAAAGATTGACTGAATGGATTTCATCTTTTCGCAGCTGGCTGGATTTGGATCCGCTCTTGTGAGTTTGACCGCGGATCCGCTGACCTATCTATATCTGATTGCGTCAGTGTTTCTGGGCATAGCTTTCGGGGCGCTGCCAGGATTGACGGCAACGCTGGCCGTCACGATCCTGACTGGGTTTTTCGGCAACAAAATCCCGTTGGACTATTCGCTGATCGCCTTGCTTGGGGCTTATGTTGGGGCAATCTATGGCGGGTCATACCCATCCATTCTGCTGAACATCCCTGGTACTGCGGCCAGCGCAGCCACCGCCATGGATGGCTACCCATTGGCCAAGGCAGGGCGCGGCGGCGAAGCACTGGGGCTTACGACAACCGCCAGCTTTATTGGCACAGTGATCGGTACGCTTACACTGCTGATATTTGTCTGGGCGTTGCTATTGGTGTCAAAAAACATCGCTAGTCCAGAAAAAGCGCTGTTGGCGCTGTTCGGTATCCTGTTGTCAGGCACGCTGATGAGCGAGGATCTGGTTATCAAGGGCTGGATCGCCGGGTTGATCGGGCTTGCCATGTCCATGGTTGGGCTCGATCCGCTGTTGTCAGAACCCCGCTACACATTTGGTTGGTCTTACCTGCTGAGCGGATTTCAGGTTGTTCCTGTGTTGATGGGCGCCTTTGCGATTCCGCAAATCATCGACGGGTTGCGCCATGTCGAGGCAGGAAAGATTCTGGCCCTGAAAGGGCGTATCCTGCCAAACCTTCGATCCATCCGGCGCTATCTGCCCACGATTGGCCGATCTGGTGTGATCGGAACCGGCGTTGGCGCACTTCCAGGAGTGGGCGAGGATGTCGCTGGCTGGGTAAGCTATGGCGTAGGAAAAACCGTCTCGGCCGAAGGTGATAAATTCGGCCGTGGATCTTTGGAAGGTCTGCTATGTTCCGAGACGGCAAACAACGCCTGTATCGGCGGCGCGTTGATCCCGCTTTTGGTGCTGGGCATTCCAGGCTCGCCGCCAGCGGCTGCCTTAATGGGGGCCTTCAAGATCAACAACGTCATCCCGGGCCCGGCCATAGACCCCGAGATCATTCTGCGGGTGGTTGCAATCCTTGTGATGGCCTCGCTAACGATGTTCCTGATGGGGCTGTTCACAGCGCGGGTCTTCATCAAGATTCTGGCCATACCGCAAACCGTCTTTCTGCCGGTCGTAATGGTTTTGACGACGATTGGATCTTTTAGTGTCGGGGGAGGCATAAATGACCTGTACCTGATGCTGGGTGTCGGGGCCGTGGCCTATTTCATGAACCTGATGAAATACCCCATCGCGCCGCTGGTGATCGGCGTCATTCTGGGGGGGCTGTTTGATGAGACTTTCCGTCGCTCACTGTTCCTGTCGGACGGGGATTTGTCCGTCTTCTTTTCACGCCCCGGGGCTGCCATTCTGCTGGTGCTGAACCTTGGCCTGATCCTCAGCCAGCTGCCTGCCGCCAAGCGCGTTTTTCTACGCTTGAAAGGACGGTCTGCGTGATGTTTGCTGTTACGGTCACTTTCACTTTGAAGCCCGGTTTGCGAGGCACCTTCTTACCCTTGATGATGGAAAACGCGGCATTGTCCCTGCACGACGAGCCGGGGTGTAATCAATTCGATGTCTGCCTTGGGCAAGACCCGGATACGGTGTTCTTGTATGAGATTTATGATGACAGCGCGGCATTCGATGCGCACCTTGAAAGTACGCATTTCAAATCCTTCGATACGGCCGTGGCGGGGATGATCGCTGCCAAGGTTGTTCATCAATACGCCGAGGTCATCCGATGAACGATTGGGAAATCCACGCGGTCAAATACGCCGATCGCAATGCCCGAACCCGCGCGGACAGCTTCATCATCGACGACAACCACAACGCCCCCCATGCGATGGACTATTCCATCTGGGTGCTGAGGCGCGGGGATCAGGTGCTGTTGGTCGACACGGGCTATGACGCGGATGAAGGTACTGCGCGCGGCCGCCCCATTGCACTGGATCCGCGCGAAGCGCTGCGCCCCCTGGGCATCACGCCCGAGGCGGTCAGCCAGGTGATCGTTACACATCTTCACTATGATCATGCAGGGGGGCTGCATCTGTTCCCGAATGCCACGCTGCATATGCAAGCGGCCGAGATGACCTTTGCCACTGGCCCCTGTATGTGTGACGACCACCTACGCGCGCCATTTACGGCCAATCATATCTGTGAAGCCGTGCAGCGGCTTTATTCTGGCAAAGTGGTTTTCCACGACGGGGACGCAGAGATTGCCGACGGTGTGACGGTGCATTGCATTGGCGGCCACTCGCGTGGGCTTCAATGTGTTCGGGTGCGCACCCGTGTTGGATGGATGGTCTTGGCCTCGGATGCCTCGCACTATTACGAGAACTTCATGGCGCGCAAAGCCTTTCCCATCGTGGTCGATATGCAGGACATGCTGGACGGTTTCGAAACGCTGGAGCGTCTCGCATCTCATCCCAAACTCATTATCCCCGGTCACGACCCCCTTGTACGAGAGGTGTTTCCGGTTGGTGCGGCCCCACATATCCACCGGCTGGACCCGGGCCCGCTAAAAGAGGTCGAGATATGAAAATTGGTGTCATTGCCGATGATTTTACTGGGGCCTCCGACATCGCCCTGACCCTGGCTGAGGCCGGGATGCGGGTGTGCCAGTTCATCGGCGTCCCCGAAAACGCCGCAGCCAAAGAGTTGGACGCCGGAGTCGTGGCGCTGAAGTCTCGCACTGCACCGACGGATGAGGCCATTCGCGACAGTCTTGCGGCGTGTGACTGGCTACTGGCGCAAGGGGTCGAGCAGATCGTGTTCAAGGTCTGCTCAACCTTCGACAGCACACCCAAAGGCAATATCGGTCCGGTACTGGATGCCTTGTCCGAGCGGCTTGGTGCCAAGGGCGTGATTGTCTGCCCGGCTTTCCCTGAAAACGGACGCAGTATCTATCAAGGGCATCTGTTCGTGCAAGACAAGCTGCTGAACGAAAGTGGTATGCAGAATCACCCGTTGACTCCGATGCGAGACGCGGATTTGAAGCGTGTTCTGGCCGCGCAATCCAGCAAAACTGTCAATCACATCGACGCTTTGACAGTCATGCGCGGTGCCTCGGCCATTCGCGCCACTCTGCCGACGGATGGGTACGTCATCGCAGATGCGATCCGCGATGAAGATCTGTTTGAGATCGGCGAGGCAGCCAAAGGCGCGCGTTTGCTGTGTGGTGGATCGGGTATCGCTTTGGGATTACCAGCAAACTTCGATATCGCCCCGGCCAAACCCTCCTGGAGCGCGATAAAAGGCCCGGGAGTTGTTCTATCCGGTTCGTGCAGCCAAGCCACGCGGCAACAGGTTGAGGTCTACAAAGAACAGGCGCCACATCGCGAAATCACCGCGTCAGAAGTCGTGAACGGCACCGTCAACGCGCAGGAGCTTGCTGCGTGGGCAATGGCGCAGCCCGTTCCCCCCTTGATCTATTCTTCTGCCGAACCGGGCGTGGTGAAGGCAGCCCAAGACACTTTCGGGGCGGATCGCACGGCGCTGGCGATTGAAAAACTCTTTGCAGACCTTTCTGCCGAACTGGTCGCGATGGGCGCGCGCAGAATTGTTGTGGCAGGAGGGGAAACATCGGGCACTGTGGTCAAGGGGCTCGGGGCACAGACACTGGAGGTTGGACCGCGCCTTACCGCCGGGGTGCCTGTGCTGCGCCTGATACAGGCCCGACCGATTGCGCTCGCGTTGAAGTCCGGCAACTTTGGCCATCAGAACTTCTTTGCTGAGGCGTTGGACAAAATGGAACAACCCACATGAGCGAAGAAGCCAAACTGCGCGAAGAGATTTGTATTCTGGCGAAATCCATGTTTGACCGAGGGCTTACCTGCGGCACCTCCGGCAATATCTCAGCCAGGCTGTCCGATGGCACATTGCTGATAACACCAACAGGCAGTTCAATAGGGTTTCTGGACCCTGCTCGCATCAGCCATCTGGATGCAAACCTTCAATTGTTGGGCGGTGATCGACCGACCAAAGAAATCCCCTTACACACAGCATTTTATGACACCCGCAACGGGACCGGGGCGGTTGTACACCTACACTCAACCCATTCGGTCGCGCTGTCGATGCTGCCTGAAACCGATCCAGACAACGTGCTGCCACCACTCACCCCGTATTCAATCATGAGATTGGGCAAGGTTAAGTTACTGCCATTCTTTGTGCCCGGAGATGCTGCGATGGGTGACGCGGTAAGAAGCCTAGCAGGTCAACGCACGGCAGTGTTGTTGGCCAACCACGGACCGGTTGTTGCTGGAAAAGATATCTGGGCCGCGGCGTTCGCAATGGAAGAACTAGAGGAAACGGCAAAACTAACTCTGCTTACGCGCGGATTAAAGCCTGGTGCCCTCACAACAGATGAAGTGCGCGCCGTAGAAAAACTGAGTCAGCCCTAGTCCACAAACACCGGTCAATAGCCCAGCGAATCCCTGGTTCGATGAGCCGCGCCGCAGCACTAAGGATAGGTATCAGACGTCCGGTATAGGCCAATCTCACTTGTCCGCCCTTTTGTTGCAACCTCGGTGAGCGCATCCTAAGCAAGACACCTTAGCTACGAAGTAGGACCCGAGGCCAAGGGATCAAAGCGTGTCAGCCTGGGCATCCTTGTTTTTGTCGACTTTGTGCTGGTCTTCGGTTCGCCCGGCTCGCCAATAGCTGGACAGGTAGAGCATTTGCCTTTTTACCCTTCGTTCGGTTCGGAAGTAGGTCCTGAGCGCTCTCATCGTGTCGAACTCGCACGCCGTCCAGACAAACGGGTCGCCATCAAGCCACTCGAGGCTTTTGATCTTATCGAGCAGTCTGTTTTTCAGTTCTTGTGGTATTGGGTTAACAACCCAATGCAGGCTCATGCCCGCTGGCAAGTTCACGTGCTGCCGATCCGCGTCAGAGGTGATCTCAAGAACCGCATACCCTTTTGCGTTCGTAGGCAGAATCTCGAGATTGCACATGGCGGCAGGCTGAGCAGTCATGTCTCCGGCGATCAGATACCATTCTGCGTTCGGAGGGGCCATCTTCTGTATGTCAGGCCCGTTGATCAGCATTGTGTCTCCGGGTTCGACCTGAGACGCCCAGTCGATGGCAATTCCACCGATATCAGCATGCATAGCAGAATCGACGGTGATCTTCCCGTTCGCAGCTTCGTGCGACCGGTTCGAATAAGTGCGCATGACCGATCGGTCCGGTGTTGTCCGCGGAAGATCGGTAAAGACGAGCTTGATGTACCCGCCCTCTTTCCCCACAGGAAAGTCGGCCAATTCTGGACCTCCGAACACAATCCGCCTCATGTTCGGCGAGACGTCGTATACCGATTGCACCACTGCTGTTCTGCTCATTCTGAATTCCCGCGTTTTCGTGAAGATCTCGCTTTCGGACGAAGACCTTCTGAAGCTGCTGCGCTATTTGAGAGCTGCGCAGGTGATCATAGCCTCTAAACCAGCGTCATTTCTAAGGTGTTGTGGATCCGAAGCGCTACAAGACTGGCTGAGAAAGGTAAGGATTGTAGGGTCGCCCATAACACTGCATTCAATACATTGATTTTATTCATAAAATACATGCGTCTTCGCCCACAATCTTGTGCGATACTTGCGCATAAGCCTGCCCAACTCGCCTGAGATTTTGCGCGGTCGTAGAGACGCGTTCAATTGATCTTAGTCGTGGTTTTGTTCCGTCAACCTTATAGCACTAACACTCAATCAAAGGTGCATTCTGATTGGTGGATTCCAGCCCTCATTTAAAGAACTGGCTTAATTCGCGGGCATGCTGTGGATCGCTGAACTGGAATCAGTGGCAGCAACTCAGATTCTTGGTGGGTTTTTTTGATGCAATATGATTGCTCGGCCGAACAGGTTCAAAGCAATCATCGACTTGATTGTAGACGATTTGGCATGCACCAATGAGAGCAAGTTGGAACTGCGAAGGAAGTGGACCCACGCAGTTCCCAGAAATCATGCTTTTATGAACGCCAACAGATCGTCGTTTACTTGCTCCGGATGGGTGGCAAAAAACCCGTGAGACAGGCCTTTGTAAACCTTCAGAGTCCCGTTCTTCAGGAGCTTGACCGCTTTCTCCGCCGAGTTTGCAATCGGAACGACCTGATCGTCATCTCCATGCATCACCAAAACAGGGAGGTCGATGGCCTTCAGATCTTCCGTCTGATCGGTTTCCGAGAAGACAGCAATGCATTGATAATGTGCTGATGCACTTCCCATCATGCCTTGACGCCACCAGTTCTTGATTTGGCCCTGGCTGACCTCCGCGCCTTCACGATTGAACCCAAAGAAGGGGCCGGCAGGCACGTCCATATAGAACTGCGCGCGATTGGCGATCAAAGCACTGCGGAAGCCGTCAAAGACCTCCATCGGAATGCCATCCGGGTTGATGTCTGTCTTCAACATCAAGGGCGGGATCGCTCCCAGCAATGCGGCTTTGGCGACACGGCCGGGTTTAGCGCGCGCAACGTAGCGCGCCACCTCACCGCCGCCTGTCGAATGCCCGATGTGAACCGCGTTCTTCAGGTCCAGTGTTTCGACAAGATTAGCGACATCAGCCGCATAGGTATCCATGTCGTGCCCTTGATCGGTTTGGCTGGACCGACCATGGCCGCGACGATCATGGGCGATCACCCGATAGCCCTGGGAGGCGAAGAACAGCATCTGAGTGTCCCAGTCGTCGCTGCTCAATGGCCAGCCATGGTGAAAAACGATGGGTTGCGCATCTTTTGGCCCCCAGTCTTTGTAGAAGATTTCAGTTCCGTCGGATGTTGTGAATGTAGACATTTGTTCGATTCCTTGCAGGTCAGTTTTGGGTTGTGAGAGCGCTATTGAAGGCAACGCGATGGCTGCGGACGTAGCTACCGCCGTCATCAAAACGTCGCGCCGGTTCAGTGAGATGTTTGGTTTCGTCGTATGGGGCATGTGTGCCTCTGAAGTTGTGGGTGTCGTTGTGACAAGCCAGAACCTAGGCGTTGGGGTGCCGGCACAGGATTGGCGATATTGACAAATGACGGGGCAAAATTGACAAATGCGATATGAAATGCGTCGCGGAAATTGGGCTTCTGATCTATCCCGATTGTCAGCTGTCTGCCGTCTACGGAATGACCGACCTGTTTCGGATCGCGACCGAGTGGACGCCTGAGGCAGAACGGTCCTACATTCGGGTCACCCATTGGAGACGTGATCCGACCGAACCAAAAGCGCCGCCTGTGTGCAGTTGGGATAGTCACCCCAACAAGGATCACAAGCTCGACTTTGTCATCGTGCCCCCCAGCATTGTGATGCCGGAAAAAATGGCAAATTTGCCAGATGAAGCGGCATGGTTGAGTGACCGGCATGGCACTGGCACCCGGGTCTGCTCTGTCTGTGCGGGCGCGTTTGTGCTGGCGGAAAGTGGGTTGCTGCAAGGACGGAAAATTACGACACACTGGGCGTTTGCCGACCAATTGGCACGTCGCTTTCCAGATATTGCAGTGGCGGATCAACACATGGTCCTGGATGACGGGGACATCATCACGGCAGGAGGCATATTGGCGTGGACCGACCTAGGGCTGACCCTGGTCGAGCGCTTGATGGGACCAAGCGTCATGCTTGCGACGGCAAGGTTCCTGCTCATTGATCCGCCTCGAAACTCACAGCGACCATTCGCGGAGTTTCTACCGCGCTTTGACCACGGAGACAGCTCAATTCTGAGGGCACAACAAAGCGTGCACGCCGATCCAGCCGGGGCAAACGGATTGACCGAGCTATCGGCGCTTGCTGGATTGGGAGAGCGCACGTTTCTGCGCCGATTTTCGGCAGCGACCGGATTGAAACCGACGGAGTATGTGCAGAACGCGCGGATTGCGAAAGCGCGCGAGAGTCTTGAGCTGACTCAGGATACTGTAGACCAAATTGCCTGGGATGCTGGGTATGAAGACACTTCAGCCTTCCGAAAGGTGTTCAAAAGGCTCATCGGTATGACGCCAAACGCATATCGGCTGCGTTTTGGTGTGACAGCTTAGCTTTGAGAGGAGAAGGAAAGCTGCCACTGACTGAACGGCATCTCAGTGACTGATCCCGTCAGCAAGGGCCAGGAGCCGACAGCATTATCACGTTAACTGGCGGCAGTCAGCGTTCGACGAGACAGACCCACCATGGATGAACGCCTCCAGGCTCTCGAAATTCAAGCAAGCAAGCATGCTTATCTCGAGCCTGAATGACCCCAATGCACAGCGGGCATTGTCAGATAGACCAAATGGCATCGACGCGTCTGGTATCTGGGGAAGCCGCACACAGAAGTTCCTTTGGCGGACGCTTACACGGCCCTTTTACCCGCACGAATGCCTAGGTGAAACGCGAGTTCGACATTTTATCCATATGACGACTGATGAAACGTCCGATTGAGGCGGCGCGGGAAATAGTTTTTCCAACTATTCACCTTCGTCAAAATCGATGTGGATATGATTGCCATCGGGGTCGGCCAGATGGAACTGGACGACGCTGGCGCCAGGCAAATCTGTCTTTCTGAACGGAAGACTGTGTTCAACAAGCTTCTTTTCGAATGACCTCATGCCCTTGGCCGAGAATGCGAAGTGTTCGAGTTTCAGCTTCACTTCTGAACCAACACTGGGTTGTCCTTCGCGACCCACCAAGTGAACCAAAGCGTGTTCTCCCGCATACATCCATGCCCCGGGGAACCGAAAGTCGGGGCGTGGTCCCGGCTTCAAACCGAGTATCTCTTCGTACCACGCCACCAATTCGGTCAGTCTGTTGGTCACTATATTTACGTGATCGAGCCGTTCAATTTCCATTTCAAAATCCCTCGAGGACGAGCTTGCCCTTTGCCTTACCGCTTTCGAGGATAGCATGGGCTTTGATCAGGTTGGCAGCGCAGATAGTACCAAGCGTCTCAGTCGCGGTAGACCTGATCTTCCCTTCGTCTATCATACTGGCAACGTGATTCAGAATATCACTCTGTCGACGCATATCACCAGTCGCAAACAGCGACCGGGTGTACATAAACTCCCAGTGTATTGAGATCGACTTTGGTTTAAACGGCGCGATATCGAAAGTCTCAGGGTCGTCGATCAAACCAAAACGACCTTGGGGTGTCATCACCTCAGTAGCTTGAGATGCATAAAGCTCGGAATGGTTTGTCGAGTAAATGAAATCCGCGCTTTCGATACCTAGCGCCTTGAGTTGCGAGCCAAAAGGTTCGGCATGGTTGATGACATTTTGTGCGCCCAACTCTCGAACCCAATCTTGTGTCTCGGACCGAGAGGCAGTGGCCACCACCGTCAAATCAGTGAGAGCGCGAGCCAATTGGATGGCGATTGACCCGACACCACCTGCACCGCCTATGACCAGCAACGTATTAGTCCCAGCGGGAACGGCATCTTGGACTCGCAACCGGTCGAACAGCATTTCATACGCAGTCAGTGTCGTAAGTGGCATCGCCGCAGCCGCTGACGCTGCTATGGATTTTGGCGCGGTTCCGACGATACGTTCATCCACCAGATGGAACTCAGCATTGGTTCCGGGCCGATTGATCGCCCCGGCGTACCAAACGGTGTCTCCCGGTTTGAAAGTCTCGACCGCCTCGCCAACGGCTTCGACGATCCCTACGGCGTCCCACCCCAGAACATCAGGTGCTGGACCTTCAGGAGCTCGTTTTTGCCGAATTTTTGTATCGACCGGGTTCACTGATACGGCTTTAACCTTCACGAGCAAGTCGTGCCCGTTCGGCGTTGGTTTATCTGCCTCGAAATCAATCAAGGCGTCCGCCCGATCAATCGGTCCTGTCTCACGGTATCCCACAGCTTTCATAACGTGCTCCTCTCTCCGACTTTTGATCAACCGACGATGGTCATCTCATTCAACGTGAATTCAGCGACGGCGCCCTCTGTCGCTTCCAAGTATGCGGTCAGGTGCTGAGCACTCATGTGGGTCTGCCATAGCTCTCGACTTTCCCAATTTTCGTAAAACAGGAAGTGTGCTGGGTTGTCGTTGTCTTGGTGCAGGTCGTAGTTGACGCAGCCCTTTTCAGACCGGGTGACGTCGATGAGCTTGATAAGCTCGGCTTTGACAAGATCGATCTTGTCGGCGTTGGCTTTGACGTTGGCGACAATGGTCAGCTTGGCCATATGGTGGTTCCTTTTCTGTTTGATTGGTTTCGTAGATTTACGTCACCGTAAAAACGGGATAAATACTCATCTATCAAAGATATAATCCGGAAAACCCGGCCAATGTTTCTCGACAACCTTCGCGTCTTCCTGACCATCGCCGAGAAAGGCAGCCTTGTTGCAGCCGCCCGAGAGACAGGTTTATCGAGCACAACCGTCTCCGAACGGCTCGCCGCTCTGGAAACACACTATGGTGTGGTTTTGTTCAACCGAACAACCCGCTCCATCAGCTTGACCGAAGAAGGACGCGTCCTGCTCGATGGTGCCAAAAGCGTTCTCGGCGAAGTTACTGACCTCGACACCCGCATTCGTCACGGCGCCGAAACCCTGTCTGGCCCGATCCGCGTCAGTGCGCCCATCGATTTAGGTCGGGGTGTTGTGTCGGATGTGATCACCGAATTCACCGAAGAAAACCCGGCCGTTTCGATAGAACTGTCACTATCCGATGGCTATGTCGATCTCGTGGGCCAGGGTTTTGACCTGGCTGTTCGATTTGGGGATATCACCGACAGCGCGCTCCGAATACGCAACCTCGGAAGCTACCAGCGTGTTGTCTGCGCGGCGCCCAGCTACTTGGCGAGACATGGAGCTCCAGAACGGCCCGAAGATCTCGCAAAACACAACTGCCTGATCATGCGGTTCGGCGGCTCGCTCGACAACGTTTGGGAGTTTGGCGCAGGCACTGAGCGTCAGCTTATACCGGTCAGGGGAAACCGAATTGTGAATGATGGCTCGCTTATCCGCAGTTGGGCGCTGGAAGGCCATGGTATTGTGTTGAAGTCGGAACTTGATGTCGGCGATGATGTCAGAACCGGAAAGCTGGTGGCCCTTTTAGGCGACTTCCTCCCGCCACCCAAGCCGCTACAAATGATGTTTCCGCCCAGTCGAGCCCAACCTCGCCGAGTGGCAGCGCTCGCACAATATCTCCACCAGAAATTGGGTGCGGGCTGATCCAATCGGGAACAGGTAGCTGTGACTTGTTCCAAGGGGGCAATTCTTCAGTTCTCAGTTTCGAGATCACTCAACGACCCGCCGCCCCGTTGGAAGTCGCGCCAGACCCATACCATTCGATCCACAAACCACATTTTGCCGCCTGAGATCATAACGATGCCAAAGCATGTGAACCCGATGTCGAATTTCCACAGCCCATATGCGAAGGGTACGAGACCCAAACCGCTTCCTACTGCCAGTGCCTTGGCGACTCTCCTGTGATGCGCTGCGACCTTGTCGAGGTGCCGCAGCCACACTCGCTCACCCAACACGCCTTGCGCTGACCAGCTTTCGAAGCTTTTGGGTTGCGGAAACACGCGTGGATTCAACCAGATCCAAACAATAACGATAGCTATGGCCACCCACGCCCAGCCGCCTACCCAAGCGCGGCTCCAGATTGCCACAGCCAAAAGCGGAAGTGGCGTCAACACACGGGTCCAGACTGACCATGGATTGGCATGTCGAAGCCAGACCTCATCTTTCATCCCCATGAAACGCTCGGAAAACCGAACTACATCCATGCGCTCAACTCCGAAAACCAACACGCGTGTCGGTGTGTTCACATACTCGAAACTTATCTCGAACTATTCTCGCTACGCCAGCTTCTTCAGAGCGACAACGGCATCTTTGACCTGGGCGGTTTGACCCTCTGGCCCTCGCGCTTCCCGCTCAACGGATCCCACAAAGACTTTGCGCCAGTTTTTGTCATCAATGTCTAGTTCAGTAAGTCTTGCGGGGCCATCCGGCCGCTCAACGCTGGGATCGCCCCATGCCCAAGGCGCGAGTATCTGATGGGTTGCAATCAGCAGAAGCCCTGATGGGCACAGAGCATTTGCAGCGCGATGGAACAGCTCTGCCCTTGGGAGTTCCAAAGGCGTTTCCAGGAACATTGCTGAGATCAGATCAAACTGCCCATCCGGGAAAGTCTCGGCCAGGTCGTGTTGCTCAAAACGGACTTGATTGGAAACACCATGTTTCTCAGCGTTTTCAGCGGCGATACGCAGGACCGAAGGAGCCACATCAACGCCAACGACATTCCATCCGTTCTTAGCAAGCCAGACAGCGTCGTCACCCCTGGCGCATCCGAGATCAAGCGCGCTCCCTGGCTCCCTTTCCGCGGCGAACTTCTCTAGAATGACCGATGGAATGCCAGACGTCTTCGAGCTTGCGTTGTGGTAGACGCCTTCCCAGAATTCAGTGGCGGTTTGAGAGCCTGGATCAAGATCTCGCATTCGATTTCTCCTTGTGGTGAAGTGCGCCGATGAGAACGCTCAAGGCGGCGTAGATTGCGACTGGAAGCCAGAGTGCGACCCTCAATGCTTCGATGTATTTTGCGGGAGTGGGATCGTCGCCAAGCACAGTGAAGAATACCTGAGACACCAGCGCAATCCCAAGCGCGATCCCGATCTGCTGGAAAGCTTGCAGGGCGCCGGAACCCGCGCCCGCGTCGGCCGCGGACACCTCCTTGAGAACAAGTTGATATATGGCCACGGCCGCGGCCCCCATGCCCGCGCCAACGAAGACAAGTGGCAACCAAACAACATGAACAGGTGTGTCATCAGAGATGAGAAGCTTGAGAAAAAGCATGCCAATCAGCAGTGAGACCATGCCCAGCGATGCCCGCAATGCAAGGTGCCTGGTCCCAAATCGGCTGGTCAGAATAGAAGCCAACATGATGCTTAACGGATGCGCCGCCAGTGCGACCCCCGCTTGTGCGGGCGACAGTCCAAGCCCGGATTGCAAAACGATTGCCAATACAACAATTGGGCCAGCGATCCCCACAAACATGAGTGTCACCAATCCAATGCGGGACAAGAAACGCGCATTCTCAAGCAGACTCAGAGGCAGCAGCTGAGGCCGTCCCTTTTTGGCGAGGCGTTGCTGATGATGCCAGAACTTGGCCATCAAAAGAAAAGAGAGAAGGAAGACTGCTGCCAGCCAGCTTGGCCATCCCAACGCACGACCCTCAATCATCGGGTAAAGGAGCGCAACTAAGGCGCCCGCAAAGAGGAACGCTCCCAACCAATCGACGGTCTGAGTTTTGGCTGCACGAGCAGCCGGCAGGAATGCCGCCGCGCCTACAAGAGCAGCGACACCAATGGGAATGTTAATCAGAAAGATGATGCGCCATCCCAAGTCGAACATGTTTGCGGAAATCAGGAAGCCTCCCACCAATGGTCCAGCCATTGCCCCGAGCGCCGTTATCATCCCGAAGAGGCCAATCGCCTTAGCCTTGTCGTCTTCAGGAAAGCTTTCGTGAAGAATGGCCAAGACCTGAGGCATCATCATCGAGGCGGCCAGCCCCTGGGCCATCCTGGATATGACGAGTGTCTCGATTGTTGGCGCCACACCGCATGCAATCGACGCGAGGGTGAACCCGCTCAAGCCGGTAAGAAACAAATGCCGTCTGCCAAGTACATCACCAAAGCGGCCAAATGGCAGCAGCCCCGCTGCGAATGTGAGCGCATAGATCACCAGAACCCATTGCAATGTACTGTGTGAGGCGGACAGATCATCCTGGATCGAGGGGAGGGCCAGATTCACGATGGTGGTATCCAGCATGTTGATGAACGCGGCTGTGAATAGGAACGCAGCGCCAAGCCAATGCTTCTTCCCAGACAAGACTTGCGTAGTTTGGGTCTGTGCAATTGACATCAGAGCCTCCACAGCTGGTGCTGAATCAAAGTAATGAAACTTAATAAGTAACATGACTTCTCTTGTCAATATCACGTTACTTGTAATGTCACAATAATTGCTTTAGTGTTTCAATTCATAGAGTTGGAGACCCAGATGCGGACTGACAACAGACTCTCAAGGATTCTGCACGTCCTGATGCACCTTGGAGAAAATGAAGAGCCGATCACGTCTGACATGATCGGCCAAATGCTCGGAACCAACCCGTCTCTCGTTCGGCGCACGATGGGAGGATTGCGCGGAGCGGGCATTGTCGGGTCAGCCAAAGGGCATCGGGGCGGCTGGTATCTCGAAAAGCCGCTTACAGAGGTTTCTTTGGCCGAGGTCTATACGGCTCTTGGGGAACCCAAACTCTTTGCAATGGGAACCTCCGATGACACGCCCACTTGCTTGCTGGAACAAGCCGCAAACGCCGCTACTCAAAACGCGCTTGAAGCGGCACGAAAGACTTTTCTGAAATCACTATCCAGCCAGAAAGTCTCCGACCTGATTGACGAAAAACGTGAGGAAATCGCTGCCTTTCAGAAGAGGCGAGAGAAAGCTCAATCCGACTAGCAGACGTAGTGCTCAAAGCGCCGCTTTCTCGAATATTCCGACCACCCAATCCAGAAAGACTCGTACACGCGGTGAAAGCTGTCTGTTCTGAGGATAATATGCGGCCAGAGCTATTGGCGGTGGCGGCGCTATTGGCAAGACTTCGACAAGTCGCCCAGCATCAAGGTCTGTGAGAAACCGGTACTTCGGCGCCTGGGCGATACCAAACCCTTCAATGGCCAAATGGTGCACAGTGTCGGCGTCATTTGCGGTGACCAATGCCGGTAACGTCACTTCCTTAAACTTGTCTCCGATTTTGAACTCCAATGGCATCGCGGTGCCGGTGCGAGAGGATAGAAAGCCAACCATTCGGTGATCTTTCAGATCGTCAACGGTCTTTGGAGTGCCAAACCTGGCCAGATACTCCGGACTTGCGCAGGTGACTTCTTGGAGATCTGTCAGGTGTCGCGTGATCATAACGCTGTCGTCTGGACTCCCAGCACGGACGACGCAGTCGACACCTTCGCGTACGAGATCTACCAGTCGCTCTGTTTGTCCAAGTTGCAGTGTGATCTTGGGGTACTTGCTTAAAAACGCAGAGAGGTGCGGTAGTATATATGTTCGCGTTAAGGTGCCGGGCGCATCAATACGCAAAAGGCCCGAAGGCTCGCGCCCACGTAAAGCACTCTCTGCTTCTTCCAGATCAGCCAGGATTGACACGCATCTATGATAGTAGGCCTGTCCATCGGGTGTGGGCGCAATATGGCGCGTTGTGCGTTCCAGCAACCGGCTGCCCAAATCACGCTCCAGCCTTTGAATGGCTTCGCTCGCGGTTGATCGGGGAATGCTCAGATCGGCCGCGGCCTTTGTAAAGCTGCCGCGTTCGAAAACACGAACAAACAAGCGCATCGTTTCAAGTCGGTCAATCATTGTTCGTATTTATCGAATTATTACTCCAACCTCTACAGCATTATCTGGCGAAAACTTCCGTCTATCTCTTGTTGCAACACAAAGGAGATCAACATGACTGAACCTCAGAAAACCGCAATTGTTACAGGCGCCAGCAAAGGAATTGGCGCTGCTATCGCTCTTCGCCTCGCTCAGGACGGGCATGCAGTCCTTGCCAACTACGCGAGCGATGAAGCTGGCGCAAATCAGGTCATCAACACGATCAGAAGTACCGGCGGTCACGCCATCGCAGTCAAGGGCGACATTGCAGAACCGTCCTGTATGGCACGACTGTTCGACGTCGCTGAGAAAGAATTCGGCCGGATCGATACTCTCGTGAACAATGCCGGTGTCATGCATTGCACATCCGTCAGCGAGGCGACCGATGAAGACTTCGAAACCCAATGCGCCGTCAATATTGGCGGTGTCTTTCGTGCTATGCGCGAGGCAGCAAACCGACTGACCGAGGGCGGCGCAGTTATCAGCATGTCTTCCAGCGTCGTCGGCCTCTATCAGCCAACCTACGGAATTTACGCTGCGACCAAAGCCGCGGTGGAAGCAATGACCCACGTTCTGGCCAAGGAGCTCGGCCCGCGAGGGATCACCGTAAATGCTGTCGCACCGGGACCAGTTGGAACTGACCTGTTCATGGTCGGCAAGCCAGACGCGATGATCGAAAGCATCACAAAGGCCAACCCATTTGGGCGCCTTGGAACACCGGAAGACATTGCCGCCGCTGTATCCTTCCTGGCCGGACCCGATGGTCGTTGGATCAGCGGCCAAACCCTTCGCGCCAATGGCGGTGTGATCTGACCCCCCATTGAAAGGAAAACAACAATGCCATTCGCAAACTACAAACTTCCGCAGGGCTCACTGACTACGGCACAGAAGGAGGATCTGGTTCATAAAACGACCGACCTGATGGTTGGCTTCTTTGGAGAAGTCGTCCGCCCGACGACAATGGTTCTTATCGATGAGGTCAAGGATGGTGGATACGGACGCGCAGACGAGGTGTTTGTGATATCAGAAGAGTATCGCGCCAAGGAATAGGCTATTTTGGATCGTGGGCGGTGGCATATACCACCGCCCATTCACGTTGCCGATATAGGCGAGTGTCATTCTGCCGCCAGTGTTTGCGTGTAACGCGCCGGCGGCGTCCCAACAAAGCGGGCAAATGCGGTGCTGAATGCGCTGGAGGACCCATAGCCGATCTTGTCAGAGATTTCTGTGATGCTGTGTTGGCCAGAGCGGAGCATGTGTTTTGCAAGCGTCATGCGCCAGTTCATCAAATACGCCATTGGGGCTATTCCTACGATCCGGTTGAACCGGGAAAAGAATGCAGATCGCGATAGCCCGGCCTCGCTAGCCAGGCGCACAACTGTCCATGAATGATCGGGCGCCGCGTGCATTGCCCGCAATGTTGGAGCAATACGTGGATCTGCCAATCCGCGCAAAAGCCCGGCTGAGGCGCCTGGAGCCGCAGCAGACCGAAACGCTTCAATAAGAAGAACCTGCAACAAGTGCTCCACCACTACGTCCCGTGCCGGACGATCCGAACGCGTCTCATCCCGCAAAAGACCGCTCAGGGCAGCCAACCTTCCTTCGCCGCGAACTACAACGAGGTCCGGCAAGAGCGAAACCAAAAGCTCCGTGTCCGGGCTCTCAAATGTGCAATGACCGACTAGTTGCTGGACCTCTGCTTCCCACTCTGGAGACCCCAACCTGAAGACGCCGTCTTCTCCCTCAACCGGTTGACTTAACATCCCCTTTGGTGGGTCAGGATCTAAACTGGAAAACGTGAAGGAGTTGACCACCGGAATTAGGACGAAATCCCCGGCTTCCAGCTCCAGCATCTCCTTCCCCTCAACCTCGAGGCAGGCGCGCCCCTTAAGGAGTGAGCAATAGAATGCCTCGTTCAGACCTTCCCGGCGCACGCGAAACGGCCCGAAGGCGTGCACGAGCTTTGAATAGGACGTACAAGGCTTCAGCAGAGAGATGATTTCTGAGTAAGGGTCGCTCATTTCAGGACTTCTGATAAAACAATAGAGACTTCGAATTATATATCGTCCCTTCTCTCCTGTCTATCTTTGGAACATGACAATAAGGAGAACTTAATATGAAAACCGCTATGATCACTGGATGTTCCTCTGGCTTTGGGCTGGAGACAGCGCGACACTTCCTGGACAAGGGATGGTCTGTCATTGCGACAATGCGCAATCCGGACGAAACCTTGCTCCATGCATCGGAGCACCTGCGCGTCTTGCCGCTGGATATCTCTGACCGCAACAGTATCGTCACTGCCGTTGAAGCAGCTGGCCCCATCGATGCTCTGGTTAACAATGCAGGTATAGGATGGCTCTCGCCCTTCGAAGGCACGACCACAGAGAATTTGCGCAGGATTTTCGAGACCAATACGTTCGGCACATTCGAGATGACTCGTGCCGTGTTGCCGCAAATGCGCTCTGAGGGTGAAGGCGTGATCGTGAACGTGTCTTCCAGCGTCACGCTCAAGCCGCTACCACTCGCATCTGTTTACACCGCCAGCAAAGCCGCCGTGAATGCGTTTACCGAATGCCTTGCCCTTGAGTTGGCGCCCTTGGGAATCCGCACTCACATTGTCTTGCCGGGTCAGGCGCCGACGACGAGTTTCGGCAAGAACGCAATGGCGCTGATGTCGAAGGCGAACGACACGCCCGAGGATTATCATGCCTTCGTCGACGAGGTCATGAGTGCATTCCGAGACCCAGCAGGCCGAGAATTCACTGAAACCCAAGATGTCGTTGAAGCGATCTGGAGGGCTGTAACGGACACCAGCTGCCCACTACACCTTCCGGCAGGCAATGACTCAGTTGCGCTGGCTGCCTGAAACAGAATGGCCGACCATTCATGGTCGGCCAAACAAACCCATCGGTCGGAGCAAACAGACCTCTAGAAACCATGCATGCGTTTCGCCCATTGATAAGCGACAATCAGGCCTTTCATGCGAGGAAGAAGGAGCAAAGCACTTACAGCAGCGATCAGGGACATGCTTGTAGCAAGCACCCATGGTTCAGGCCGCCACGTGACCCAAGCGATATGCAGGGCAAATCCCATGATGTGCCCGACGATCAGGATGGTCAGATATGCGGGTCCATCGTCTGCGCGCTGGTGGCTCAGATCCAAGCCACAACTCGCACATTCATCGTTTACCTTCAGGAAGCTGTGCAAAAGCTTACCTTTGCCGCATTTGGGACATTTCAAACGCAATCCATTCAGGATCGCAGGCTTGATGGCGCGCGGCGCGGCATCTTCGGAGGTAAAGAAACTTGCATCTGACATCTGTGAGCTCCTTCTGTTGAGTCGCAGATAGCTCAATTGCAGTCAAATTGCAATCTAAATGCAATCAATCTACAATCAATTTATGAATCACCCTGTAGCCACCTTGAAAAGTTCCCTTTTTGTTGGATAGATGCCTGCGACAATCTCACATCAATGATTGGGTCAAATTGTGAAGCCCTGGAAGCCAACCCTGAGTGACAGCGGGAAGCCGCTCTATGTCGAAATCGCGGAGGCGATCAAACGCGATATCGAGTCCGGGGTTCTTTCCGCAGGAGATCGCCTTCCGCCTCAACGCAGCGTTGCCAAGGATATCGGTCTGGACTTCACCACCATATCGCGGGGCTATTCCGAAGCCGTCAAGCAAGGGTATATTGAAACCTTCGTTGGACGGGGTTCCTTTGTTCGGTTGCGGGAAAAGGCTGCAGAAAAAGCCGATCCTCGGCGTGCGCTTGAAGAAGATCCAAAAATGAACATGCCGCCAGAGCCGGACGACCCGGATCTTGTTGAGCGCATGGAAGAAGGCCTTAAGCATGTCGCAGCAAACTTGGTGCCGTTGCTGCGCTATCAATCCGTCATTGGCAGCGCGCAAGACCGCGAAGTCGCTGCGGGCTGGATGCGTGCCAATGGCATCAACGTATCCGCTGATCGACTTGCTATCACACCCGGCGCACATGCCAGCCTGCTGTCTATCCTGACCTTGCTTTGCAAGCCTGGCGCGACGGTACTTTGCGAAAGCGTGACTTATCCCGGGGTTCGCGCAATCGCCTCGCAACTTGGGTTAAAGCTAATCGGAGTGATCTCTGACGACAGTGGAATTCTGCCTGATGCGTTGGAGGCAGCGATCCGGCAGCATGAGCCTTCTGCCGTTTATCTAAATCCAACGCTGCAAAACCCCACGACACTGACACTTCCCAAGAGCCGGAGAGAGGAGATTGCCGCGGTCCTGTCGAAGCATGCGGCACCTTTGGTCGAGGACGATGCATGTCGCTTTGTCTCGTCGGACGCGCCACAGCCGATTTCGCATCTCATACCGGATTTGGGATGGTACATCGCCGGTCTTTCGAAATGTCTTGGTGCCGGTTTGAGGCTGGCGCTGACAGTGGTTCCGGCAGGATTGGCCAAAAACCACTTCACACGGGTGCTGCACGCGTCAAATGTCATGGCATCGCCTGTTACGACAGCATTGATGAGCCGCTGGATCGAGGATGGAACAGCCACAGTGATCCAGTCTTTCGTCCGCAAGGAAGCGGCGCGTCGGCAGGCTTTGGCAGTAGAAACACTGCGAGATCAGGATTTCCGGGCCAGCGCTGAAGCCTTCAACATATGGTTAACTTTGCCTGAAGGAAGCAGTCAAGCAGACGTAATGGGGCAAATGGCCAACCGCCAAATTGGGATCATGCCGAGCAATGCCTTTACCGTGAATGGCCCGCCGTCGGAAACGGTAAGGGTCTGCCTTGGCGGGCCTATTTCCTTCAGCCAATTGGGCGAAGATCTCGAAGCGCTCAATTACGCAATTACCCAACAGGATTGGGTTTCCTGAGACAGCAACGCCTCTGGCTTTCCAATATTGAACCTATATGCGAATCGTTTATGGTTCATATAAGGATCAACCAAATGGCGACTATGGGTATCGTAAAGATCGGCGAAGAACTGCACGAAGACATTCGCAAGGCAAGCAGCGTGATGTGCAGATCTATAAATGCGCAGGCGGAGTTTTGGATGAAAGTCGGAATGCTAGCCGAAGCCAATCCCACCTTGTCATTCAACGAGATCATCAAGATGGAACTTGAGGCCGCTGATGTGAGCATCCCGACCTCGACGGCCGCCTGACATGGTAAAAACTCCTGACGAGCTAAAGCTGATGCGGATATCTGGCAGATTGCTAGCGTCCGTTTTTGAGATGCTGGATGAGCAAGATTTTCTTGGTATGTCAACCTTGCAGGTGAATGATCTGGTCGAGAGGTTCATCACGACCGATCTCGCGTCTAGGCCGGCGAGCAAGGGTCAATACGGGTTTGAATATGTCTTGAATTCCTCAATCAATGAAGTCGTCTGTCACGGGGTGCCTTCAGCTGACGATGTTATTCGAGATGGTGATATCGTGAACTTTGACATCACGCTGGAAAAGAACGGGTTCATTGCTGATTCAAGCAAGACGTATCTGGTCGGTAATGCAGCCCCCGCCACCAGAAGACTGGTTCAAGTTGCGCAGCAAGCCATGTGGCAAGGCATCAAAGCTGTGAAGCCAGGCGCCCACATTGGAGATATCGGGTTCGCCATCGAAAAATACGCGAAGAAAAACAGGTGTTCAATTGTCCGCGAGTATTGCGGACATGGCATCGGTCGGAAGATGCACGAAGAGCCTCAAGTCACGAACTATGGAAATCCAGGAACAGGTGTGAAACTTCGAGAAGGAATGGTCTTCACGATTGAGCCCATGATCAACAAAGGCACCGGCAAGACTGTGACGAAAGATGATGGATGGACCGTCATCACAAAGGCCCAAAAGCTGTCTGCTCAGTTTGAACACACAGTTGCTGTGACTAAGTCGGGTGTAGAGGTGCTGACCCTGCGCGGAAATGAGAGCGCAGCTGCGAGAGCCATCGGTTAGATGCGGTAGCATGCAATCATGAGCGATCACGACGTCCTTAATCTGATCAAGCAAGCTGATAAGGCCATAAGTGCTGAAGACTTTGAAGCACTTATGGACTTCTACGCCGACGATGCCGTCCTCGTCGTCAAGCCTGGCCAAATCGCAAAAGGGAAGCCTCAGATCAGGAAAGCCTTTGAAGCAATCGCGAAACACTTCAAGAACGCGCTGACTATCTCGCAAGGGGAAGCCCAGGTGATTGAGAGCGCTGACACGACACTGGTTATCATGGAAACGCACCTTCACATTGGTGACGAGATCAAGCCAGTCACTCGTCGTGCAACCTATGTTTTCAGAAGAGATCCGATTTACGGATGGCTTTGCACAGTCGACAATTCCTATGGCACCGACCTGCTCGATGACAGGTAGCGATATGCTGCCGCTGTCAATTCGATACGCTTAGCACCAGCTTCGTAAATCTTCTGATGTCGGCTGACCGGACCGTCCTGTGTTGAACGACGACATGCCAGTAGAGCGGTGCGATAAACATATCCAGCACCATGCTTCGATCAGTATCTTCTGACAGCTCACCACGCTCAACTGCCCTGTCCAGCATGACCATGGCTTGCGCCCTTCGATCACACGTCACACACTCCAGCAATTCAGAAAGCTCATCTGAACGGGCGTGCTCCGCATGAAGATCTGGCAGTATCCGACGCACAAGCGAGTGCCGCAGAGTTGCGGCCATCCTGCGCAGCAGCATGGCAACGTCACTCTCAAAGGATCCAGTGTCCGGAATTGGAGTAATGCTCGTCGCCGTTGATTTCACCGCTTCGGTCACCAGTTCAAACTTGGATTTGCTTCGCCGATAGAGCGCCGCCTTTCCAACCCCTGCGCGGGATGCAATGCGCTCCATACGAAGAGCAGAATACCCCGTTTCCGCCCATTCCTCGAACAATGCGCGTTGGATTGCATCCGTCACGCTGTCTTGCAAAACGGCAGCCCCGGCCGGCTTCCGACGCGGCCGATCAGAATTTTTTTCGTCGGAACCCTTGCGTTCCATCGTGATTCTCCTTTATAAAGGACGAAACAGTAGCGTTCCGACGTAGTTTGAAGCAAACTTATCGATACTGCAACCTGTTTTTGGCGACTTATGAAAGGGCGCGAAGATGGATCCGAAAATCGCACTTCTGTGGTTTGCACCTCTGCTTTGCGGCGCCTTGATACCCATCCATGCCGGAATGAACGCAGAGCTTAGCCGCGCGGCCGGCCACCCCCTTTGGGCAACCCTGTTGTCGTTTGGGATATCCTTCGTTTGCCTGGTTGTCGGGATTGCATGGCTTCGCCCGACATTGCCAAGCTTGTCTTCTCTTTGTGCAGCTCCTCCCTGGGCGTGGGTAGGAGGTGTGATCGGTGTCATTTACGTGATGGCGACCATGGTTCTGATCCCACGCTTTGGGGCTGCCGCCTTTATTGCTGCTGTTGTTGCCGGGCAAATGATGATGGCGCTTGTCTTGGACCAGAACCGGCTTCTTGGGAACGCTCCACGACCAGCAGACTTCTATCGCATCACCGGTGCTGTTCTATCGATTGCGGGCGTCCTCATCATGCAATTTGGGAAAGCATCATGACCCAAGCCGCCACTCATATCAAAACCCTCCCAACAAGGGATCAACACGAAGTTAGGAGAGATCATGTCTGACACAAACACGATACCAAGCTTTGGCGCGATGCTACGCGGCGCCCTCGGGGATGCAATCATCGCAGATGCGGGTGAGAACTTCCTGGATATGTGTGACGAGGACATTGTGTTCGAGTTTCCATTTAAGCCGGAAGGTTCTGTGCGAGAGTTACGCGGTCGCGCCGCGATGGAAGCCTATCTACCGAAAGTGGGAGCACTCATTACCTTTGAATCGATGAGCCCCGCAATCACACACCCGTCCAAAGACGGCGAGACCTTTGTTTTGGAATTCTCCTGTAAGGGCAAAGGCGAAGCCGGGCGCTATGACCAAAACTACATCTCGGTTGTCCAGGTCAGGAACGGACGCATCGTGCAATACCGCGACTACTGGAACCCTCTGGTTCTGCTGAATGCGGTCGGAGGCGTCGAAGTTCTGAAATCCAAACTGGGAGACTTTATCGATGGCTAACTCCATTCTTGTTACCGGCGCTACCGGGAAAACCGGCAGCCGCGTAGTCGAGCAGCTGAAAGCAAAGGGCGTCTCTCCGCGCGTCGGCACACGTAGCCCAAAGGGGGAGAACGAAGCACGCTTCGACTGGAAAGACCCATCGACATTCGCGGGTGCCTTCGAGGGCGTCGGGGCTGTCTATCTCGTAGCACCCACAGACACCGTGGATTCACTGGGAGCAACGCAGCCCGGCCTTGAGGCAGCACTTGCTTCGGGCGTCACGCGCTTTGTGTTACTGAGTGCTTCGTCTCTCGAAGAGGGAGGCCCCATGATGGGCGCAGTACACGCATGGCTTCGCGCCAACGCACCAGAATGGGCCGTGCTGCGGCCAACCTGGTTCATGCAGAACTTTTCGGAGCAACAGCATCGTGATCCTATCCGTGATGAATCTGCGATCTACACAGCGACAGACGACGGTCGTATCGGCTTTATCGATGCAAATGACATCGCCGCCAGCGCAACAGCGATCCTGACTGCGCCATCGGTCGACAACACGGACTATATCCTCACAGGTCCCGAGGCGACTTCCTATGATGTGGTTGCCGAAACGCTGAGTAATCAATTGGGACGGCAGGTTATTCACCATCGCATGACCGTGGATGAACTGGCAGAGCGTCATCAAAAACTCGGACTGCCGGAAGAATATGCAAAGACACTGGCCGCTATGGACGGTGCGATTGCAGGCGGTTCCGAAGATCGGGTCACAGACCATGTACTTCACTTGACCGGACGGGCTCCGACTTCCCTCACGGAATTTGTTCGGCTAAACCTTGGGGCATGGTCAAACGGCTAGAGCGAAGCGAGCAGCCCTTGCCCCGGCATAGAGCCTCTCAATAGCATCCAGCATTGATCATTGCGAAAAATATCGCATTGAAATCAAAAGGAAAATGAGAGCCGTACTCATTCTGGACATTCGGGCAACATATTACGAATGGCAGGGCATAGCTTCCGTCGTTGCGGTGCGCTTCTCGCCCGTTGAGCGGCGGAGTGAAGACGCAAACAAACCGCAGATCGGCGTCTGTGGCTTGCGCCAGGTGCCGGTCATGTTGATCCAATACTTAGAGGGTGAACGGCGCAACGGAGTGCCAGATTTCCTCACCGGATGCTCTGATCTGTCCCTTCCCTTCGATACAGTAGCGCGCCTCCAACAAGCTGTAGGTGTGCTCATAAAGCTGCATTGTCATCTTTGATTTTGTTCAGAACAATCTGGGTGTATTCGCCCATAATTTTGCACAGTATTTGCCCAAAAGTTTGCACGGTTCAATATACGCGCTCAATTGTCGATTGTCGTAGCGCGGCTCGGTCGGCCTTCTCGCAGGCAGCCAACTAGTACTTTGGCGACATACAAGCTTTGCAGTAAACGCGGCATCGATTGCTGAGCAAGTGAACTCCATCGGATTCCTCAGTGCTTAATATCCCGCTTTGACAGAGCCGCTACGAGGACAGGTGCCAAAACAAGCGCCGCCAAGACCCTAAAAATATGATGCACGCCGACGAACGCAACATCGCGACCAACGCTCACCGCTATGATTGACATCTCTGCCAAGCCTCCAGGTGAATAGGCTAAGACAAGTGCGACCGGGTCTGTCTCTAACACGTTCGCAACAGCCAATGCGCCTGAGAAGGCCACAGAAATCTGGAGAGCGACAACCATGGCCGCTGCACTTAGAGCTGCGATCAGAGCTTTGATGGGCACTCCGGAAAAGCGTGCACCAACATTTATGCCTATGAAGACCTGTACCAACGCAGTCACAGAAACCGGGATCTCGAATTCTGTCCATCCCAGCAAGTGAACAGCCGCGCTGAATATCATCGGCACTACCACAATAGGTGCCGGCAGCTTCACCCTACCCCGTGCTAGCATTCCCACAACAATACATCCGATAATCCAAACCCAATCGTTGAACGTGATGGAAGCCAGCTGTGTTTGCGCTTCGGGTGGAATGACTTCGAAGTCTGCGATCAGGTTGATTAGTAGCGGAATCAGCAAAATTGCTAATGCAATGCGCAACGCATGAACGATAGCGACACGAGCCTGATCCGCACCCTTTTGCTCGGACAGCAACACCATTTCGGCAATGCCACCCGGCATTGCGCAAAGAGAAGCTGTCAATGCATCAAAGCGCGAAATACGTCGTAAAAGGTAGAAACCCAGGACGTACATTATTCCAAGGGCTAACAGTAAGAAGGCCAGCGACACCCACCAGGCACCAAAAGAGGAAAGCAACTCGTGCGTAAAGGATGCGCCCAACATCACACCTACAGTTGCTCTTACCAGGTCCAATATAGGGCCCGGTAGTTTGACAGGAAACTGCTTCAACGACCCGGCGATGGTCACCAACATTGACCCGATCATCCACCCCAGTGGAATGCCTGTGAGCGATACAAGCCAGCCAGCAACAGCTGCCGTGACTATGATAGCGCCATGTTGTGAGAATTTGGCAAAACTCGAAATCAGACCAATCGCTTCTTGCTGCGCAACACGCCGTCCGCATCGCCGTAAACCCAATCACCAGGATGGGATTTAACCCCCCCGAAGGTCACCGGCTCCCCGATTACGCCCCATCCACGTTTCTCGCTTTTGACGGGGCTGGTCGCTAAGGTGAATACCAGAGTGTCCATTTGATTGATTTCGGCGCTGTCTCGAGTTGCGGCATTCAGGATAAGACCAGCCCATCCATTTTGGATTGCAAGATCAGCCAACATATCGCCAAGAATTGCAATTCGCGTTGATGCTCCGCCGTCGACAACCAAAACGCGCCCCTCACCGGGTGTTTCCAGTTGCGCCCTAAGTTCCGTGTTATCTTCGAAGCACGTCACTGTCTGTATTTGCGCCGCAAAGAATGGTTTTGTCCCGAACTGCCGAAACGGTAGGTGAACAAGTGTAGGCTCTGATGCATGGTGATCGACAAGGTCAGCGGTTTTCATGATGGATTAAATCCTTCCGAAAGTCTCTTTGAGTTCTGCGACTTTTCAGCATCCAGTAAGCGGGTTGGCAGGCCGCGCAGTGTCACAAGAAGCTTGGCCGTTTCTTCCAACTCTTCTGCCGTGCAAACCGCTGAAAAGAGGTCCTTTCCCGAGACGACGGGACCGTGATTGGCCAATAGATTAGCACTATATCTGCCTCCCAGTTCGCGGATCAAATCACCGAACTTCGGGTCGCCCGGCGTTACGTATGGAACCAGTTCGACCGTGCCAACGCGCATCACCACACAAGCTTAGAAGTCCAGGTTCTCTACACTCAATGCGTTTTGCTGAATGAACTCACGACGGGGTTCGACCACGTCGCCCATCAGCTTGGTGAACAAGTCATCCGCTTCAACCATATCGTTCACCCGCACTTGCAACAGCGTCCGCGCGTCAGGATCCAGCGTGGTTTCCCAGAGTTGATCGGGGTTCATCTCGCCCAGGCCCTTGTAGCGTTGTAAGGACAGGCCCTTTTCGCCCTCTTCCAGAATGGCGCGCAGCAGGTCCAGCGGGCCGTGGATTGCCTGCGAGCGGTCGCGGCGGATCAGGCTGGCCGGCGTGTTGTAGATCTCTTGCAGGCTTTGGGTGAAGCTGCCGGTTTTGCGGGCCTCGCCCGACCGCAGCATCGGGCCGTCGAGCGTGCGCACTTCTTCGACGCCGCGCAGAATGCGAGCCAAACGGATGCCGTGATCTTGCGTGATGCGACCTTGCCAGCCGCGTTCATATTCCAACGCGATCAGGTCCAGACGCGCGGCGACCTTATCGGCGACACCTTGAAGATCGGCATCCACCGCGCCGGGCACAAAGGCGCCCGCAACGGCCGCCTGTTCCAGAATATGGCGCGGATAGTGGGTCGGGAACGCGTCCAGTACGCGCTTTAGCTGCCGGGCCTCATCCACAACCCTGGTCAGATCCTGACCGATGATTTCCTCACCCGAACCAAGTTTCAGCACAGCCCCTTCGACGCCTTGGTTGATGAGGTAATCGTCCAGTGCCGCCTGATCTTTGAGATAAACCTCGGATTTACCACGCGAGACCTTATAAAGCGGCGGCTGGGCAATATAGAGATATCCACCTTCAATCAGCTCCGGCATCTGGCGGTAGAAGAAGGTCAACAACAGTGTCCGGATGTGCGCGCCGTCCACATCCGCATCGGTCATGATGACGATCTTGTGGTAGCGCAGCTTTTCGATGTTGAACTCATCGCGGCCAATGCCTGTGCCCAGCGCCATCACGAGGTTGCCAATCTCCTGTGACGACAGCATCCGGTCAAACCGTGCGCGTTCAACGTTCAAGATCTTACCGCGCAGGGGCAAAACGGCTTGTGTCAGCCGATCACGGCCCGTCTGTGCCGATCCCCCGGCCGAGTCACCCTCGACCAGGAAGACTTCGGTCTTGGACGGATCTTTTTCCGAACAGTCTTTCAGCTTGCCGGCCAGGTAATTCACGTCCATGGCCGTTTTGCGGCGTGTCAATTCACGGGCCTTACGTGCGGCCTCGCGCGCCAAGGCGGCTTCGATGATCTTGCCGACAATAATCTTGGCTTCGTTCGGGTTCTCCTCAAACCACTCGGCCAGTTTCTCATTCAGCATACTTTCCACCGCCGGACGAACTTCGGAGCTGACGAGCTTGTCTTTGGTCTGAGACGAGAATTTCGGATCCGGAACCTTTACCGACAGCACGCAAGTCAGACCTTCGCGGGCATCGTCACCGGTGAAGTTGATTTTCTCTTTTTTCGCGATCCCGCTGGATTGCGCGTAGTTGTTGATCGTTCGGGTCAAAGCACCGCGGAAACCGGCAATATGGGTGCCGCCATCGCGCTGCGGAATATTGTTGGTGAACGGCAGAACCGTCTCATGGTAGCTGTCATTCCACCACATCGCGATTTCAACACCAATGTCGTCACGCTCGCCCTTAATATAGATTGGCTCTGGCATCGCAGAAGATTTTGACCGGTCCAGGTACTTTACGAATTCTTTGACGCCACCTTCGTAGAACAGCTCCGTCTCCAGCCGCTCAGCGGGGCGCTCATCGATCAGGATAATACGCACGCCTGAGTTCAGGAATGCCAATTCGCGCAGGCGTTTTTCCAGTGTTTCGAAGGAGTATTCGAGGTTCGAGAACGTATCGGTCGACGCCAGGAACCGTACCTCGGTTCCTGTCCGGTCTCCGCAGTCACCGACCACTTTCAAGTGTTCCGTGGTTTCACCGCCTTCAAAGCGTGCCACATGTTCTTTACCTTTGCGCCAGACGCGCAGTTCCAACCAATTGGACAGGGCGTTTACGACGGATACGCCCACACCGTGCAAACCTCCGGACACTTTGTACGAATTGCTGTCAAACTTACCCCCCGCATGCAGTTGGGTCATGATGACTTCGGCAGCAGAAACGCCTTCTTCGGGATGGATATCCACCGGAATTCCGCGGCCGTTGTCGCTGACGGATACGCTGGAATCAGCATGAATTTTCACCGTCACATGGTCGGCGTGACCGGCCAGCGCCTCGTCAATTCCGTTGTCGACCACCTCATACACCATGTGGTGCAGACCCGAGCCGTCATCGGTATCCCCGATATACATGCCGGGGCGCTTACGAACCGCCTCTAAGCCTTTGAGAACTTTTATGGAATCAGCGCCGTATTCCTGAGGTGCCTGTGCGTCTTCGGACATGCCGTTAGTACCTATATTATTTTAGGAACTTATACGTTCTCTGGTAGGGATTGTCACGCGATCCCCCAATATTTTGTGTTGGTATTGAATGTCTACCTCCGACATGACCACCCACGCCTTTTGCGTCAAAGCCGATCGATATCTGCTGCAATATCCGCAGCTATTGCCCGCGCGTCCACGTCACTGCGTTCCGCTGACAATCGCAGACCCAAAAGGTCGGATTGATACCGCGCCGCCAGCCGATCAGGATCGTGTCCGGGGCTTATCTCACCCGCAGCTTGGGCTCGGAGAAACAGGTTCGCGAAACAGGCTTTCATCTGAGCCAGATAAGCCGCCGCCCTTTGCGCCAGATCATGATCCTTGGCCTGCAACTCGGCATAGGTCTTTGCCAGCATGCAGGCTTTTGTCGGGGCCAGGGCATCTTCGATCACGCGCTTCGGCTGCGCCATGAGCGCGGCCTTGGGTCCTAAATTGTCAGCCAGCGCTGTCAGTCGGGCAATCCCATCCTGTGTGTAGCGCTCTAGTGCCAAAGCATAGAGTGCGTCTTTGGAGCCGAAAGCGGCATAGAAACTGCCAGGGTTCAGTTTCAACTCACGCTCCAGATCCTTCAGCGATGTTCCCGCCCAGCCCTGACGCCAGAAGACGTCGCGGGCCTGCGCGATCAGGACCTCTCGATCATATTCGGGTTTACGGGGCATCAGTTTCACCAATTCTTGAACGTTCGCTCAAATATATACTTGAACGATCACTCAAGAAAGCCTATTTCCACCCCATCGCGCCAAAAAAAAGGAGTTCCGATATGGCTGACTTCCCCTCTCATGACCTCGAAACCGCCCCGGACGGGTCCAAACCACTGCTTGAGAAATCGCAGGCTGCATTCGGGCGTCTGCCAGGGTTGCACAAAGTCATGTCTGAAAGCCCCCAGCACCTGGAAGGCTATCAGGTTCTGCACCACCTGTTCCTGCAAACCGATTTCGATAATGACGAGAAAACCGTCGTCTGGCAGACCATTAACGTTGAAAACGAATGCCACTATTGCGTGCCCGCCCACACCGGCATCGCCAAGATGATGAAGGTCTCGGACGACATCACCAACGCATTGCGTGACGAGACACCTCTGCCCACCACCAAACTGAACGCGCTGCGCACGTTTACCTTACAGGTGATGCAGCAACGTGGAAACGTCACCGACGCAGAATTGCAGGCGTTCTTTGACGCAGGCTATTCGCACCGCGCGGTGCTCGATGTGATCCTGGGCCTCGCGCAGAAAACCATGTCGAACTACGTCAACCATATGGCGCAAACGCCAGTAGACGAAGTCATGCAAGGTTTTCTGTGGGAACGTAAAGTTAGCGAACCTGCCTAGGTCGTAACGACCGAGCCGTCTTCGTCTTCGGTTACAACCAACGATTGGGCTCGGTCACCCAGTTCGGCAAACAGCTCAGGCCCGGTGCCCGTCATCCAGGCCTGAGCGCCCAACGCGCAAATCTCGTCATACAATGCAGCCCTGCGCGTCGCGTCCAAATGCGCGGCCACCTCATCCAGCAAGACGATCGGCGGTGCGCCGACCATCCCTGCCAAGGCCCGCGCGTTCGACAGAATCAGCGAGACGAGCAGCGCCTTTTGCTCGCCTGTCGAGCAATCTTTGGCTGGCACCCCCTTGGCAGCAAAGACAGCATACAGGTCCGACCGGTGCGGCCCGACCAAAGTCCGTCCCGCCGCCAGATCGCGAAACCGGCTTTCTGCCAAGGCGTCCCGCAGATCGTCTTCGGTCGTCGGCATTGTGCCTTCAGTCTGAACAAGCTCCAACTTAGCGGATGGAAAGGCAGTTTCAGCCTGATCCTGCGCAGTCCTTAAATGATCCAATGCAGCCTCGCGTGCCACATGTATGCGAGAGCCCGTTTCGGCCATCTGCCCTTCCAGCGCAGCATACCAATGGCCATCCCGCACCTGGTCCTTCAGCAGCCGATTGCGCTCACGCATAGCCTTGTCATATGTCAGCGACGCTTCGGCATGAGCGGGATCGAAACTCAGGGCAATCCGGTCCAAAAACCGGCGCCGCCCTTCGGCGCCTTCGATCCACAGCCTGTCCATTGACGGGATCAGCCAGACAACGCGCGCCAATTTGCCGAGTTCAATCTGGTTGGAGGCTTTGTCATCAATCCGAACCTGCCGCGCCGCGCCAGATTCGGACCAGGTTTCAATTTCCGACCGATGTCCAAGAGAAACCAGTACTCCGGACAGCTTCCAGCCTAGCGCCTCTGGCCTGCGAGTCATTTCGGCAGCGCTGGCCCGGCGCAATCCACGCCCGGGTGAAAACAGAGAGACGGCTTCTAGAATATTGGTCTTGCCTGCGCCATTCGGCCCATGAATAATCACAGGCCGCCCGTCCAGTGACAGCCGCGACAGTTTGTGCGACCGAAAATGCGAGACTGTCAGCTCGGTCAGGGCCAAAGCCATGACCCCTCCCTTCATCTTTTCAAAAATACTCGCGCCCGAGGCATCGCGCGTCAGCGCGATCAGACGCGCATAGGCATGACGACATAAACCGCACTCTGATCATTGCCTTCGCGCATCAATGTCGGGTCACCTGCGGAATTGAACATGAAAACCGCGTTTTCCCGATCCACCTGAGATGCGATTTCCAGCAGGTACTTGGCGTTGAAACCAATTTCCAGCCGTTCATCACCGTAGGCCACAGTAAGCTCTTCTTCAGCAGCACCGCTGTCGGGTGCGTTCACTGAAAGCACAAGCCTATCCGCATCAAGCTGCAGTTTGACGGCGCGGGACCGTTCTGACGACACAGTCGCAACTCGGTCTACCGCCTGCGCGAATTCGGCTGCGTCAACTTCCAGCTTCCGGTTGTTCCCCTGTGGAATGACACGCGTGTAATCCGGGAAGGTTCCGTCGATCACCTTTGAGGTCAAGGTAATATCAGGCGTTGCAAAGCGAATCTTGGTTTCACTGACCGAGACGGCAATGTCCATCTCGTCATCTTCCAGTAGCTTACGCAGCTCTCCCACCGTCTTGCGCGGCACAATCACACCCGGCATATCCGCCGCACCGTCCGGCAGGTCGGCATCAATGCGCGCCAGTCGATGCCCATCTGTTGCCACGCACCGCAGAACCTTTCCGCCGTCAGATCCATCTGAAATATGCATGTAAACCCCGTTCAGATAGTAGCGGGTTTCTTCGGTTGAGATGGCAAACTTCGATTTGTCGAACAATCGGCGCAACAGCGCAGCGGATGCGGTAAAGTTCGATGCATATTCCGAAGATGCCATCACCGGAAAGTCTTCTTTCGGCAAAGTTGCCAGCGAGAAATTCGATCGCCCGGCCTCGACCGTCAATCGGCCCGCGGCGCTGTCAGCCGTCAGCGTCACCAGGGCGCCATCCGGCAGCTTTCGTACGATCTCGTGCAATGTGGTTGCGGCAACCGTGGTGGCACCGGCTTTTTCCACCTGCGCCGGGGCTTTGTCGACAACTTCGATGTCCAGATCTGTTGCACGAAACTGCGCTGTATCGCCTTCGGCCTCGATCAGCACATTGGCCAGGATCGGAATTGTGTTGCGGCGTTCCACAACGGACTGAGCCTGCGAAACGGCCTTGAGAAGGGTGCCGCGTTCGATGCTGATCTTCATACCCTCAATTCCTCTGACTTAAGTGCCGAAATAGGCGGGACTGGCAAGTTAGCGGTTCAGCCCTGAGGCACAAGGATTTTTTATGGATTTCTGGGTCGGAATACCCATTGCGTCAAGAGGCACGTGGTGCGCCGGTCACAGTTCAGCATCGACCGTGGACAATTGCGCACAAGAAAACGCCCCGGACATCAAATCCAGGGCGTTCCTGACTAGTTTTGGCGACTTACCTCAGGCTTCGAGCGACCGGCGCAGCATTTCCACATCTTCGGCGATCTGGCCGTCTGTCACTTTCAACTCTTCGATACGTCTGACGCCGTGCATGACCGTGGTGTGATCACGCCCGCCGAACCGGCGGCCAATCTCGGGCAGCGAACGGCTTGTCAATTGTTTGCACAGATACATCGCGACCTGACGCGGGCGGGCGTAAGACCGCAAACGTTTGGGCCCGATGATATCTGACAGGCGGATATTGTAGTAGTCTGACACCTTGCGCTGAATCTCTTCGACAGAGATCTTGCGCTCAGACGCCCGCAGCACGTCGGCCAGGCAATCCTGCGTCAGCTCCATATCGATTTCGCGACCCACGAGCGATGCAAATGCAAACAGACGTGTCAGCGCGCCTTCAAGCACGCGGACATTAGTCGAGATACGATGCGCGAGGAACTCCAGCACGCCGTCGGTTATGGTCAGATCAGGGTAGGTGCTGCGGTATTGCTGCACCTTGTTCTGCAGGATGCCCAGGCGCAGTTCATAATCGGTTGGGTGCAAGTCAACAACCAGGCCACATTGCAGGCGCGACTTTACACGATCTTCAAGGTCCTTGATCTCGCCCGGCGCACGGTCGGCCGAAATGATGATCTGCTTGTTCTGATCCACCAGTGCATTGAACGTATGGAAGAATTCTTCCTGCGTCGAATCTTTGCCCGCGATGAATTGGACGTCATCAACCATCAGCACGTCAACCGAGCGGAACAGGTGCTTGAAATCCATCATCCGACGCTCGCGCAGGGCCTGCACAAAACGGTACATGAATTGTTCGGCGGACAGATACAGCACGTTCAGCTCGGGATGCTTGGTTTTAAGTTCCCACGCAATGGCATGCATCAGATGTGTCTTACCCAGCCCAACACCGCCATAAAGAACCAGTGGGTTGAAGGTGACAGGCCCGCCTTCCGAGACGCGGCGTGCGGCGGCATGGGCCAGTTCGTTGGGCTTGCCAACAACAAAGCTGTCGAAAGTAAAACGGGAATCCAGAGGCGCGGCTTGCAATGAATCCAGCGGGGATTGTGGGTTATCCATTTGCGGCACAACAGCTACCTCCGGGGTCGCTTTCGATGAAGATTCGGTCACTTGCGTTGGCCGAACCGGTGAGTTGGCGGCGACGCGAAAGGCAAGGCGCTGCACCGTTTCACCCGAGGTGTTGAGCTCGTATAAAATGAGGTCCGCAAAATTCTGGCTGACATAGTTGCCCATGAAATTGGTCGGCACCGAAAAGACGGCCACACCATCCTGCAACTCCTGAAACTCCAGAGGTTCAATCCAGGTGGTGAAGTTGTTCCGACCAATAGCCTTCAGCAACTTGTTTCGAAGTAGTCCCCATTTCTCTTGTGTCATTCAGCGCCTCACGCATCCCATTCTTATTGGCCTGCCGGCCTTATCAATATGATCCGGTTCCCCGGTTTATGTACCCACACGCACAAAGGTCTACCGTCGCCAAACCAGGGGTTCAGCGGGTCAATCCTTGAAAGCTCGGTTCTTCCGTTTTCTGAACACTCCACAAAACAGGAGTGCCCCGATAACCGGGTTGCACGTCGCAATCTCATTTTTCGACAGGGCCAAGATCAGCGGTTGTCCCGTGATCCTTAGCAGATCGGCAGCCCGGCCTAGGCCGGTCGACGACTAACGTTCCACAAACTTCCTGATGCCCGTCAGTCCGAAAGTGGAAACAGCCTGTCCCCCCAAGCGAGTGAATCGCTGGAACAGTGGTAGCAAGAGCAGCCCGGTCGCGGCAACGAAACTCTGATATTGACTCGGGTCTTTGGCCGAAAGAATCTCTTGGTTTTGGGAAGGCGCGGTATTCTGGCAACACGAAAAAAAGCGTCGCAAGCCGCGACGCTTTTAAAATAGTTCAGCCTTGCTTACGTGACCCCAGGTCACCTTCTGGGCTTAACCCAGAGCTTTAACGCGCGACGACAGACGCGACATTTTGCGGGCTGCGGTGTTCTTGTGGAAGACGCCTTTGGTGACGCCGCGCATCAGCTCGGGCTGAGCTGCACGCAGAGCTGCGGTTGCAGCGTCTTTGTCGCCGGATGCGATCGCTTCTTCAACTTTACGCAGGTAGGTGCGGATGCGCGAACGACGCGCTTTGTTTACTGCGAAACGCTTTTCGTTCTGACGAGCGCGCTTCTTTGCCTGGGGCGAGTTTGCCATGTGTGTCTCTGACCTTTGTTCGGTACGGTTATCTGGGTTGCGCGCCACGGGTTTGTCCGCACCGGATCAGGAATCACGAGTGTGAGTCGGGCCAAGCGGGCCGCACGCGCATGTATAGCGGCGCTAGTTATCCAAGTTTGTTGGGTTTGCCAAGCCGATTCTTGCACTCTGCATATCAGCTATGAAAAAGGCGGGCCTGACCCGCCTGTTCCGATCAAACTGTCATGCGACTTACTTATCGCGGAACTGAGCTGCGCGCTTTTCAAGGAATGCGGCCATGCCTTCTTTCTGATCTTCGGTCGCGAACATGGAATGGAATACGCGACGCTCGAACAGCATGCCTTCACTCAGCGGCAATTCATAGCTGCGGTTAACCGCCTCTTTCGCGGCCATTGCAGACAGCTGAGATTTCTCAGCAATTTTCTGAGCCGCCCCGGTTGCTTCTTCCATTAACTTCTTAGCGGGCACAACCCGGCTGACCAAACCTGAGCGGTCAGCCTCTTCCGCGTCCATAAAACGGCCGGTCAGATTCATATCCATCGACTTGGATTTACCAACAAACCGGGTCAACCGCTGGCTGCCACCCAAACCGGCAATGACGCCCAGATTGATTTCAGGCTGGCCAAACTTGGCCGTATCGGCGGCGATAATGAAATCGCACAACATCGCCAGTTCACATCCACCGCCCAGCGCGTAACCTGCCACGGCTGCGATGATCGGTTTGCGGATAGCACAAATACGATCATTGACATCGCCAAACAGGTTTTGGCCGTAAACGTCAACAAAGCTCATTTCGGACATCTCTTTGATGTCTGCCCCCGCAGCAAAAGCCTTGTCCGACCCGGTGATGACGATGCAACGCACCTTATCGTTATCGTCAGCCTCTTCCAACGCGGTGCACAATTCACCCATCAACTGGGTGTTCAGTGCATTCAACGCATCGGGTCTGTCGAGCTTGATAAGGGCAACGTGGTCTTCGATTTCGACGATGATCGTCTCAAAAGCCATGAGATGCGAGCTTTCAGTTGTTCCGTTCAGATACGATTCCTTATCACGCAAAAACGCTGGATCAAGCTATCTTTGGCATTGCGCACAATAGAAGGATGAGCGACCCGACTGGGTGATTCTCTTGATTGAGCGTCCACAGCCATCGGTTCGGCAGGCCTCACCCTCCCGTCCATAGACATCAAAGCTGTGCTGAAAATATCCAAGTTCTCCATCGGCTTGTCTGAAATCTCGCAGGGACGATCCGCCCGCCTCGATCGCGTCCCGCAACACTTGCCGGATGATCGGAACCAAGGCCGCGACGCGTTGCGAAGAAATTTGACCAGCTTTACGACGTGGCGACACACCAGCACGAAAAAGCGCTTCGCAAACATAGATGTTGCCCAGACCCGCAACGATTCCCTGATCCAGAAGCGCGGATTTGACTGGCGTGTTCTTATGGCGAAACGCATCAATCAAATGCTGTTCGTGGAAATCATTGCCCAGCGGCTCGGGCCCAAGCACAGATAGCAGTTTGTGACTTTCCGCAGTCGCGGTCTGTAACAAGTCCATCGCTCCGAACCGGCGCGGGTCATTAAAAGTGATGCGCGCGCCATTCTCCATGTGAAACACCACGTGGTCATGTTTTTCGGGCATCGGATGCGTGTGCGCAAACTGCCCAAGCGGATCGCCCGAGACTGTCATGCGTCCAGACATCCCAAGATGAACCAGCAAGGTTTCCCCGCTGCTGATATCCGCCAGAATGTATTTTGACCTGCGCCGCAGACGATCGACTCGCTGCCCTGTCAGCCGTTCGGCCATCCGCTCGGGAAACGGCCAGCGCAAATCGGGGCGATTCACATCCGCCTTGTCAATCACCACACCCTCCATTGCAGGGGTCAGGCCGCGTCTTACTGTCTCGACCTCGGGCAATTCGGGCATCTGAGAGCTCCTAATTCAATGGGCCGCATTGTGCCCGGTTCTTATGGCCCTATAACAGAGGCGAAATTCGACAAACGGCAAGGCTTATGTCCGACAACAGCGACAAGACCACTCATTTCGGGTTCGAAACCGTGCGCGAGGCTGAAAAGGCCGGCCGCGTGCAGGGCGTGTTCAACTCGGTCGCCTCGAAGTACGATGTGATGAACGACGTTATGTCGATGGGCATCCACCGCATCTGGAAGGATGCGATGATGGATTGGCTTGCGCCCCGCCCCGGCCAGCGACTGTTAGATGTGGCGGGCGGCACCGGAGATATTTCGTTCCGGTTCCTCAAGCGTGCGGGGCACGGTCACGCCACCGTTCTTGACCTTACTGAGCCGATGTTGATCGAAGGCCGCCAGCGCGCCGAAGCCGACCAGATGTCCGACAGTCTGAACTGGGTGGTGGGCGACGCGATGTCCCTCCCCTTCGAAGACAACACCTTTGACGTCTACACAATCTCGTTTGGTATTCGCAACGTGACCCGTCCTCAGGAAGCGCTGAACGAAGCCTATCGTGTGCTGAAGCCCGGCGGCCGTCTGATGGTGCTGGAGTTCAGCCAATTGCCGAATGACGGTCTGCAGAAGCTCTATGACCTCTATAGCTTCAATGTCATCCCGCGCATGGGCAAGTTAATCGCCAACGATTACGACAGCTATCAGTATCTTGTGGAATCGATCCGCAACTTCCCGGATCAGGACACGTTTCTGGGCATGGTCCGCTCCGCCGGGTTCGAAAACGCCAAGTACCGCAACCTCAGCATGGGCATCGCCGCGCTGCATTCCGGCTGGAAGATCTGACGCATGCGCGGACCACACAACATCATTCGCCTGATCCGCACAGGCGCCACGCTAGAGCGCACGGGCGCAATGAATGTCGTTCTTGACGCGTTCGAGGCACCGCGCTCATTGCGATTCGTGGCCCATGCGCTGGGCAAACCCTTCCAATGGCTTGGCTACAAAGGCGACCTCGCGATGCCGCCCGCCACGCGCGCCCTGACGGCGCTGGGTCCTGCCTACATCAAGTTCGGTCAGGTGCTCTCAACGCGCCCGGATGTGGTTGGAAACGAGCTGGCCGAACAATTGCGTGTGCTGCAGGATAAGCTGCCCCCTTTCTCCAAAGCCGAGGCGATGGCCGAAGTGGAAAGAGAACTTGGCCAACCCGTGGCCGAGATTTTCAGCGAGTTCAGTGAACCCATCGCCGCCGCATCAATTGCACAGGTTCACAAGGCAAAGCTCGTCAGCACCCGTGAAGACGTCGCCGTCAAGGTCCTGCGCCCCGGTATCGAGCGGGCGTTCCGCAAAGACGTCGACGCGTTCTATTTCGCCGCCCGGATCGTGCAGCTGTTTGCGCCCAGCGCCCGACGCCTGCGACCCATGGAGGTGATCGAGCATTTCGATGGTGTAGTCCGGGGCGAACTTGACCTGCGCCTGGAAAGCTCTGCCGCGTCAGAATACGCCGCCAACACAAAAAACGATTCCGGATTCTGGCTGCCACCGGTTGTCTGGTCCCTATCCGCCCGTCGCGTTATGACGCTCAGTTGGGCGGATGGTGTGCCGCTGGGTGAAAACGATGCGCTGGACGCCGCAGGTCACAATCGTAACGATCTGGCAGAGCGGGTCTTGCGCCTGTTTCTTCTGCACGCGCTACGCGACGGATTTTTCCATGCTGATATGCATCAGGGCAACCTGAAAGTCGCCGCCAACGGGGACATCATTGCCTATGACTACGGCATCATGGGCCATATCGACGAATACACTCGCCGCGTCTATGCCGAAATTCTCTTCGGCTTCATCCGCCGCGATTACAAACGCGTGGCCGAAGTGCATTTCGAAGCGGGCTACGTGCCTGCCAATCAAGATGTGGACGAATTTGCCCGCGCCCTGCGCGCGGTGGGCGAACCGATCTTTGGCATGGATGCAACGCACATCTCGATGGGCCGCCTGCTGAGCTATCTGTTCGAAGTGACCGAACGGTTCGGCATGGAAACCCGAACCGAGCTGATCCTGCTACAGCGCACAATGGTTGTGGTCGAGGGTGTGGCCCGTTCTCTGGACCCACATATGAACATCTGGGAGGTGGCGCGCCCAGTGGTCGAAGATTACATCAAGCAATCCATCGGACCACGTGCAGCCCTCAGGGATCTTGGCAAAACCGCGATGGTTCTGGCTCGTTTTGGCCCACGGTTGCCTGCCTTGGTGGAAAGCGCCCTGATCGCCCAGACCCAAAAAGACGAACCGCAAAATTCGCGCCTTCGGTCAAAATTCCTGCCAGCAATTCTTGGTGCCGTAACCGGTGCCGCGGTTGTTTTGGTAATCCTGGCACTCGGTTAACTCCGACCCAACGACTTCATCTGGCCAAAAATATCCTCGGGGGGAATCGCGCCTCGGCGCGATGGGGGGCAGACAGCCCCCCACGCCCGATCACCCATCAGAGCCGTTCAATGGCAATGGCGATCCCCTGACCACCACCAATGCACATTGTGATCAACCCTTTGGATCCACCGGTGCGCTCCAGCTCATATAGGGTCTTCAGCGTAATGATCGCTCCGGTGGCCCCGACAGGGTGCCCCAGTGCGATAGCCCCTCCATTGGGGTTAACCTTGGCAGCGTCCAGCCCCAGTTCCTGATTGACGGCCAGAGCCTGCGCCGCAAAGGCCTCGTTGCTTTCGACGACGTCGAAATCGCCCGCGGACAAACCGGTCTTCTTCAGCAGGTTCTGCACCGCCGGGACCGGGCCAATCCCCATCACCTCGGGGCGGACACCCGCATGGGCATACCCCAGAATGCGTGCCTTGGGTTTCAAACCCGCCTTCTCGGCCGCGTCTGCGGTCGCCAGGACCATCGCCGCGGCACCGTCATTGATGCCGGATGCATTTCCGGCTGTAACCCGACCGTCTTTTTTAAACACTGCCCGTAACCCTGCCAGCGCCTCTGCGGTCGTAGCCTTTGGGTGTTCGTCGACATTGAAATCAACCATGTCCCGCTTGACCTTGACCTGCACAGGCGTGATCTGGTTTTCGAAGTACCCCGCCTCAATCGCGGCGGCGGCACGGGCCTGGCTCGTCAATGCGAACTCATCCATCTGCTCACGGCTGATCTGATGCTCATCCGCGACGTTCTCTGCCGTAACGCCCATGTGACCGGTGCCAAATGGACAGTTTAGTGCGCCCAGCATCATATCCATCGAGGTTACATCGCCCATCTTCGCACCCCACCGGGCCTGAGGCACAATGTAGGGGCTGCGCGACATGCTCTCGGCACCACCAGCCACTGCAAATTCGGCATCACCCAGCATCAGAGATTGGACGGCTGAGACAATTGCCTGCGCACCCGATCCACACAGACGGTTGACGTTCATCGCCGGCGTTCCATTGGGAATACCCGCCTGCATCGCCGCCACCCGCGAAAGATACATGTCGCGGGGTTCGGTATTGATCACATGACCAAAGACCACATGTCCGATCTGTGCGCCTTCTACCCCCGAACGCCCAAGCGCTGCTTCGGTTGCGACGGTTGCCAGATCAATGGGCGCGGTTGATGCCAAGGCGCCGCCGAATGTTCCGATTGCGGTGCGGGCACCGTCCAGCAATACGATATCGGTCATATCTTTCTCCTCCAGGGTTTGGCGGCAGTATGCACTCGCAGCATAGGCCTGTCCCATAGGACGTCCCGTCACGGCCAAGATTGACATTGCATCAGCCTGCGCGCATGAATTTCCGTCATGACGGAAGACACAGACGATATCCTGACACGCCTGCCCGCCCGCCTGAAAGAGGCGCGTCGTGCCAAAGGGCTTTCGCTCGAAGCCGTGGCGAACCTAAGCGGTGTGTCTCGGTCCATGGTCAGCCAGATCGAACGAGGTGAAAGCAGCCCGACAATCTCGACCCTGTGGAACCTGACCCGCGCATTGCAGGTGGATTTTGCAGGACTTCTGGAAGAGGGCAGCATCGCAGACCAGATTGAGGTTCTCAGGAGGACTGAAGTGCCCAGCATCGACAATATGGGCCAGAACTGCCGCATCCGCATCTTATCGCCGCCCGAAGAGGCTGGCGGTCACGAGGTTTACGACATCCAGTTTGACCAAGATGGGGGGCTGAACAGCCAGCCACATGCGCGGGGTGCGCAGGAGCAATTGACCGTTCTGGAAGGCGCTGTTCGCGTGACATCAGGCTCCGCCGTGTCCGAATTACAGCAGGGCGATACTGCGCGGTACGCAGCAGACGTTGTGCACGCCATTTCCGCGAAGGGACCGGCCCGCGTCTTTCTGATCGTCAAAAACGCCTGACCTCGGCGGCATTCCGCCTTCACGGAAATTTTTCCGTAATCTTGTACTTCTCCTATTTGGGAAATTTGTCCGCTATGTTAGATGTGCGACTCAAAGCAAGGAGATCGCCATGGCAGATGCATTCCTGTCCCACATCACGGACACCCTGACGCAGATCGAATCTGAGGGGCTGTATAAGCGCGAGCGAATGATCACCTCGCCCCAGGGTGGTGAGATTACTGTGGGCGGCAAGCAGGTGATCAACCTGTGCGCCAACAACTATCTGGGCCTTGCGGATCATCCTGCCCTGATTGACGCCGCCAAAGACGCGATGGAGCCGAAGGGGTTCGGCATGGCCTCGGTTCGGTTCATCTGTGGCACGCAAGACATCCACCGAGAGCTGGAGCAGCGCCTGGCGAAGTTTCTGAATAAGGACGATTCGATCCTATTTGCCGCCTGTTTCGACGCCAATGGCGGGTTGTTCGAGCCTCTACTAGGGCCAGAAGACGCCATCATTTCGGACAGCCTGAACCACGCCTCGATCATCGACGGAGTGCGCCTGTGCAAGGCCAAACGCTATCGCTATCTGAACAACGACATGAACGACCTCGAAGCCTGGCTAAAACAGGCACGCGAGGACGGTTCGCGCCATATCATGATCGCGACCGATGGTGTGTTTTCAATGGATGGCTACCTGGCCAACCTGCCGAAAATTCGCGAACTGGCTGACAAATACGACGCGATTGTCATGGTGGACGACTGCCACGCCACCGGCTTTATGGGGCCGCAGGGTGCAGGCACACCAGATCACTTCGGTGTTGATGTAGACATCCTGACGGGAACACTGGGCAAGGCACTTGGGGGGGCAATCGGCGGTTACATCGCCGGGCCGCAGCCAGTGATCGACCTGCTGCGGCAGCGGGCGCGGCCCTATCTGTTTTCCAATTCGCTGCCGCCATCAATTGTCGCCGCCGGACTGGAAGCCATCCGTTTGGTCGAAGAGGGCGACATGCTGCGCGCCCAGTTGTTCGGCAACGCCAAATACTGGCGCGCGGGGCTGGAAAAGCTGGGCTTTGACCTACTGCCCGGCGAACACCCAATCATCCCGGTGATGCTGGGCGAGGCGCAACTGGCACAGGACATGGCATCAAGGCTGTTTGACGAAGGCGTCTATGTCTCGGGTTTTTTCTTCCCCGTGGTCCCTCGCGGGCAGGCGCGGATCAGAACGCAGATGAATGCAGCCCTTACCAAAGACGAACTGGACAGGGCACTGGCCGCATTTGGTAAGGTCGGTAAAGAGTTGGGGGTAATCTGATGCGACCCAACACGATGAAAGCGCTGGAAAAATCCAATCCCAAAGAAGGCCTGTGGATGGTTCAGGCCCCAGTTCCTGAAATTGGGCCGGATGAGGTTCTGATCCGGATCAGCAAAACGGGGATATGCGGCACCGACATTCACATCTGGAACTGGGATGATTGGGCCGCCGCCACAGTGCCGGTTCCTATGATCACCGGCCATGAATTCGCTGGTGAAATCGTCGAGCTTGGGCGCAATGTGACGGGCCTGGAGATCGGCCAAAGATGCTCGGGCGAGGGGCATCTGATCGGAACCGACAGTCGCCAAAGCCGGGCGGGAAAATTCCATCTCGATCCCGGTACACAGGGGATCGGAGTGAACGAACAGGGCGCGTTTGCCGAATATCTGAAACTACCCGCCTTCAACGTCGTCCCATTGCCAGACGACATCCCGGATGAAATTGGCGCGATCCTGGACCCTTTGGGCAATGCGGTGCACACGGCGCTAAGTTTTGATTTGCTGGGTGAAGACGTGATGATCACCGGGGCCGGCCCCATCGGCATCATGGCCGCAGCGGTTGCCCGCCATGCCGGCGCACGCAATGTGGTGATCACCGACATCAACGCAGATCGTCTGAAACTCGCACAACACGTCGCCCCCACGGTTCGCACCGTGGACGTCACCGCTGAAGACCTGCAAGACGTCATCACCGAGTTGGATTTGAAAGAGGGCTTTGACGTTGGCCTGGAAATGTCAGGCTCGCAAGCAGCATTGGATCAGATGATCGAAGCGTTGGTCATGGGCGGTAAAATTGCTCTGCTGGGCATCCCCCCGGGCAAATCGCCTGTGGATTGGAGCCGTATCGTCTTCAAAGCGATCACCATCAAGGGCGTCTACGGGCGCGAGATGTTCGAGACCTGGTACAAGATGATCGCCATGTTGCAAAACGGTCTGGATGTCAGCCGCGTCATTACCCATCGCTATTCCGTCGACGAATTCGCCCAAGGATTCGCAGCGATGAAATCTGGCCTCTCTGGCAAAGTGGTTCTGGACTGGACGTAACCCGCTGGAAAGTTACAAACTCAACCCCTAAACAGGTGCAAAACAACACTGCGGAGGGGTGAAATGGGCGACGAGAATACCGAAGATCGCTTTGTGGAACGTGGCATCGAGGAATCGCTGGTCACCGATTTTGCCGAGACTCATCGCAAGAGTTATGGAGACTTCCTTCAACTCAAGACCCTGCTAAACCTGCAAAAAACCTTTCAGGACCCTGCCCAACCGGATGAGATGCTGTTCATCATCATTCATCAGGTCAGCGAGCTGTGGTTAAAGCTGATGCATCACCAGCTTGTCGAGGTCCGCCGCTTTCTGCAGCACGATGAGTTTGGTCCGGCGATGAAAAATCTGGACCGGATCAAAGCGATCCAGCGCCAACTGATCACCGCATGGGAAACCCTGCTGACCATGACGCCTGCTGACTACATGACGTTCCGCGCGGCATTGGGCAGTTCATCGGGATTTCAAAGCTACGGCTATCGGCAGATTGAATTCATTCTGGGCAACAAAGATGCCTCGACCCTGAAAGTACATCAGCATGATCCTGAAGTTATGGAGATGCTGAACGCCGCCCTAACCAAGCCATCGCTGTATGACGAGATATTGCACATGTTGGCACGTCAGGGTTTTGACGTCCCTAACGACTTGATCGAACGGGACTACGCCGTACCCTATTCCGGGGACCCGCGCGTCGTGCAAATTTGGGTTCAGGTGTTTCAAGACACGCAAAAATACTGGGATCTTTATGCCTTGGCCGAAAAGCTGATGGATGTAGAAAGCCTGTTTCAACGCTGGCGTTTTGATCACGCAACTGCGGTCGAAAGGGTCATCGGCATGCAGCCTGGCACTGGCGGATCCAGCGGTGTCGCCTTCTTGCGCAAGGCGCTGGACCTGCGATTCTTCCACGACCTGTATGATATGCGGTCCGAACTGATGTATAGCGGGCAGGACTAAGACATGCTGTATCGTGGGTTCTCGAATGAGGAATTGGAGCGGGAATACTCTCCAAGTTCAATGATCGGTGGCGACCTGTCTCCCTATCTGGCCAGCTATGACGCGTTGAGCGCGCAGGCGCGGGCGAGTCTGCAGGTGAAAGAAAACCTGCCTTATGGCCAAAGCCCAACGCAAGTTCTGGACTTCTTCCCGGCGAAAGGGGCAGGCGCACCGCTGCATGTCTTTTTTCACGGCGGCTATTGGCAGGCACTTAGCCAGCGCGAGTCGTCCATGATGGCCCCGGCGCTGATCGACGCCGAACAGTCCTTCGCCTCGCTGAACTACACGCTCGCCCCAGATGCTAAGTTGGACCAAATGATCTCCGAATGCCGCGATGCTCTGCTGTGGCTGGCCTCGAATGCTTTTTCGTTGGGTTTCGACCCATCGCGGGTGACGCTATCGGGGCACAGTGCCGGTGCGCATCTGGTCGCCATGGTCATGGCAACGTCTGCCGATGCGCTGGCGCGGGCTGGATTGCGCGTGCGCGACGTGGTTCTGGTCAGTGGCATTTATGATCTGGAGCCAATCAGCCTGACGTCTGTGAACGATCCGCTACAGCTGACCCCGCTTGAGATACATGACCTGTCGCCCATCCTGCACTTGCCCGCCCCCGGCCCGCGCTACCATGTGACTGTGGCCGAGAGGGACACGCGCGAGTTTATCCGTCAAAGCCGGGAGTACGCAGAACTGCTGCGCAAAGGTGGGCATTCGGTCGGCTTCGATCTGAAGAAAGGGATGCAGCATTTCGACATCATCATGCATCCCGGTACTTTCCTACCCGCCGGGCAGTAGCCACAAAGAAAAACAGCGGCCCTATCGGGCCGCTTTTTTTTGTCTCGATGACGCTCAGGATCACTCCAAAGTACGGGTGACTTCTTCGCGTTCGAAAATCTCGATCACATCACCTGCGCGGATATCGTCGTAGTTTTCAAACGCCATACCGCATTCCTGACCCGACTGAACCTCGGCCACTTCGTCCTTGAAGCGCTTCAGCGTCTTCAGCGTGCCTTCGTGGATCACCACGTTGTCGCGCAGCAGGCGGACACCGGCAGAACGACGTGCGACACCTTCAGTGACCAGACAGCCGGCGACCTTGCCGACACCGGTGACCTTGAAGACTTCGCGGATCTCGGCGTAACCGATGAACTTTTCGCGGATCTCGGCGCTCAGCAGACCGGATGCGGCCGCTTTCACGTCGTCGACCAGATCGTAGATCACCGAATAGTACCGGATCTCCACACCCTTCTGGTTCGCAGTGTTCCGCGCTGAGGCATTGGCACGCACGTTGAAGCCCAGGATCGGTGCACCAGAGGCTTCGGCCAGGCCAACATCCGTCTCGGTGATGGCACCCACGCCCGAATGCAGCACGCGCACGCGCACCTCATCATTGCCGATCTTCTCCATCGCCTGAACAATGGCTTCGGCAGACCCTTGAACGTCCGCCTTCATCAGGATCGGCAGTTCGGCCATGTTTTCGTCTTCCTTGGCCTTCTGCATCAACTGCTCAAGGGTTGTCGCGGCGCCAGCGGCAGCGCGTTTGTCCTTGGCGGCTTTCTCACGATACTCAGCGATTTCGCGGGCCTGAGCCTCGGTCTCGGTCACGTTCAGAACGTCCCCAGCTTCGGGTGTACCGTTCAAGCCCAGAACCTCGACAGGCACAGAAGGTCCAGCCTCTTGCACGCGCTCGCCCTTGTCGTTGATCAGGGCACGAACTTTACCGTACTGCTCACCCACAACAAAGATATCGCCCTGACGCAGGGTACCGTTCTGAACCAGAACGGTGGCCACAGGACCACGTCCTACATCCAGCTGTGCTTCGATCACTGCACCCTGGGCCGCGCGATTCGGGTTGGCCTTGAGTTCCAGAATTTCGGATTGCAGCGCAATGGCTTCCAGCAGTTCACCAAGACCCTGACCGGTGATGGCCGAGACCTCAACATCCTGCACTTCACCCGACATCTTCTCGACGATCACTTCGTGCTGCAGCAAGTCTGTGCGCACCTTGTCCGGGTTGGCATCTGGCTTATCGATCTTGTTGATCGCCACGATCATTGGAACTTCGGCAGCCTTCGCGTGGTTGATCGCCTCAATCGTCTGCGGCATGACCGCATCGTCAGCAGCAACAACCAACACAACGATATCCGTCACCTGTGCGCCGCGTGAGCGCATCGAGGTAAAGGCCGCGTGGCCAGGCGTATCCAGGAAAGACAGCGTGGTGCCGCCCTCGGTTTTCACCTGATAAGCACCGATATGCTGTGTGATGCCGCCTGCTTCGCCAGCGACGACACGCGCATCACGGATTGCATCCAGAAGCGATGTCTTGCCGTGGTCGACGTGACCCATGATCGTAATGACCGGCGGTCGTGACTGCAGGTCTTTGTCGTCATCTTCGACTTCTTTGATAACGTCTTCCACATCCGAATCAGAGACGCGGGTCACCTTGTGACCAAATTCTTCGATGATCAGCTCGGCTGTATCGGCGTCGATGGTTTGGTTTTGCGTCACCATCATGCCCATGTTCATCAGCGATTTGACAACATCTGCCACACGCTCGGCCATACGGTTGGCCAGCTCTGAAACCGTGATGGCCTCGGGCAGCTGTACGTCGCGGATCACCTTTTCCCGCTCGACAGTTCCGCCCATCGCCTTTTGACGTGCACGTTCCTGCTTGCGCTTCATCGCCGCCATAGAGCGCTGGCGTCCACCTTCGCCACCGGTAGCCTGGCCCAGAGTCAGTTTGCCGGAGCGACGGTTGTCATCACGACCTTTGCCTCGGTTGCCGCGTTGCTCACGCTCGCGATCGTTTTTCCTCGGCGTTGCAGCTGGTGCAGGTTTGTTGGCGGGACTACGCGGAGCCGCCGCCTTGGGTTCCACCGGTTCTGCCGGAGCAGCGGCGCGTTGTGCCGCTATTTCGGCCTCTTTGCGCTTGCGATCTTCCTCTTCGGCCTTAGCGCGCGCGCGTTCTTCGGCTTCGCGCTGTTCGCGTTCCTTGGCCTCTTGTTCGGCACGGCGACGGGCACGCTCTTCTTCGCGCGCCTTTTCCTGTGCTTCACGCTGTGCGGCCTCTTCGGACTCGCGCGCTTTGGCCGCCTGCAATGCCTTCATACGGCGGGCCATCTCGGCATCAGAAATGCCTGCAGGACGACGCGAAGGATCACCCGACGGTGCAGCACCGCCACCGGACTTGGTTGCGCCCGGCTTGGGGACCACCACGCGTTTGCGTTTGGTTTCCACCACGACATTCTTGGTGCGTCCGTGGCTGAAACTCTGTTTCACATTTCCGGGGCGTGCCCCGCCACGTAGACCCAATGTCTTTTTGCCGTCACTATCGCTCATAAAGCTTCTTACCCTTCCGCGCGGCCCTTGCCGCCGTCATCCTTTTCGCGCAAGCCACGCAGGCGCTGCGCTTCCTCTACAACACGTTTGGCGAGTCCGCCAGAGGCCAGCGCCGCATGAATCACGGTTTGGCGCCCAAATGCCTGTCCTAACTCGTCCGCAGTCAGCCAACCGATGTATTTACCAAAGTGCGGTGTGCTCAGTTTGGACTTGCCGCGCCCAGATCCGTCAGCGGCCTGTAGCAGGACCTGGGCCTCTTCCCGGTCCAGCCACGTCTTGACCTTTTCATAGCCCGCGACAGCGTCGCCTGACTTGCGCGCCAGGCTGAGCAACTCAACCACACGGCGCGCGACCTGCTTTTCTACCTCGTCCGCCAGATCCTTTGAAGCAGTCACCTGCGCCTTGAACCCGCGTGCGAACAGTTTCTTGCCGATGGCCTTATGCAGCGCAGCACGGTCCGATGCCACATAAACCCCGCGCCCCGGCAGTTTTGCCGCAACATCGGGAAAGACCTGACCATCCGGCCCCGTCACAAAGCGGATCAGCCCATACTTAGGCTGAACCTCGCCCGTGGCGATGCACTTGCGCTCAGGCCCTTCGGACCGATCTTTATGGACGCCACCGCGACCCATTTACGCCACCCGAGACCTGAGATCAGGCCTCCGCCTCCTCTTCAGCTGTTTCGCCTTCGATCTCTTCTTCGGCCTGCTCCAGCTCGGCCGGGTCAACCCAACCCAGCATGATGCGTGCCGTCATAACCAGATCCTGAGCTTCTTCCAAAGTCACACCGAAAGGTTCCAGAACCCCATCATCTTTGATGCGTTCACCATCGACTGTGGTCCAGCCACCGGCCAGCTCCCAATCGGCGCAGGTTGCGAAGTCTTCCAGAGTCTTCACGTCATCCTTGGCCAGTGCCTCAACCATCTGGGGTGTCAGGCCTTCAAATTCAATAAGGCTGTCCTCAACACCCAGGGCACGGGCCGCGTCAAGCGCAGCTTTGGCCTGTGCTTCAAGGTATTCGCGGGCACGTGCCTGCAGTTCATTTGCGGTGCCTTCATCAACACCATCGATGACCAGCAGTTCGTCCACTTCGACATAGGCAACCTCTTCGAGGTTGGTAAAGCCTTCGGACACCAGCAACTGGGCAAAGAACTCGTCCAGATCAAGGCTCTCCATGAACAGCTGGGTGCGGGCTTCGAACTCTTTCTGACGGCGGGCCGACTCTTCGGCTTCAGTCATGATGTCGATGTCCAGATTGGTCAGCTGGCTTGCCAAACGCACGTTCTGACCACGGCGACCAATGGCAAGGCTCAGCTGTTCTTCGGGAACAACAACTTCGATCTTGCCGGCTTCTTCATCCAGAACAACTTTGGAGACCTCAGCGGGCTGAAGCGCGTTCACCAGGAAGGTGGGCTGATCTTCGTTCCACGGAATGATGTCGATCTTTTCGCCCTGCAGTTCGTTCACAACGGCCTGCACACGGCTGCCGCGCATACCAACGCAGGCACCGACGGGGTCGATCGAGCCGTCATAAGAAATAACGGCGATCTTGGCGCGCGAACCGGGGTCACGCGCCACGGCCTTGACCTCGATGATGCCATCGTAGATTTCCGGCACTTCCATCTTGAACAACTCGGCCATGAACTCCGGCGCAGTGCGCGACAGGAAAATCTGGTGACCACGCACTTCGCGGCGGACTTCCTTGATATAGGCACGCACCCGGTCATTCGGGCGATAGCTTTCGCGACCGATCTTGTCATTGCGGCGCAGAACGGCCTCGGCCCCACCCAAATCAATGATGACGTTGCCGAATTCCTCGCGTTTAACCGCACCGTTGATGATGGTACCGGCGCGATCCTTGAAGTCTTCGTACTGGCGGTCACGTTCAGCTTCGCGAACTTTTTGCAGAATCACTTGCTTGGCTGACTGCGCCGCGATCCGACCCATTTCAACCGGTGGAACCTCTTCGACAAAAGTGTTGCCGACTTCGGGCGCTTCCATGTACTGCCGCGCCTGTTCGACGGTCATCTCGGCCTGATAATTCTCGAGTTCTTCATCTTCGACGACGGTGCGGACGCGGGTAAAGGTCGCTTTACCGGTCTTGCGATCGATGGACACGCGAATGTCCATCTCGGCACCATACCGGCTTTTGGCGGCACGGGCGAGCGACTCCTCCATCGCTTCGACAACCAGACCGGGGTCGATCATCTTTTCGCGTGCTACCGCCTCGGCGGTTTGCAACAGCTCCAGCTGGTTGGCTGAGGTAATTGCCATCAGTTCGTCTCCTCTTGGGACTCGTCGGTCTCTATCTCGTCGAAGGCGTTTTCGTTCAAAGCCCCCGCATCTTTGCGTTGGCGCAGCATTTCCTTGATCAAGTCATCCGTCAGGACCAGCTTGGCGTCACTCAGCCAGTCAAATTTCAGACCAATGGTGATCGTCTCATCCCCTTCGGGAATATTGATCAGAACCTCATCACCTTCGATCCCCGCAAGTTCACCTTTAAAGCGGCGGCGACCATCAATGAGGTCCGCGGTTTCGATCTTGGCCTCATACCCTTCGAACATCTCGAAATCCTTGAGACGGGTCAGAGGGCGGTCGATGCCGGGGCTTGAGACTTCCAGCGTATAGGCGTCAAGAATTGGGTCTTCGACATCCAGAGATGCACTGACCGCGCTCGAAATCTCGCCGCAATCATCCACTTCGATCCCGCCATCAGGCTTATCGGCCATGATCTGCAGGGTGGTCAGCTTACCGCTCATTAAACGGACGCGAACCAACTCATACCCCAGATCCTCGATCACCGGTGTGATGATCTCGGCCAGTCGCCTGTCAATGGCAGCTTTGGCTATCAGGTCGTTTGTCATCTGGTACTCTACCCTTGTTCGGGCACAAAAAAACGGGCGCGCGGCCCGTCGAAATTTCCGGTGGAGCCTCGGACCAGAAGTCCGACACGCCGCTGTTGAAACGCATATACGCAGGACATTCCCAAACTGCAACCCCCCGAGAAAATCGTGATCGCAATTAGGCCGGTTTCAGGCCAACCACCACCGTTCCGCAATACGGCCGTCGTCCAAAGCACCGCGCTGACCGACCTGCCGCGGCAGTCCAACCGATCCGGCAATCGCCAGCGCCATGTCTGATTCGCCGGGATCGAACCGCAGGCCACGCTGACCCAGCAGGCCTTCGTGTGCGGGCAGGGCTGCGACATCCACATAGCCGTCCCGCAATGCTTCGGCGCGGACATGGGCGTCGGGAATGACGATCACCTCGAGCGCATCAAGCCACCCCGCCTGATTGTCTTTGTAATGCTCTGTCACCCTGCGACCAAGAAAGTGCCGCCCGTCCTCGGCCCGTTCTACCAGGTAACACCCCGTACCGTTGGCGGTCTTCAAAGGCGTCACACCCTGACCATCACGGGTGATGACATATCTATTGTCCGCCAACAGGAACGGCAAACCGGGATTGGGGTCGGCCAGTTCCAGTCGCACAACATTGGCGCCCAGAGCTTCGGCTTGCCCGATCTCCTCCAGAACAGCGAGAACGTCCCGAACCTTCAGTTCGGCGCCATCGTGATATTGGACATTTTCGCGCAGATCAAATTGCCAGACACGGGCGTCAGCGTCGGTTTTCCAGCCCGTTGCCAATTCGCCGCGCAAGGTGCCATCCGGGGCAATCTCGGTCAGAGTATCAAACACGGCGCCGCGAACCACCTGATCAAGGCTGTCGTCGCGTGGGACCGCAAGCCGCAATGTTCCGCCTGATTTCGGAGTGTCAGCCAATGACGCCCCGGTCGCGGCCAGAAGCGCAGCAGCAGCACCCGAGGCAAACAAGGCACGGCGGTCAATCCGGGTCATGCCACGCCCTCCGCCACACGGTCCATGATGCGAACCAGTTCGGCGCTAATCCCCGGTTCAGACAGGGCGTGCCCTGCGTTGCGCACCATCTTCAAATCAACATTGGGCCAGCGCTTAGACAGATTCCAAGCCGCCTGGGGCGGGCAGATCATATCATAGCGGCCTTGGACAATGTGGCCCGGAATATGTGCGATCTTGTCCATCTGGTCCAGAATTTGCCCATCCGCCTCAAGAAATCCACTGTTTATGAAATAGTGGTTTTCAAGTCGCGCGAAGGCCCGTGCGTATTCGCCAGGGCTTTCCCCTGTCGTCCCATTGGAATGGATCGAAGCCAGGGCGTTTTCCCAGCTGGACCAGGCGCGTGCGAACAGGATTTCCGTGGCCCGGTCACCTGAAAAGAGACGCTTGTTATAGGCGCCAATTGGGTTCGACAGTTCATCCTCGGACAGGAGAGACGTGAATTTCGACCATTGCTCGGGCCAGAATCTTCCGACGCCGCCGCCGTAGAACCAATCCAGCTCCACCTGGGTCATCAGGAAAACTCCACGCAATACCAACCGGCTCACGCGGTCCGGATGCGCTTGCGCATAGATCAGCGCCAATGTCGCGCCCCAACTTCCGCCAAAGACGATCCATTCTTCAATATCAAGCAAGCTCCGCAGGCGTTCGATATCGGCGACCAGATGCCAGGTCGTGTTGTTCTCCACCGACGCATGGGGACGGGACTTACCGCAACCTCGCTGATCAAACAGAATCACCCGAAAAACGCTGGGGTCGAAATAGCGCCGCATAGCCGGGCTGCATCCACCGCCCGGACCGCCATGCAACACCACGACCGGCACCCCATCTGGATTGCCGCTTTGCTCCATATAAACCTGATGACCGTCGCCCACACTGACCAAACGCTGATCGAACGGGTCGATCGGCGGGTACAGATACTGAACTGCGCGCTTTTGGTCCGGGTACTTGTCCATTATGGGCCTATATAGTCCTTAAGCGTAAAAGAGCATACGGAGACAGGAATGCAAGCGCATCCGAACACGGTGGACCCATCCGAGATCGCAAAATTCGAGGCGATGGCCGCAGAATGGTGGGACCCGCATGGGAAATTCAAACCGCTGCACATGCTGAACCCGTGCCGTTTGGACTATATCACACAGCAAATCGCAGGCGAATTTGACCGTGACCTGAAAGCCCCGAAACCGTTCGAAGGCCTGCACCTGCTGGATATCGGCTGCGGAGGAGGCTTGCTGAGCGAACCCATGGCGCGTCTGGGGGCTGAGGTTGTAGGCGCTGACGCGGCCGAAGGAAACCTGCCTGTCGCTCGCATTCATGCTGAACAGTCGGGGCTGGACATCGACTATCGCCACACCACCGCCGAGGACATGGCCGCCGCAGGCGAACATTTCGATGTGGTGCTGAACATGGAAGTTGTCGAACATGTGACTGACCCGCAAAGCTACCTGACTGCGACGCAGCAGCTATTGAAGCCTGGTGGGTTGCAGGTGTGTTCCACCATCAACCGCAACCCGAAATCCTACGCCATGGCCATTTTCGGGGCCGAAGTCGTCATGCGCTGGCTGCCCCGCGGCACGCACGAATGGAACAAGTTCATCACACCTGATGAGCTGTTCGACCTGCTGCGCCAAGCCGGATTGGATCCCGTGGATCGTAAGGGGTTTGTCTTCAATCCGATCTTATGGAGTTGGTCGATATCGGACCGGGATTTGAGTGTGAATTATGTGACGGCGAGTTTGAAGCCGGAGTGAGGTAGATTTTTTGAGTCGATCTTTAAGTTATGCGCTGTGGCGCGCGGTATTTTCTGGTGCGGCAATTTCCGCTGCTACAATGTTCAATAGCACGCTAGCCACAGCACATGAGAATTCGGGCGTGTTCGTGTACGAACATGAAGGCGTTCCGCTTTCTGGCTATATAAGCGATCCTAAAGTTTCTGAGGCAACTCAGGAAATTGCAGATCGGTACTTGAGCGCTAATTCGAACAAGTATGATCTGGTAAGGGCAATCTATTTTTTTGTCTTCATTGACCCCGAGATAGTTTCGGAAGGCAAATTTGTGAAACCAGTTGGTTTAGACCTGCCGGAGAAAGCGACAACACTATTTGCTTCACACGAACTCTCTAACGATGGATGCAACGTAGGAAAAGTAAGTGCTACTAATGAAGATGTAAAAGGTGAGTATTTGGTATGGCTTATCCATGGCGGTGAGTTCGAGGGCGTGGATGGAATAGAATCCTGTCTTCTATTCGCAGCGGCGGCGGCGGCTGGAGTTGGCTTGCAAGGCAACCCAAAAATGGAGGCCAATGGTTTGCGGCGGCTTCTAGATGCGTTGATCTTAGGTGTAAAATGAATATCCAAAGAGGAGCGTTGAAGCAGGTCATTCTACGAACGTCGGCATTCTTTTGAATACTCAAGAATTTAGGGAGCGGAGCGACCCGTATATTATGGCAGCCTGAGTTTACTTGGCTTTATAGGCGCCACAGGTGTACGAATACGGTCGCAACGGTTTTTGACCTGGCCAAGGGCAACGGTTCGTTGCCCCCTACTCCCCCTCCAACTGCAACCGCAAATCCCGCAGCACGGGCAGAGTGCTGCGGACACGCTCCAACCCCAGCTCTCCGACCACACGGTTGATCAACGGGGCGATCGACGCAATCGCCTGATCGCGCGCGCGGCGGCCGGCGGGGCTTATGGCCACCATTTTGCGGCGGGCATCGTCCCAGTCAGGGCGGATGTGGATGTATCCGGCCCATTCCAGCTTGGCCAAAGTGTTGGTCATGGCACCTCGGGTCACGTGAAATGTATTTGCCAGTTGTGCCGGGCTGCGTTCGTCGCCGACAAAGACCAGATGGTTCAGCACCGAGAAATGCGAGATTTCCATGCCCTTGGGCAAAACGCGGCTCAGCCGGTTCCGCAACAGTTGATCGGCGGTCAGGATCTCGCTGAACAGCGTGACCGCCAGGGCATTGTGTTCGTCAGTCATGGCCCGATTCTGGATCAAGGCCCGTCGAAGGGACGGGTATGTGTCAGAGAGGGCACGCGTCGGCGTGCCTCTGTCACAGAACTATCATCCAAATCGAAAAAGTGAATGCCCGGATCGGTGCCTGCGTCGATCAGCACCTCTCCCCACGGGGCCACAACCATGCTGTGACCGTAAGTCTGACGTGTTTTCCCGCGCGTTTTGGGATGGTCACCCGTCTGGGCGGGCGCAAGGACCCAGCAGCCGTTTTCTATGGCCCGTGCGCGCAGCAACGATTCCCAATGCGCCGCCCCGGTGACCGGCGAAAAGGCGGCCGGAACCGTGATGATCCGCGCACCAGCCTGCGCCAAAGTGGCATGCAGATGCGGGAAACGTATATCGTAACAAATGGTCAGCCCAACTTTGCCAAAATCCGTCTCGGCCACCACCGCCGTTGTACCGGGCCGGTAGTTAGCTGATTCGCAAAAGGTCTCGGTTTCGGTAACCTGCACATCAAACATGTGGATTTTGTCATAGCGTGCCGCGATCTGCCCGTTTGGGTCGATCATAAAGGACCGGTTGGCGAACCGGCCATCCGCATCGTGGGTCTTGATCCCTAGCGACCCGATCAACAACCAGACGCCTAGAGCAGCGGCCTGCTCACGCAGGCCCGCAAGGGAGATGTCATCTTCTTCTTCCTGCAAAACCTCGCGCTGCCGTGTGGTGCTGTTGGAAACACAGTTTGTCACCTCTGGCGTCAGGATGAACTGTGCACCTTGCGCGGCGGCGTCGGCCATCATCGAGCGCACCATCTCAAGATTCTGAACCGGATCGTCAGATGAGGTGAGTTGAAACAGCGCGGTTTTCATCAGGCCGCCAACAGGTTGTCCAGTTTACCCTGCCGCTCCAGATCATACAGATCGTCGCAGCCGCCAACGTGGTCTGCGCCGATGAAAATTTGTGGCACGGTGCGTTTGCCACCCGCGCGTTGTATCATTTCAGGCTTGCGCTTTGGGTGCATCAAGACATCGATTTCCTTGAACTCGACCCCTTTCTGTTTCAGCAGCCGCTTGGCCGCATGACAAAACCCGCATAGCGGCGAGGTATAGATTTCAACCGATTTCATATTCCGTTCCTTCGCGTTTCGCGTAACTTGCCGCGAATTAGGCATCCTTGGCAACGCGCGCCAGTACCAACACGAAAATATGATTCGCCCCCAATGATATGCAAGCCTGTGTACATGCGGCCAGAGTCGCGCCCGAGGTCATCACATCATCGACCAGAAGAACATCCCGCCCGTGCATTCTGTGACGCCGCTTCGGATGTGCAGAAATCGCATTTTTCAATAATCTGGCCCGCTCCGCCGCAGTTTTACCGTCCAGCGCAGGTGTCTTAGCCCGGCGCGTCAGCAGATCCGGGCAGGTTTCCAACCCAACCTCTCGCCCAAGATGTTGGGCCAACAGCGCCGATTGGTTGTACCGTCGTTTGATCAGGCGTGACCAATGCAAGGGAACAGGTGCAATCACCATGCCAGGTCTGAACAGCCCGCGACCGGCCTGTGCCATCCAGCGCGCAGCGGGCCTAGCCAGCTCTGGCCGGTCACCATGTTTCAGCGCAAGGATCAAAGACCGGGCACGTCCCTGATACAACAATGCCGCGCGCCCCTCCCGCCAGGGGCGAGGCGCCTTTAGGCAATCATCACACTCGATTCGGTGGCCGTCTGTACCGCCGGGCAAGGGCATCCCACACCTGTCGCAAACCGTTCCGCCGATAAAGGGCGTATCGCGCCAACACAAAGCGCATAAGCCGAAATCTGATTCGGTCAACTCTCCGCAACTTAAACATCTGGGCGGATAGATTAGTTCGACAGCGGTTTGAACTCGCTGCCAGATGCGATACTTGCGAGCTATGAAACTGCCTGCGTCCACCGCACCCTCTCTGTTTGACCGGTCGGCCCTGACCCTGCGCCGCGCACGTGCGCAGGATGAAGCCCTGTTCCTGCACCGCGCCGCCGTAGACGAAGTGCAGGATCGGCTATCGATGGTTAACAGAACCTTTACGGCACCAGCCATAGTGACGCCTTTCCATCAAATCTGGCAGAGCGTTTTGCCAGACGCGAATATCATTCCGGATGATGAGACATTGGCATTGACCCCCGGCACACATGATTTGGTGATCCATGCCATGGGCTTGCATTGGGCCAACGACCCGGTTGGACAGCTCATCCAATGCAACCGGGCTTTACGTCCTGATGGCTTATTGCTGGTCGTATGTCTGGGCGGAGAAACCCTGCACCAACTGCGCGCCGCACTGGGGCAGGCCGAAATTGCTGTCACGGGTGGGCTTAGCCCTCGCATCGCTCCAATGGCTGAGCTGCGGGATCTGGGATCCCTGCTGCAACGGGCCGGGTTGGCGTTGCCAGTGGCCGATGCAGCCGCGCTGACGGCCGAATACAAGGATCTGTACCATCTGATGCGCGATCTGCGCGCGATGGGCGAAACCAATGTTCTGTCAGATCGCCTAAGAAGGCCCACGAAACGGCAAATCTTTGACCAGGCACAGAAAGCCTATAGCGAACACTTCGCGACGCCAGAAGACCGGCTGCCTGCAACGTTCGAGTTGATCTGCCTGACCGGCTGGTCCCCCGATGAAAGCCAGCCCAAACCCTTGCGCCCTGGGTCTGCCCAGATGCGCCTTGCCGAGGCCCTGAACACAGATGAGGGCAATCTGCCGGATTGACGGCCGGGTTTTTCCCTTTATCTCAGATCAGACCACATAAATTCAGGAAGCCCAATATGTTTGACGCAACCCGCCCCGCACATGCACCCGCCGACCATCCGAAGGTCAAAATGGGGCGCGTTGGGATTCTGCTGGCCAATCTGGGCACTCCGGAGGACTACACCTATTGGCCGATGAGACGTTATCTGAACGAGTTTCTTTCAGACCGCCGTGTGATCGACTACCCGGCGTGGAAATGGCAGCCAATCCTGCAGGGCATCATTCTGACCAAGCGCCCTTTCAGCTCGGGCGAGGCCTACAAATCCATTTGGAATCACGACAAGGGCGAAAGCCCGCTGATGACGATCACCAAGGATCAGACCGCAAAACTCCGCGATGCAATGCAAGAGCGTTACGGCGATCAGGTCATGGTGGATTTCTGCATGCGCTACGGTAACCCAGCCACCAAGTCCAAGGTTCGGCAAATGGTGGCCGAAGGCTGCGACCGCATTCTGTTCTTCCCGCTTTATCCGCATTACGCGGGCGCAACGACGGCAACAGCGAACGACCAGTTCTTTCGCTCGTTGATGGAGGAGGCCTGGCAACCCGCCAGCCGCACCGTTCCAGCATACTATGCGGAACCGAGCTATATTGACGCCCTGGCACAGTCGGTCGAACGCGCCTATGCCACAATGAACACCAAGCCGGATACTTTGGTCTGCTCTTACCACGGCATGCCCGAGCGCTATTTGCAACAGGGCGATCCCTACCACTGCCAATGCGTGAAAACGTCAAGATTGCTGAAGGAGCGGCTGGGATGGTCGGACGACCAGATAATCTCGACCTTCCAATCGCGCTTTGGTCCCGAAGAGTGGTTGAAGCCCTATACGGTGGATCACGTGGCTGAACTGGCGCGTCAGGGAAAAAAGAACATAGCCGTCATCGCACCGGCCTTTTCAGCCGATTGCATTGAAACGCTGGAAGAGATCAACGAAGAGATCAAGGAAAGCTTTGAAGAGGCGGGCGGTGAGACATTTACCTATGTTCCCTGCCTGAACGACGATGCGCCGCATATCAAAGCGCTCAGCACTATCATTGAAAACAACCTAAGTGGTTGGTTGGACTGACGCGCGCTACAGTTATGCGTGAAAAAAGGCGGTGGATTGCTCCACCGCCTTTTTTCCGAATTTCGCTCGTAGAATTAACCGGCTGCAACAGCTGCGGCAACAACGACCAGCAGAATCAGTGGCAGCAGGATGCCCTGCGAAGAACCCTGTGTTTCTTCTACAACAACAGGTGCCTCAACAACCGGCTCTTCCAGGTTGCCAGCAAAAGCGGTCGAAGCAGCAGCCGTCAGAGCAGCGGCGAGAACGAGTTTTTTCATATTAACCTCCAGAATTTGCGCAATTCCAATATCCGGAACCACACACCTAAGACTTACCTCGTGGCTTTTTTCTAATCAGCATTAAAGCTGGAATGCAATTGCAACTTGAGCGGCAAGCGGCTTCGAGCGCGAAAATGTCGTCAAATTAGCAACACTTGCGTGCCGACCTTCGTCATTGAAAACAACTCGGCGATGTCGTCGTTGAACAAGCCGATGCAGCCGTTGGACGACCGACGCCCAATTTTTCGCGTGTCATGGGTTCCGTGGATACGATAATACTTCCAACCTAAGTACAAAGCGTGCGTTCCCAACGGGTTATCGGGACCCGCTGGAATGAAATCCGGCCATTCAGGGTTTCTTTTCTTCATCGACGGCGTCGGAGCCCAAGTTGGGCCTTCGACCTTGCGGATCACACTTGTACGCCCCCGGCGGGTCATTTCTTCGGTCAATGGTACCGATGAAGGGTAAAGTTTGTAGGTTGATTGATCATCTGACCAATAATGCAGCGCACGGGACACGGTATCGACGAGAATGGCACCGTTTCGCGTGTTTGAGAAATAGGGCTGCCACTCGAGCGCACGGAACCCTGAAACGTTGCGACGTACTGCGGGTTCGTCCTCTGGTGCGGGGCGCAAGGGATCGCCGGGGATGTATTGCGCAATCGCCGGGCTTGCCAATGTTGCCGATGCACCAACAATAAATCCACGGCGGGTTGAAAAGGGAATGCGTTTCCTGACCATGAGAAGCGGTCCTTTGCTATCGCGACATCTGAAATTCGGGGCATTCTATGACCAGAATGCTTCAGTCGCAAACCAAACCGGCAGATTCACGCGACATGTGGCCATTGCGCATTTGCTCAGAACTGTAAGGCACGCTATGCCCTGTGACGACACAATAATCAGGTCAAACATGACGCGTATCGTTTCTTTACTATTGATTTGCTTTGTCGCGCTAGCGGCATGTACCAACACCGGAACTTCCACAATTGGCCCAGACGGGCGGCCTTTGCCGACTGTTTACAAGATTCGGGGCAACCCCGAAAAGCTGCAGTTCCGGATGCTTGATTCGGTGAATGCATTGCGGCAGGCACAGGGTCTGCAAGCCGTTCAGCTAAATGCGCAGCTCAACGCAGCTGCAGCAACGCATTCCAAGGACATGGCCCGACAAAACCGGCCCTGGCACTTCGGCTCGGATGGCTCATCACCCCTGGATCGGGCTGCACGGGTTGGATATTTCGGGACGTTTCTGGGCGAGGCAATCTCAGAAACCTATGAAACGGAGACCGAGACGCTGGCTGCATGGATGCAGGAACCTGGTCCGCGTTCTGTCATCATGGACGCCAAAGCTACTCAGATGGGGTTTGCCTGGCACCAAGAAGGCGGCGGCAAGATCTGGTGGACGCTTGAAATGGGAACTGGCGGCTGATCAACGCTGCTTGAAGACGACAAAGCCCCCATTTTCTGGGGGCTTTTTTGTTTACGCCGCTTGCATCGACTGCGCTTCGGTCAAAATAGCATAAAGCTTGGTCGGGTCAGGGTTGGCCCTCAGTTTAGCGCAAACTGACGTGTCGCGCAGCGTCCGCGATACCAAAGCCAGCGCTTTGAGATGATCAACACCAGCCTCTTCCGGGGCAAACAGCGAAAAAGCGATATCAACGGGCTGTCGATCCACCGATCCAAAATCGATGGGTTTTTCCAGCATGACGAACACACCTGATACCGTTTCAATTTCGGACAGGCGCGCATGCGGCAGTGCCACACCATGACCCACACCCGTAGGGCCGAGGCTTTCGCGCTCCAGCAGGCAATCAACAACGGCCTGGGCCTCAAGACCCAGTGTCGCTGATGCGACATCACCTATTTCCTGAAACAACCGCTTCTTACTGGAAGCTGCGGACAATACGCGTACTGCCTCGGGCTTCAGTATGCTCGAAAGCTCCATAATCATGCTCCATGACATTGCCCCTGCATTCGCCGGCGCCTGCCTCGCTATCTTTGCCTGTTACGGATCAATCCAGCCGATGTTTCCGTCGTCCCGACGATACACCACGTTCAATCCGTCCTTGTTCTCATTGCGGAACACCAACACCGGGGCGCCAGCCAGTTCCATTTGCATGACAGCTTCACCAACACTCAGCGATGGGATCTTGGTTTCCATCTCAGCCACGATCATGGGCTGCAGAGATTCTGGTTCGTCAGCCGTCCCTGATTCTTCAGACGCGAGGATATAAGAGGACGCACCAAAGAGTTCAACCGGTTCCGAACGATCCTTGTGATGGTCCTTGAGACGGCGCTTATAGCGGCGCAATTGCTTGTCCATCTTTTCACAGCACCCTTCGAACGCCGCGTAGATTTCTGTTGCATGCGCTTTGGCCTGCGCCGTCAGACCAGTCGATAAATGTACTGTAGTTTCGCATACATACTCATGCGCCGAACGGGAAAAGACAACATTGGCGTCCGTGGGGCGCTGGGCATATTTGCCCACAACCTCACCCAACTCGGTCTGCACATGGGTCTGCAGGGCCGCGCCGATGTCGATCTGTTTTCCGCTGATTTGGTAACGCATGTGGTCTCCTTCACATTTCACACCCATTCTGACGTCACGTTACGAGACGTGATTGTTGTTATCGGGTGGGGGGTAAGGGCATGTCCTGCGGTTGTCTGCGGTCACACCCTTCAAAGAAGGGACATCGTGATCCAGTCTGGAACCGAAGAAATGCCATACACCAATTGAGGCAAGAGACGGTGGAAGAGTCAATCAAAACAGGAATGTATATACGCGATTTCCGCCATGCACCCGGCGCAATTCCGCGCAAGCTTATGATATCCGGAAATTTTCACCCAAATACACGCGGCGGACGTTTTCGTTTTCCACCACTTCCTCTGGCGTTCCAGACATCAGCACCTGACCGTCGTGCAAAATATAAGCGCGATCGACAATCTCCAGCGTTTCCCGGACGTTGTGATCGGTGATCAATACGCCGATTCCGCGCTTCTTGAGATCGGCTACAAGATGACGAATGTCGCCCACACTGATGGGGTCGACCCCCGCAAACGGCTCGTCTAGCAACAGATACTTCGGGTCGGCGGCCAGACAGCGCGCAATCTCAACGCGGCGGCGCTCCCCTCCGGACAGGGCCAGCGCGGGTGCGCGACGCAGATGTTCGATTGAAAAATCCGACAGCAGCTCTTCCAACCGCTCTTTGCGGCGGTGGGCGTGATCGACGGTAATATCCAGAACGGCGGCGATGTTGTCTTCAACGCTCATACCGCGGAAAATCGACATCTCCTGCGGTAGGTAGCCGATACCCATGCGCGCGCGTCGGTACATCGGAAGCGTCGTCACGTTTTGCCCGTCCAGCGTTACGGTGCCCGCTTCGGGAAAGACCAGACCGGCCACTGAGTAGAACGTCGTGGTTTTGCCCGAACCGTTGGGCCCTAAGAGTGCAACCACCTCAGATCGGCCAAGCGTCATCGAGACGTCCCGGATCACGGTTTTCTTGCGGTAGGACTTGCGCAGCTTTTCAATTCTGAGCCCAGGATTACCCTCGGCAACTGACAGACTAGGGGTGGCCATCAGTTGTTACCCTGCTGCAGGATCGTCTTGACCCGCCCAGTCATGGTTGCCATGCCGGTCGTCAAATTTGCGTTCATCTGATCGCCGCTGATTATGCTTGGGCCTTGTGTCAGCAACACATTGCCCTTCATAACGATCACACCTGAATCAATCGTGTATTCAGCCCAGTCACCCTCGGCCGCGTCTGGCGGGCTAACCAGAACTACATTTTCTGTAGCTTCCATTCGATCAATGGCCGAACGGTCTTGGTTATAGATGACCAGAACCCGCTCGGCCGTCAGTCGCATTTCACCCTGAATGACGATGACATTGCCCACGAACTCGGCCGATCCGTCCTCTTGATTCACGTTCAGCGTTTCCGACGTCACTTCGACCGGAAGGCTGGGATCGGTCTTCACAGACCCAAAGGCCAGTTGCGCTTCCTGCGCAGTTGCAGAAACGGCACCCGTTACCAGTAAGAAACACAAAAGGACAAAACGAAAATCGAACACAGGTTATCTTTCTGCTTTTTCAGGCTCATATACCAGCTTAACGCCGTCTGTAAAAAGAATATGGACCGGACCATCCTTTTTTTCAGTTCCGAAAGTCATTCGCCCCGCTGAAAAATTGCCGATCACCCCGGTTCCGTTCACCTGCCCCGGCGTATCGCCACGAATTTCATCCAGCGATGTGTTCAGAAGATCCGTGGTAACCAGGATACCGTCGGTTGTGGTGATGACGACATCCCCGACAAACGTCGCCGTCCCCTGGTCTGGTCGTATCAGGCCTGAATTCGAGTCCAGCGTGATCACGCCTCCGTTCAACAGGCCAAAGCGCCCCCGAAACTCGGACGCAGCGGGAACCGATTCTTCCGAACCTTGGGTTGCCTGGGTCGCTTCGATCTGGACGTCTTCGCCTTTGCGCGTCGTTCCACGGTAGTTTGGCTGCGTAACCACTTGGTCTGCCAGACGGGCATCGATGTCTTTCTGAGCAAATGGAACCGACACATTGGTTTCAATGCTGCGGGACAGAAGGAAGACTGTGGACAGCATGATAATAGCCGCTAGCGGCAACAGAACCTTGAAGAACTGAACCATGCGCGAATATCGGTCCACTGCAGCCTCCCTCAGCCTAAACCGACACGCAGGCAGTCATGGATGTGCAACAAACCCTGCGCCTGGCCTGACGTCTCGGGATCGACCACAAAAAGAGATGTGATTTTTCGGTCGTTCATGATGGCCACTGCTTCTTCGGCCAACGCGCCCGGCGCAATGGTGGTCGGGTTCTGTGTCATGACTTGTTCGGTGGTCTTGTCCAGCAGTCCGTCCATATGACGCCGAAGGTCACCGTCGGTGATAATCCCCATCAGCACGTTTTGTGCATCGGTGACGCCGGCGACACCAAACCCCTTCTGGCTGATCTCGATCAACGCGTCGCTCATCGGGGTGCTTGCCGCTACCAACGGCAGCGCCTGACCAGTGTGCATCAGATCCCGCACGGTGCTAAGCCGGGCCCCCAGCTTACCACCGGGGTGGAACGCGCGAAAATCTTCGGGCTTGAAGTCCCGGTACTTCATTAAAGCAATGGCCAACGCATCCCCCATCGCCAATGTCAGCGTTGTCGAAATCGAAGGCACCATGCCAAACCCGCATGCCTCACCCATCGACGGGATCAACAAATGCACATCTGCCTGTTTCATCAGCGTGCTTTCTGGCTTGCTCGACAATCCGATCAGCGGGATACCGAACCGCCGTGTAAATGCCAGAAGGTTTGCCAGCTCGGGTGCTTCGCCCGAGTTCGAGATGGCAAGCACCACATCCCCCTTGGACACCATGCCCAAATCACCATGGCTGGCTTCGGCAGGGTGTACAAAATACGCAGGCGTTCCGGTACTGGCCAATGTAGCGGCGATCTTGTGTCCGATATGGCCGGATTTGCCTATGCCGCTGATAATGATGCGACCAGGTGCCTGCAGGATCAGCTGCGCCGCTTCGGCGAAATGCTCGTCCAGGCTCTCGGTTAGAATGTCTAGCGCGCGGGCCTCGTCCGTAATGACCTGCCGGGCCGTTCTCAGGAAAGATTCGTTGTCGGTCATGAGTGTGCAAAGATATCCGTTTCGGGCCAACCAGCGAGGTCCAGTTTCGCACGCATAGGCAGGAAATCAAAACAGGCCTGCGCCATCTCGACCCGGCCTTCACGGGCCAGCCGCGCGTTCAGTTCATCCCGCAGGCGATGCAGATACAGCACGTCAGAGGCGGCATAGTCCAGTTGTGCATCGGTCAGGGTTTCAGCCCCCCAATCGCTCATCTGTTGCTGTTTCGAGACATCAACCCCGATCAGCTCCTGACACAGGTTCTTCAGCCCGTGCCGGTCGGTATAGGTCCGGATCAGACGGCTGGCGATTTTGGTGCAATAGACCGGCGCGGCCAAAGCACCAAAGGTATGGTACATCGCGGCAATGTCGAAGCGGCCAAAATGGAAGAGCTTCAACACATCCGGGTTTTCCAGCATGGCACACAGGTTGGGCGCCGCGGTTTGCCCCTTTTCCACCTGAACGATATGACTGTTGCCATCCCCGCCCGACATCTGGATGACGCAAAGGCGATCACGATGAGGGTTAAGCCCCATGGTTTCACAATCGATGGCCACTACTGGGCCCATGTCCAACCCGTCGGGAAGGTCGTTTTTGTACAAATGGTTCGCCACGGATTTGTCCTTTGTGCCGTATTGCCCCGAGATAGGCGGTTTGACCTATAAACTCAACGCCACCCCTTTGACACTGGCCAATCCATGCCTCAGCACTTGCTTTTATCCCTATGGGGGGGATATGGATAGCTATGAAAGACAACCCGCACCAATCGCACCCACAAATCACCGCGCGCCTCAGGCGTGCTCACGGACATTTGGCCAAGGTCATTGCAATGCTCGAAGAGCAGGCCCCCTGTTCCGATATCGCCCAACAGCTGTTTGCGGTCGAAAAAGCGATCGTCAAAGCCAAGCGCGTTTTGATCCATGATCACATCGACCATTGCCTGTCATCAGACCGGGAAAGCAGTGGGCTCGACATCGAGGATTTCAAAACCATAACGAAGTATCTGTAGCTCATGCTAAGCGTCCTGCGGAGCCGGACCTACCGTCACTTGCTGGGGGCCCAAGTCGTTGCCCTTACAGGAACCGGGCTGGCTACAATCGCGCTGGGCCTGTTGGCCTATGATCTGGCCGGGGACGCCGCAGGGATGGTTCTGGGCACCGCTTTGACCATCAAAATGCTGGCTTACGTTGGCATTGCCCCATTGGCCGCCGCCTTTGCCGAGCAACTTGATCGCCGCAAGATGTTGGTTTTTCTGGATCTGGTGCGTGCGGTCGTTGCCTTGTGTTTGCCTTTCGTAACAGAGGTTTGGCAGGTCTACGTCCTCATCTTTGTGCTGCAATCCGCATCTGCCGGATTCACCCCGGCATTTCAGGCCACGATCCCCGATGTCCTTCCGGATAAGCGCGACTATACGCGCGCCTTGTCCCTGTCTCGCCTTGCAGTCGATATGGAAAGTCTGCTGAGCCCGATGCTCGCGGCCGCCCTATTGGTCTTTCTCAGCTTTGAGAGCTTGTTCTGGGGCACAAGCCTAGGGTTCGTCGCGTCGGCGGTTCTTGTTGTATCAGTGGCGCTGCCATCGCCCAAAGCGATCCGGCGAAAGGGGATCTACGACCGGACAACACGCGGCATTCGAATCTACCTCGCGACTCCACGTCTCCGTGGATTACTGGCGCTCAGTTGGTCTGCCGCCGCGCTAAGTGCGATGGTCATTGTCAACACGGTGGTCATTGTCCGCACCGATCTGGGCCTGTCCGAAAGCGCGGTCGCCATCGCTTTGGCAGGGTTCGGCGGCGGTTCGATGATAGCAGCCTTTGCATTGCCGTCCCTGTTGGATCAGTTCGAAGATCGCCGGGTCATGTTGACGGGATCTGCGATTGGGATCGCATCGATGGCAACGGCCGCGTTTCTGTCAGCCATGGCCCCTATCACATTGAGTCTGCTTACCATTCTGTGGGGTCTCGTTGGCTTTGGGTACGCTGTCACCCTGACTCCGTCCGGTCGCCTTCTGACCCGCTCTGCCCCAGCCGAAGATCGCCCGGCCCTGTTTGCCGCGCAGTTCACCCTGTCGCATGCCTGTTGGTTGGTCCTTTATCCGTTGGCGGGTTGGCTGATGACACGATTCGGCGCAACCGTTGCCTTGGCCTGGATGACCAGCGCCGCGATTTTCGGTCTGGTCACAGCAGTGTTGATCTGGCCGCGTTCAGAAAGCCACTCGGCGACACATCAGCCTTGAGCCTTGGCACCGATCTGAAATACACCATTGCGAACCCATGACGGAGACCCCATGGATCAGCTTGACCGCCGCATCATCGCAGCGCTGCAACACAACGCCCGCGAGTCGACTACAAAAATCGCCGCAAAACTGGGCGTGGCACGCACAACTGTGCACGAGCGGATCAGTCGAATGGAAGATCGAGGGGTGATCGCGGGGTACTCGGTTGTTCTGAGCACCCCCGAGGATGCCCCACGCGTACAGGTTGTTGTTTTGCTGGAAGTACAGCAGAAGGAAACTACGCGTATCATCAAACGGCTTGAAGCATATCCCGAAGTCAAACGCTGTTTGTCGATCAATGGTGAATTTGACCTGCTACTATCGGCCGAGGCACCAAGGATCGAAGATCTGGACATTATTGTTGATGAGCTGGCTAAGATTCCGGGCGTGTTGCGCACCAACACCAGCGTTGTGTTCGGCAGGCGAATTGACAGAAAGTGATAGGCCGATAACCGGCTGTAAACCAATGACTGGCTAGCTTGGTCCGGACTGATCAGAATCCCGGACCGGCAGAATGCCAAATCCCAAGTTCCCGTTTTTCCTATTCCTGACGCATGTGTTGATGACACCGGCAGTTTTCGCAATGCCCAACGCCCGCGACGGAATTTGTGATCAAGCCGCCCGGCGGGCGGCTTTGGCCGAAGACGTACCGCTGGATGTTTTGCGTGCCATCGCGCGCGTGGAAACCGGGCGCACCCGCGATGGCCGCCTGGAACCCTGGCCCTGGACCATCAATGTCGAAGGGCAAGGATATTGGTTCACCTCCGAGGTTGAGGCGAAATCCTACGTGTTCGAGATTTTCAAAGCCGGTGTGCGCAGCTTTGACGTCGGATGCTTTCAGATCAACTACCGCTGGCATGGCAAGGCGTTTCGATCCATCGACGCGATGTTTGATCCGGACGAAAACGCCGCCTATGCGGCTGGGTTTTTGAAACAACTACATGTCGAACTGGGGTCCTGGCCTGCCGCAGCTGGCGCATACCATTCCCGCACGCGATCACTGGCCGAAGCGTATCGCGGGCGCTTTCAGACCATTCTGGCGCAGCTTGATGGCACCCAGACAACACAAACCGCTCGGCTATCCCGAGATCCCTTTACCGGTGCCGCCGCCCCATTGATACCGCTTCACACCGAACAACCCCCGCAAGGGGTGCTGGGCTCCCTGGTGCCAGCGGCAGGAACTGCGACCGCCTTCATCGCCTTCAACTAGGAGCTCTGCGTGCCCAAGTTCGACCCCCGATCCCTGTTTTCACCCACGGTTTTGCTGGCGCTGGCGTTGATGACGGTCATCGTGATGATGATCCTGCCGATGCCAGCCTGGGTGCTTGATGTCGGATTGGCGACATCCTTTGCGCTTGCGATCCTGATCTTCACCCTGACGCTGTTCATCGAGCGGCCTTTGGATTTTTCATCATTTCCGACGATCCTGCTGGCATCGCTGATGCTGCGCCTGTCGCTCAATGTCTCGTCCACCAAGCTGATCATCGGGCAAGGTCATACTGGCCCAAGCGCGGCAGGCGACGTGATCGAAGGCTTTGCCAATTTCGTCATGGGCGGCAGCATCTTTCTAGGTCTCGTGGTGTTTGGCGTGTTGCTGATCGTGAACTTCATGGTGATCACCAAAGGCGCGGCGCGCATGGCCGAGGTCGGGGCGCGCTTTGCACTGGACGGGATGCCGGGCAAACAGCTGGCAATTGACAGCGACATGTCGGCAGGGGCCATCGATCACCAACAAGCCAAGGAACGGCGCGAACGGGAACAGCAGGAAACCACCTTCTTTGGCTCGCTTGATGGCGCATCCAAATTCGTCAAGGGTGATGCTGTTGCCGGGTTGCTGATCACTCTGTTGAACCTTGTCATGGGTCTGGTGATGGGTGTGATCGTGCACGGCATGCCGGTTTCATCTGCGTTCGAAACCTACGCAATCCTGACCGTCGGCGATGGGCTGGTCTCGCAGATCCCAGCAGTGATCATCTCAATTGCATCGGCCTTGTTATTGGCCCGGGGCGGCACCCAAGGCGCGACGGACAGCGCGATCTTCTCGCAGCTTGGGCGCCATCCGGCGGCATTGGGGACTGTGGCGATGCTGATGGTTCTATTCGCGCTCGTACCCGGTTTGCCGTTTCTGCCCTTTATTCTGGGGGCGACGGTTTTGGGATACGCAGCCTACCACGTCTACCAAAAGCAAAAAGCAGCAGAGGTCGAGGCTCAGGTTCCCGCGACCGAGACTGACATACCCGTATCTCAGGCCATCGGCGATATTCTGGATCTGGATGACGTACATCTAGAATTCGCACCCGATCTGGTCAGCATGGTCTTGAACCAAGGCACAGGACTGGACGCGCGGATCGCCAATATGCGAACCTACGTGGCCTCCAGCTTTGGGTTGATCCTGCCTGAAATTCGCCTGACCGATCGCGCCGATCTGCCAACCGGCACCTATGTGATCAAAGTGCATGGGGTCGAACAGGCGCGCGGCGTGTTGAACCCCGATCTGGTGTTGGCGCTGGTGCAAGATGGGTTGGAACTACTGCCTGATGGCAATGACGTAACCGAACCTGTCTATGGCGCACCTGCACGCTGGATTCTACCCAAGGATCAGGAAGAAGCCGCGCTGAGCGGGGCCACGATCGTGTCGCCTCCGGAAATACTTGCAACGCATTTGCTGGAGATCATAAAACAGAATTTCTCGCGCTTGCTAACCCTGAAATCCCTGCGCCGCTTGTTATCCGAAATGACCCGGCTCAGCGATCCAGTCCGGGCCGAAGCCAATCGCAAACTGCTGGATGAGTTGGTTCCGGCCAAGGTTCCAATTGACACACTACACGCTGTGTTGCGCCTGCTGCTGGATGAACGGGTCTCCATCCGGAACATGGCACTGATTCTGGAAAGCGTGGCCGAAGCACGGCTGACTACAACTCAACCCGAAGGCATCTGCGAGCTGGTCCGACAAAGGCTTGGTTTTCAACTGGTTGCCGATATGAAACGCGAGGACGGCTCGATCCCCTTGATCCAGCTTGCCCCAGAATGGGAGGACACGTTCGCTACCTACCAAATCGATGCTCCGAATGCGGGGTTGGACGTGGCGCTGCCACCTAACTTGTTCAACAAACTTGCTGACGGCGTGGCCGACAGTGTCACACAGTCCGCCGACCACGGCTTGTTTCCGGCCGTCGTGACATCGACCCGTCGCCGCAGGCTACTTCGTACAATCATGCACGCCCGTGGCATGTCCAACCCGGTACTGTCATTCGAGGAAATCGGGATTGAAGCCCGACCTGCCCTCGTTGGAACGGTGCCCGCGTGATTGCTCTGCCGCCCGAGTTATTACAACAACTGGGAGGTGGGCTATGGCAGCTATTCGCTGTATTTCTACGAGTATCCGCATTGGTTTCACTGCTGCCCGCCTTCGGCGAGCGCAGCATTCCGGTACGCGTCAAGCTTGGCCTCTCCGTAGCGTTTACGTTGATCATTTTGCCCACCATACACCCGCCTGACTTTGCACCTGGCTTTTTGCAGATCGTGCATCTTGTTGGGACCGAAGTCTTGGTCGGGATGGCTCTCGGAATGGGGCTGCGACTATTTGTTTTGGCACTACAGACTGCGGGGTCCATTGCCGCCCAGTCGACCTCTCTCTCGCAGCTTTTGGGCGGGGCAGCGGCTGACCCAGTGCCCGCGATGGGCTATCTTCTGACGCTGGCGGGATTGGCTTTGGCAACCTTGTTAGGCCTGCACATTCAGGCCGCACGGTTCCTGATTAACAGTTACATGCTTTTTCCGATGGGAACCGTTCCAGCCGCACCAGACTTGTCCCAATGGGGCGTTCAGCAGATATCGCACAGCTTCAGTCTCGCCTTCGCCCTTGCCATGCCATTTGTCATAGCCTCACTGATCTACAATCTGGCGCTGGGGGTCATTAACCGGGCAATGCCGCAACTGATGGTAGCTTTCGTCGGTGCGCCTGCGATCACATTCGCAGGTCTATTTCTTCTATTCGCAGGCACCCCTTTGATCCTGTCGGTTTGGGCCGACGACCTGTTCGCGTTCATTAACAATCCAGTTGGCCCAGCAAGATGAGCGCATCGGATGACGACGGCGATAAGCCCTTTGATCCCACGCCGCAAAAGCTGCAAAAAGCACGGGAAAAAGGCGAGGTTGCCAAATCCAGCGACCTTTCGGTCGTCGCGGGATACACAGGTTTGCTGATCGCACTGTTGATGGCCGGCCAATACACGGCAGAACATCTGGGCACCCTGTTTGCCGTATTACTGGATCAATCGGATGAGATTGCGCAATTGGTTTCGACCGGCCCGGTTGACGCTCCGGTCGCTGGGATGCTTAAAAATGCGTTGATCCCGGTGGCATTATTGTTTGCCCTGCCCGCCGCTGCAGTCCTGCTGAGCCTGATTGCGCAGCGCGCCCTGATCTTTGCACCCAGTAAGTTACAACCCAAACTGTCGCGTATATCCATTCCCTCGAACGCCAAAAACAAGTTCGGTCGAGGAGGGTTGTTCGAGTTTGCCAAAAGCTCGGTCAAACTTGTTATCTACAGCATATCGTTGGCTATTTTCCTCAAGGCGAATCTGACCGAAATCCTCTCGGCCAGCGCTGCGCCAGCAAAATCGTCGATTTTGTTGATGATGAACCTGCTGTTTCGCTTCCTGTTCATCGTCATCACTATAGCGCTTGCAATTGGTGTTGTGGACTATCTTTGGCAATATGCCGAGCACATGCGTAAGAATCGTATGTCGCGTAAGGAAATCCAAGACGAAACAAAAGACGCCGAAGGCGATCCGCACGTCAAACAAAGCCGCCGTCAACGCGCGCACGAGATTGCAACCAATCAGATGATGGCCGACGTGCCCGATGCGGATGTGGTGATCGTCAACCCCACCCATTATTCCGTCGCGCTCAGATGGTCACGCGCGATGGGCACTGCACCGGTATGCGTCGCAAAGGGCGTGGATGAAGTTGCCGCAGCCATCCGTTCAGCCGCCGGGCAAGCCGATGTGCCCATTCATTCCGACCCACCCACTGCACGCGCCCTGCACGCGACAGTGGAAATCGGTCACGAAATCGCTGAAGAGCACTATCGTGCGGTGGCCGCGGCAATTCGTTTCGCAGAAACCATGCGGAAGCGTGCAAAGGAACGGATCAGATGAATTACTCCAAACTGTCGGACCTCAGAAGCGTAACGGAGGCAGTATTCCAGAAACAATTTCAAACGCTACGCCCACTTCTAGAGGCGGAAGCCCAAATTCAGCGGCAACTGGCTAGTCTGGGTGTACAAGTCAGTCAGGCGCGTCGGGACGGGCCTCAGGCTGAGGGGTACAAGGTTACAGGGGCCGACATGCTGTGGCAGGGATGGGAGTCGTCTACCCGCCGGCAGTTGAACTTGGACCTTGCTCGACTGAGGGCTCAAAAACGCGAACAACTTGACGCGCTGAAGGCCGCATTTGGGCGCAAAGAAGCAGTTTCCAGTCTGTCCTCAGCCTTACTGAAAGACCATCGACGGGACGTCGCCAAAAAACAGTCGGACTATTAAGAGCGCCAAATGCGCCCTGGATCAGTTGCGACGCTTACGAGTCCTGGCGATTGATGCTCATGATCAGGACCTGAGAAACATTGTCACCCAAATCCTTGCGCGCCACCTCTAGCAAAGCCTTGCGCAAAACGCCCAGATTGCCCGACTCGGTGAACCTACCGTTAAACCCGCCGATATTTGCATGATCAAATATCACTTGCAGAAAAGCGTCCCGCAGTTTTGGTTCGATAGAGTAAAATGCCTCGGTAATGGTAGGGTCGGCTTCCAGACTCAGCGTCATGGTGACCATTGCAGCGATTTTGTCATCCTCGACAACCGGCACCACAAATTGCTTCGTTATCTTAAGGTATTCAAACCCGCCCTCACCGCCCTTTTCAGTGGGTTTCTTGGGCTTAGCTTTCTTGTCTTCAGACCCTTTTGTTTCTTTATCTGCCTCGTTTGCTTCGGGCGCGCCCTCCGGAGCCTTGGCCGGAGCCAGGGCGACTCCGGCGCCAATCCCTACACCAAGCCCGACGGACAAAAAGACAACAGGTACTATCAATTTGATCACGCCCGCACCTCAGAATGGCAAAAGAGAATCAAGGACTTGTTGGCCGTATCGCGGTTGCTGCACGTCTGTGATTTGCCCCCGACCACCATAAGACACGCGAGCCGATGCGATTTTGTCATAGGTGATTTCATTCTTGCGCGAGATGTCTTGCGGACGGACGTATCCGGCGACCAGCAGCTCTCGCAGTTCAAAATTTACCCGCAACTCCTGTGAACCGGAAATTGATAAAACTCCGTTTGGCAACACGTCTAGTACAGTTGCCGCGACCCGCAATGTCAGTTTTTCGTTACGCCTAACCGATCCTCGCCCGGAGCTTGATGCGTCGGACTCGATTGACACGGCTTCATCCAACGACGCACCGTCGGGCAAATACTCCTGCACGCGCTGCGGCAATCCGAACAAGCCGGGCACCTCAAGGCTCTCAGATCCAGCGCGTGATCGGCTTGTTCTGTTCGAGATCTCGGCCTTTTCATCCAGTTCGATGACAACTGTTAGGATGTCCCCCTTCTTGATCGCTCTTTGGTCGCCCAACAAGGATTGCTGCCCACCGCTCCAGAGCGAGGATTTGTCGACCGAGCGCTGAGCTTGGGTGTGCAGGGGTAAACCCGGCCACAGCATCGCAACTTGTTCCGGCGAGTCCTCGTTAGGCGTAAAGCTTGGCGCTTTGCCAAGATGATCCAGCCGACCGCAAGCGGACACTGCTAAGACTGCGAGCAAAATTGGTTTTGACAGTTCAAACATTAGTTTACCTCGATTTGGCCATCGGGCCGGATATGGCCGGTCACGGTCGTTCGGGACGAAAGATTCATCACGCGAATACGGTCACCGACCGCCCCGCGCCCTAGTGCGCGACCTTCAGCGGTGATCGACAAGGGCCGGCGGTTGAACACCAACAGGACCAAATCATTGCGATCAACGATGGCGGGCGGGCCCACGTCGCTGTCCCGAATTGGTCGCCCTGGATACAGGGCCACCCGGGCCTCTTGCCCGATCAAATCCTGAGGGTTCGTAATCGCGCCGGTGGCATTCGTGGCTTTCATGTCGAGATCGGTCGCCGAAATTATCTCTTTCGCACGAATGGTTCGGTTGGATACGACCATTTCGCCATGCGCCGCCACCGGCATTGCCAACGCAAGCGTCAGGTAAAGGAACCGCATCACCGCACCTGCGTTGTTGCGCTCATCATCTGATCAACGGCTGAAATGACCTTGGCGTTCATTTCGTAACCGCGTTGCGCTTCGATCAGTTCGGTCACTTCGCGCACGGCATCAACTGAGCTGTCTTCAAGATATCCCTGCCGCAACGTGCCCAGCCCATCTTCACCCGGAAGGCCCAAAACCGGCGCGCCGGACGCTTCGGTTTCCTTGAACAGGTTGCTGCCGATTGCCTCAAGACCCTTTGCATTCGAAAAACTCGCCAGCGTGAACTCACCCAGCAACTGACCTTCCGGCGCGTCATCAAAATACGCGTAGACTTCGCCAGACGCGTTGATCGAAATGGACCGCGCATCATCGGGTATGGTGATTTCCGGAGCAACGGCAAACCCGTCGGAGGTCACAACAAGCCCGTCAGCAGATCGTTTCAGGCTGCCATCACGCGTGTAAGCGGATTGACCGCTTGGCAGCGCCACTTCCAGATACCCGCGCCCCTCGATGGCGACATCAAGATGACTGCCGGTAGCCGACAGACCTCCCTGGGCCAGCTGTACTGTCACTGCGGCAGGACGAACGCCAAGACCGAGTTGAATGCCAGTTGGCAAAACCGTTCCGTCCGAGGCGTTAACGGCCCCCGCACGGGCCAGTTGCTGGTAATGCAAATCGGCAAATTCAGCACGGCGTGCATTGTACCCAGTGGTGTTCATGTTCGCCAAGTTGTTCGAGATCGTCTCGACCCGCATCTGCTGTGCGGTCATGCCCGTGGCCGCGATTTTCAAAGCTCGCATTTCGAATTCTCCTTAAACTATCAGCGCATCAAAGCCTTCAAAGCACCGCGCACACGTTCGTCTTCGGTTTCCAGAAAGCTCTGACCCAGCTCATAGGCGCGTTGAATTTCAATCAGACGCGTGACCTGATGAATGGCGTTGACGTTTGAGCCTTCGAGAAACCGATGCAAAACAACAGGCTCATCAACGGCTTGCACGTCTCCTTCCGGGCGGAACCGGGTATTGCCTTCGCGCACCAGATCCTTTGGTTCATCGACCCGGTAGACCCCGATCTGGCCCAAAAGCTGACCATTCACGCTGAGTGTCCCATCGCTGCCGATATCAATCGAAGCCGCGTCCGGTGGTATGAAGACCGGAGACCCGTTACTATCCAGAACACGTGATCCATCTGCCGCCACCAGATCGCCTTCGGCATTGGGTGTGAAGCTACCCGCACGCGTCAGGCGGTTGCCTTTTGGCGTTTCGACCATGAAAAACCCGTCGCCCTCGATGGCGAAATCGAACGAACCACCTGTTTCGGTCAAAAAGCCCTGTTGCAGCGATGTATTGCGCGCTTCGGCGCGGCTCATGGACAGGGACGGATTGTTCGGCACATCGCGAATGAACTCTGAAAACACCAATCCTTGCTGGCGGTATCCGGTGGTGTTGGCATTGGCGATATTGTTCGCAACCAACCGCATTTCATTCATCAACCCGGATTGGCGGGACAGGGTGACATAGGCGGTGTCCATCAGCGGCCTCCTGCAATCAGTGGAACAAGTGTCCTGGTGAAAAACGTGACAAGTGTCTGGGTCATGAAGCCCATCGACATCCAGAAAACGATGACGATGGCGATCAGTTTTGGAACGAAGGTCAGGGTCATTTCCTGCACCGATGTCAGGGCCTGAAACAGGCCTACGACAAGGCCCGAAATCAGCGCCACCGCCAGGATCGGAACCGAGGTGATGACCGCAATCCACAAAGCCTGTCGCACGATGTCATAGAAGAGGCCTTCGCTCAGCATCTCTCAGACCGGCATCCGCAAGATTTCCTGGTAAGCTTCGACCACTTTGTTGCGCACAATGACAGCTGTCTCGACGGCCAGTTCGGTATGGGCAAGCGCCTGAACCAAAGCATGCGGATCGGCCTGTCCTGTCATCGCTGTTTCTGCCATTTGCTCGCTGTGTTTCAAGGTTGCCGCAAAATCCTGAAAGGTCGAGCGCATTTCCTGCGCCATACCGCCTTGTTCTGGGTCGGCCTGTGTTGCAGGGCGTGCAAACGCATAGTTCTGCGCAGCTGTCAGAGATCGGATATCCATTCTGGTTTTCCTTTACTTTCGAAGTAGTTCCATCAGGCTTGACGACATCTGCCGCGTCTGGTCGAACATTTTGAGATTGGCCTCATAGCTGCGCTGAGCTTCGCGCGCGTCGGCGATTTCGATCATCAAATCGACATTCGACCCCAGATAATGACCGCTTTCATCGGCCATAGGATGGCCTGGGTCGTGAATGCGGCTTAGATCACGCCGGTCCAATTTGACTTGACCGGTCTGAACCATCGCTTTGCCGTCTTTCTGCACCATTTCAAACGGCACGGTTTTGCGCCGGTACCCCGGTGTGTCTGAATTCGAGATATTCTCGGAAACGTGTCGCAAACGCGCTGCTTGAGCACGCAATGCGCTGGCCGAGGCAGCAAGGGAATGGGAAAAATCGCTCATGTCAGATGCCCTTTACCCGCGACCCAAACTGGTCCGAATGATCCCGATAGACGAACGATAGATGGCTATGGCGCGGTCGTGCTGGCGTTTGACTTCGACCGCCTTCAACATCTCTTCTTCCAGCGAGATGCCGTTGCCATTGGGATCGCTCGACGGGTTGGCCACATGTTCGGCCCATGTCTGCCCCACCTGACCCGCGCCATTCAGATGGCCCTGCCGGGTTGCGGTCATGGCCGTATGCCGATCTGTATTTTCGAATGCTTTTTGAAAGGCTTCGATATCGCGCGGCTGATAGCCGGGTGTATCTGCGTTGGCCATGTTGCGCGATATGACGGCTTGCCGTTGTCCGGCATGGGTTGCCATAGCGTGCGCTGTCTTAAAGACGTTCAGGTCGTAGAACATCGGGGCTTCTCCCTCGATCAATTTCAATCAAGGCTTAACCCCGATTCCTTTAGAAACAGTTTTCAGAACTCAGTTGGAGACCCCACAATGTCCGATTTCGACCCGATGCTTCTGAAATGTGAATTCGACAGGATGACTGCGGTTCGCCATGTCGGGCTCGTCTCAGGCGTTGCGCATGGCGTGATTGAAATCAGCGGTTTGACCAAACAGGCCCGGATCGGTGACTTGCTGACCTTGCAGCGTGACTCCGGCCCCGATCTGGCTGGCGAGGTGCTACATGTCGGCGCCAATCACATCCATATGATGCCCAACTCTGCCCCAGACGGGGTTAGCTTGGGGGATCGGGTATGCCTTGACCCCTCACCCGATTTTGCACCCGGAATGCACTGGTTGGGACGCGTGATTGACCCGTTTGGCAATGCTCTGGACGGCAAGCCATTGTTAAACGGTGGGCAGGACCGGAACATCCAGCAAGCGCCGCCCCCCGCCGTTCGGCGCAAACCTTTGGGCGAGCGTATGGCGACCGGGCTGGCGGTGCTCAACACCATGTTACCCATCGTGCGCGGGCAGCGGATTGGCCTGTTCGCGGGGTCCGGTGTCGGGAAGTCCACGCTTTTAGCGACGTTGGCGCGATCAATGCAGGCAGATGTTGTTGTGGTCGCCTTGATTGGCGAGCGTGGACGCGAAGTGAACGAATTTGTGACCCGCGCATTGGGCCCCGAAACCATGAAACACTCGGTGGTTGTGGCCGCCACGTCAGACCAGTCTGCGCTGGCCCGAAGGCGCTGTGCATGGTCCGCAGTGTCTTTGGCCGAGTACTTGCGTGATCAGGGCATGCACGTGTTGCTGTTGGCAGATTCGGTCACACGCTTTGCCGAAGCGCATCGGGAAATCGCTGTGGCGATGGGCGAATCGCCATCGCTGCGTGGCTTTCCCCCTTCGGTCACTCCGCTAATCGCCAACCTGTGCGAACGCGCCGGGCCCGGAACACAGGATCGAGGTGACATCACAGCCGTATTCAGTGTCTTGGTCGCCGGATCGGATATGGATGAACCCGTCGCGGATATGTTGCGAGGCGTTCTGGACGGGCACATCGTCCTGAGCCGGGACATTGCCGAGCGCGGGCGTTTCCCGGCCATCGACCTCAGCCGCTCTGTGTCGCGCAGCTTGCCTGGCGCGGCCTCAGAAGCCGAAAACCAGACAATCGCGGAAACGCGGAAACTGGTCGGCAGCTACGAGCAATCCGAAGTGATGATCAAAGCCGGGCTCTATTCCGAGGGCGCAGATCCTTTGCTGGATCAAGCCGTGCGCGTGCATGACGAGTTGGATAGCTTCTTTGGCAAAGCGGATGTCGAGGGGGTCGAAAACAGCTTTAGTCATCTCTCGCTGATTCTGCGCCGTGCAACAGCGGGCTTGCCGCGATAACGGGATATCCAGACAGTTTTAAGTGTTAAGGCCACCTTAAGGCCCATGCTGCTACTTCAGTAACTGGGTGATAAAAAGGTAGTGGAGATGGGTGCGCAATCCAATGCGGCGCCAATCATCATCAAGAAGAAGCGTGTATCGGGTGGCGATAGCCATCACGGTGGCGCGTGGAAAGTCGCATATGCGGACTTTGTAACGGCCATGATGGCCTTCTTCATGTTGATGTGGCTGCTGAACGCAACGACCGAAACGCAACGCAAAGGGCTGGCGGATTACTTTTCGCCGACCATTCCGGTCAGCGCTGATTCCGGCGGTGGTGATGGCGCCTTTGGCGGCGACAATATGTTTTCCGAACAAACGCTGGCCATGAATGGCAAAGGTGCGACCAGGCGTAACCCGACCAGATCTCATCAGGCTCGGGGATCGACAGGTGTTGATGCCGCGGGCGGTGGGAAGGACGCGGTGCAGGACTTCACATCGCTTGAGGCTCAGCTGTTGGGTCGTACAGGCGAAAGCGAGATGTCGGACAAAATCCTCAAACACATCGTCACGCGGGTCACGGACGAAGGTCTGGTGGTCGAGCTATTTGATACTGACGATCAGCCCCTTTTCGAATCGGACACCGACACACCTACGCCACTCATGCGTGCGCTGGCGTTGCTGATTGCACGGTCTTCGGATCTGGTGACAAACCCCATCGCAGTCGAAGGTCATGTCAAAGCGTCGCCCGTTGTTCTGGCCCGCAATCCTGCCTGGGATCTTTCCACCGCCCGGGCGCAGATTGTACGTCAGATGCTGCAGGACAAGGGCGTTGTCGTCGAACGCCTGAACCGCGTGACCGGACACGCAGACCGAGAGCTGTTCAGTCAAGATCCAATGACCACCCGCAACAACCGGATCGAGGTCATTTTTCTGCGCGCGCCCTAAAGGATAGAACGCATTTTACCTGTTAGCGCGCTGTTAAGGGGCAGCGCGTTACCTGTTGCATCAAAGATTGACGCAACAGAAGGGCGTGCCAATGACAATTTCCTCTTCGCTGAATGCCGGTGTCGCCGCATTGAAGGCCAACGCAAACAGACTGGCCACGATTTCCGACAACATCGCGAACTCGTCGACATTTGGCTACAAGCGGGTCGAGACGGATTTTCATTCCATGGTCACGTCAGGCCAGGGGGGCAGCTATTCGGCGGGGGGCGTCAGAACAACAAGCCAACGCCTGATCGATCAGCGTGGCTCTCTCGTCACAACCAACAACTCTACCGATCTAGCGGTTCGCGGGCGCGGTATGATTCCGGTGCGCCCCAGTTCGCAGATCGCGGCTGGTTCAAACGAAATGCTGCTGACCACGACGGGGTCGTTCCGCACCAATGAAGAAGGGTACCTGGTAACCGAATCCGGCCTTGTCCTGCTGGGATGGCGCGCCGCTGCGGATGGATCGATCCCCGCCGTTCCGCGGGACACTCCGGCTGCGCTTGAACCCGTGCAGCTCAGCGTGAATCAATTGTCAGGTGCGCCGACCACACGGATGAACTTGCGGATGAACCTGCCGGCAACCGCAACAGATGCCGGCGCGGCCGGTGATACGCAGCCGCTGTCTGTCGAGTATTTTGACAACCTAGGCAAATCAGAAAGCGTAGATATCGAACTGGTTCCGACGGTCCCCGCAACCGGAAGCAGTAACGAATGGACGATGATCATGCGCGATTCGGCATCGGGCGGCGCGACCATCGGTGAATATACGCTGACCTTTACCGATAGCCGAACTGCCGGCGGTACCCTTGCAAGCGTGACTGCGGTGTCAGGTGGCGCGTACGACCCGGCCACCGGCAGTGTCGTCGCCAACGTTGCCGGTGGCCCCATGGAGGTTAACATTGGCACGATTGGTGATGCTGATGGTATTACTCAACTGTCCGATACCTTTGCGCCTGTTTCGATCACCCGCGATGGCTCGGCCGTTGGAACCATGACCAGCGTTCAGGTCGACGAAAACGGCTATGTCTATGCGTTCTACGATACAGGTGTCAGCCGCCGCATGTTTCAGATTCCTCTGGCAGATGTTCCCAATCCAAACGGCCTGACCGCGCTTGACAGTCAAACTTACGCACCATCTCGGGAAAGCGGCACCTTTTTTCTTTGGAACGCAGGCGAAGGCCCGACCGGCGATCTGGTGTCTTTCGCCCGTGAAGAATCAACCACCGATGTCGCGACCGAGCTGACCGCGTTGATTCAGACGCAGCGCGCGTATTCTTCCAGCGCGACGGTGATCAAGACCGTGGATGAGATGCTGCAGGAAACGACAAACATCAAACGTTGAACTGGGTTCTGAAAACAGGAAAGGAGCGGTCTGATGAACATGTCGACGGCGTTGAACAACGCATTGGGCGGGCTAACGGCAGCCAGTCGCGGGGCCGCAGTGGTGTCAGGGAACATCGCCAATGCCCTGACACCGGGCTATGCGCGCCGATCCCTTGAACTGACAACCAGTCCAATTTCGGGCAACGGCGTACGTACTGTTGGGGTGATACGTCATCAGGATCCGGTATTGACCGCCAACCGGCGCGTAACCGATGCAGATCTGGCGCGACAAACGGCAGTTTCAGACTTTCACTCACGGTTCGAAGGGTTGGTTGGATCACCTGAGGATGCCACCTCTCTGGCCGCCCGCTTGTCATCTTTCGACGGAAGCCTGATCACGGCTGCCAGTTTACCCGACTCGGCCGAACGTCTTGATCAGGCCGCAAGAACAGGGCGCGATCTTGCAAACAGTTTGAACACTGCGTCCGAGGGAGTTCGAAAAGCACGTTCGGATGCAGATCGAAAGATCGGAGCGCAGGTCGACAACCTGAACCGTGACCTCAAGAATATCGAAGACCTGAACGCCAGGATTACTGCCGTCCGCAACTCGGGCGGCGATATCGGTGCCTTGCTGGATCAGCGGCAAATCCTGATTGATCAGGTTAACGAATTGGTTCCGGTCAACGCGGTCGCAAGGGCAAATGATCAAGTGTCTCTCTACTCTGACGGCGGCTTGATCCTTTTGGAGGGCAAAGCTGCGGAGTTTTCGTTTTCAACAACCGGCGACACGAAACCGCATATGACCGTCGCAAATGGGCTGTTGTCCGGGCTGGAAATGAATGGCAAACCCGTGCGCATAAGCGGCGACACCGCCCAGATCCGCGGCGGCGCATTGGCAGCCCAATTCACCATACGCGATGACTTGTCGATCGAAGCGCAGAACCAGTTGGACAGCGTTGCCCGCGATCTGGTCGAACGGTTTGAGACACCGGGGTTGGATCCTACAGCGCTTGCTACCGATCCTGGTCTTTTTACCGATGACGGAAATCGGTTTGATGTGGCGTTCCTGCCCGGGCTGGCATCACGTATTTCTCTCAATTCCATTGTTGATCCAGATGCGGGCGGAGATAGTTGGAAGTTGCGGGCCGGATTGGGCGCGGCCGGCCCAGGCGACCCCGGAGATTCCGCGCAATTGCAAGCCTTCGGCGCAATCCTCAGCGAAGCTCGGCCGGTATCTGGATCCGTGCTCGGAACCGGCGATATGCGCGCCGCCGAGGTCACCGAGGCGTTGCTGTCGAAAGCCGGGGCAAATGCCCACGCGGCAGATCAACGCAAAACCTTCGCAAATGGCGCGCGATTACAAATGGCGCAGATCGAGGCAGAGCAAGGCGTGGATACAGATCAGGAATTGCAGCGCCTGATGCAGATCGAACAAACATATGCTGCAAATGCGCGAGTCATCACAGTTGTTGATGAGCTTCTACAAACCCTTCTGAGGTTGTGATCATGAATTTGACTGCCATGGGTGATCTTGCACGTGGACTGACGCTTCGGTCTCGTGCGACGGAAATCAAAACCCAGATTGAAACACTGTCTTACGAAATGTCATCGGGCAAGGTGCAGGACGTCTCTGGGCGGTTGGGCGGTGACTATTCTCAGATCCTCGATCTGGATCGCAACCTTGCCCGGCTCGATGCGTTCAAAATCGCTACATCCGAAGCTGGTCTGTTTACGGATGTCATGCAGCAAAGCCTGACGACATTCGACACTTCGGTTGGAGAAGTCTCCTCATCCCTATTGGCATTCGGTACGGCAAAACACACGGTCACGCATGAGCAAGCCTCGGTCCAGGCCCGCAATGAGCTTGATACAATGATGTCGGCTCTGAATACACGAGTAGGCGGGCGCAGCCTGTATTCCGGAGTGGCGACGGATGTCTCGCCATTGTCATCTACCGACGCACTCCTGACTGCGCTTGAGGCTGAATTGACAGGCCTTACGACTGTTACCGATATACGTGCGGCGGCAGAGAGCTGGTTCAATGATCCTGTCGGATTTGACGCGGTCATCTATCAAGGTTCAGATACGCCGCTAGCACCAATGCAAGTCTCTGAGAACGAGCGTATCTCGATCCCGATTACAGCAACCGACCCAGCGTTCAAGGCAGCGCTGCGGCACACTGCAGTGGCCGCTCTTGTCTCGGACGATGCACTTGATTTGGGTACGGATCAACGCACCATCCTGTTTACGCAATTGGGTGTCGATCTTGCCAATGCAAAAGATGAAACGGTCAAGCTTAGGGCCGAAGTCGGCGCTGCAGAAGCGCGCGTTGAAGAGGCTGCCACCCGCAATTCGGCAGCGCGCACCAGCCTGGAATACAGTCGAAACCAACTGATCGCGGCCGATCCATACGAAACCGCTGCAAAGTTGCAGGCCGTGCAGTTTCAACTGGAAAGCCTGTATTCCGTCACGGTTCGAAATGCGAACCTGTCATTGGTGAATTTCCTGAGATGAAAGTTCTTCTTTTCCTTCTCTTGCTTCTTCCCGGCTTGGCATCCGCTGGCGCGATCCGTTTGAAGGACCTTGTGAACTTCGATGGCGTGCGGGGCAACGATCTTGTCGGGTATGGTTTAGTTGTTGGTCTTAACGGTACTGGTGACGGGCTTCGCAATTCGCCGTTCACCGAAGAAATCATGTCCAACATCCTCGAACGCTTGGGGGTCAACGTCACAGGTGAAGATTTCCGCCCTAAAAACGTGGCGGCAGTGCTGGTGACAGCCAGCTTGCCGCCATTTGCCCGGGTTGGAGGTCAGATTGACGTCACAGTGTCGGCCATTGGCGATTCCAACAGTTTGTTAGGTGGGACGCTGATTATGACACCGCTGAACGCAGCCGACGGTCAGATTTATGCGGTGGCGCAAGGCACAGTCCTGGCTGGTGGTGCGGTCGCCGAAGGCGAAGCAGCATCTGTTGTCCGTGGTGTGCCAACAGCTGGCGTGATCCCATCTGGTGCCCGTGTCGAACGCGAGATTGATTTTGATCTTTCGAGCCTGTCTCAGATGCGACTCGCCCTACGGGAACCCGATTTCACAACCGCCGGTCGGATTGAGACCGCCATAAACCGGGAATTCAACCGCGCGGTCGCAATCATGCGCGATTCCGGAACAGTCGAGCTGAACATTGCAGCCACACAATCCGTTTCAACCGCCCATGCCATCGGGCGTATAGAAAATATCTTGGTTGAGCCCGAGACCAAGGCACGGGTGGTGGTCGATCAACGATCAGGCACCATCGTCATGGGGCAAGAGGTTCGCATATCACTCGTTGCAGTGTCGCAGGGCAACCTGACCCTGACAGTCGAAGAAGCCCCGATCGCCGTCCAGCCTAACCCATTTGCACGGGGCGAAACTGTTGTTGTGCCCAGAACAATCGCAGGTATCGAGGAAGAAGAAGGGACCGGTCTCGCCGAAATACCCGAGGCTGCCACTTTGTCCGAAGTGGTGGCAGGGCTGAATGCCTTGGGTGTTTCCCCGCGCGACATGATCGACATTCTGAAAACAATCAAAGCAGCTGGCGCCTTGCACGCGGAATTCATCGTCAGATGACGGCGGCTTTAAAACCCTAACGGTCATCAATGCTTCGCCGATCACGTCGCCTGGCCTATTTGGACTTCCAGCTGTCTAGCCAACGGCGAAATCTACTGCGTCGCTCTTCAATCGCGTCGCCCGCCGCGTAAAACCCATCTTCCACATTCTCAAGCATCGGATCGATCCGAGCCTGCCTGAACCTGCGCCACCGGACCCAAATGGCCCAGACCAAAGCGGTAAAAACCGTCAGGAAGATGATATTGAACCAGGGGATTAGCCGTACATCCGGCCCATCGACGTGTTTGATGAAAATCGCATTGGGGAATATCGACATGAACTCATTGCGCCACCCATAGTGGGTGATCGCAACCCAATCCGGGTCATCTTTAGTCGATTTTGCGTCATTGGCCTCGGTATACAGATTGGCTGTGTCGAATTTGAAATAGAATGGCCAACCCCAACCGGTGTCTTCGTTGCGATACACAATAGGTTTGCCGTTGGCCCGCACCGCCTGAATGAACTGAACATCCCGATTGGACAAGCTGGCGGATTGGTCTTCGGGTTCTGACCAGAAAATCCGAGTCCAGTCGTTCAGGTCCTGACGTTCCTCATAGGTATTCACGATCCGCACGATGTCGCGCTGCGGCAGCGCGTATTGCAGGATCACGGCAATCGCGCCCCAGAAGATAATAATGAACGCCCATTTCACATAGGCCATGCCGTATTCCTCACATGTAATTCACAATATAGATCAGCGCGCCAATCGCCACCCAAGGTACAACATAGACACCCAGGATCAGTTTGCGACGGAACGAATTGTCATAGACGTGCAACCCGCGCTCGACAAAAGCTCCCTTATTGCCGCTCTTGCCCTTCTCGTCCCACCAGGTTTCAAGCTTCTGACGCCGAACACTGCGCGAATACAGAGACAGCGCAAAATAAGCGATGGTCTGGATGACCAGCAGGATCAAAAACAGGCGTATCGCTCCGAACATATCAACTCTTCCTTACTGAACCCCAGGGGCCAACACGGGCAATCACCGCATCGCTGACCCGGTCTTCGCCGCTCATATCGGGTTCATGGCCAAACAGCGCAGCGCGGGCACCCGATTTGTCCACCTGATACTCGCGCGCGAGGAAGTCGGCAACATAGGCTTTCTTGGTCTCGGGCCATGAACCATAGGTCCGATAGAAAAGTTCCTTGTGGCAGATGAACAACTGACGCGGGTCCATCGGCGCAAGCTCGGCCAGCAGCATGTTCACCAGATCACGGTTTGGGGTGTCTGCGGCGCGCAACGTGTAAAAATAGGCCGGATGATCCGAGGTGATGCGCGGCCAGCGCCCGCCGTCGGTCGCCCAACGCTGCAGCTGCGCCAGCCCATGATAAGCCTCGGGCAAACGATCCGCGTGGTTACGTGCCAGACGCCGCATGTCGCTTCGGTCCAGCCCGGTCAGGTCGACATTGGCTTCCGCCGCAGCATCAATGGTCAGGAAATCCATCTTTTGCTGCAGGATCGCGGCTGCATCAACACCGCGCGCTTTCACAATCGGCTCGACCAGCTCGTTGTAGTCGAGGAACTTTGCGATCTGGTTTCTCTGTGAGGGATCGAATGTGTATTTGATCTTAAGATCATCGGGCTTTTCGCCCATGCAGATCGCCGCCGGGTGGTCCATGTCCGGAAACAAATAGAGCCCGCCAAAATGGGCTGTCCAGAAATTGCGCTGTTCAAACGTCGTATGGCGCAGGCGGACCGGATTGCGTGTGACATCACCGGTTTCCCTAGCGGTTTCGATCATCTTCGCAATCAGCACATCGTCGAACCACGCGTCCTCTTCTGTTTTGAATTGCTCAACCATGCCCGCCAGTTGCTGCGCCTTGCGCAGGGTGCCGCCAGCGGTATCGGCCTCGATCTCGATCTTTTTGATGTTTAGCAAGTCACGCGGCGTGGTGAGTTTGATGACCGAGTTCACCAACTCTCCGGCCACCGCATCTGTGGCGGTCAAGGCAAACAGCTGCGCCTCGTTCATCTCGATGAACTCGCGCAGGATATCACGCGATGTCGAGAATTTGACGTTCAGCAAAGGCGCGCGTTTCTGCTCGGTCGTTAGCAGGATGAACTGCCGGTTGACCCCGTTGGGGTTGAGGTAGAGCTCGTCCTCCAGCTCAATCCCCACCTCCGGCGAATAGCCCGAGATATCGACATGAAAATCCGTCAGCGCCGTGGTCTTGCCCGCCAGATGCTGCAGCGCGCGGTTATACCGCTCGACCAGAGCCGGGCTGGAGATGTGGACGAGATTGCCGAACATCAGACCTTTTTCGATGAGGCGGATCATAGGGTGTCCTCAGTGTTCATGCCCGGATCCCCTTGTAGAACGCGATTACAATTGCCGCGCCAATCGGCACTGAAACCAAAAGCAGTTGAAGCTGAAAATAGAACATTGCCTGCGCTAAGTTCGCTTCCTCGGCTGGTCTTCCGAACAAATCGACGAAAACACTTGTCAGCGTGTAGCTTAAAGCAAGGGCGACAATGATAGCTGAGGCAAAGTAACCGTAGAACGGCATGATCCATTCTTTGCCACTTTCTCGTGCTCGTCTGACCTTACGATAAACCTGCCTTCCGACAAGCGTTGCCATCAAGGCGCCCAGCAAAACCGGTAGACAGATTCCAATGGCTACAAACACGCAATGGCCTCCAAGTCACGTGGCAGTCTCATAAGGTTAAGCTCTCCTAGTGCTGAGGCGAGACACTACTGTGGCCGCCAAGACCAAAAGCGGAAGCGCGAACGCGCGCGCCGTGATTTGCAGGTTGAACCCTATGTAAGACACAACGCTACCCTCAAACAGGATCAACGACTCTTCCAAAGAAGTGCCCTCGAACCCGCTGCCGGCGTTCACGCAAAATTGGGTCAGGAACAGCACCAACACGGCACCGAAAAAGCCAAACACACCCCATCGCAGCGGCAGAATCAGTCCCAAAACAACCGCGAGTCCGGTTATTGCAAGTGTCAGCATCATGTCTTTACGTCCTTTGAGCCACGTCGCACCTTGCCAACCGAAAGCGCCATTTCCAACTCTTTTCGCGCTGCACTTCAAAGCTACACGCGTATCAACTTCAGTTTCTGAGCTTACGAACAAGGGCGACAATCGCTAAGGGCACCAATCCCATCGAACCCAAAAGAAACAAGGAACTGACAAACACCCCCTGAAACGTATCACTTACAAGTCGGCAGTTCTGGGGGCCGGGCAGCCAGCGCCCACAAACGGAACCGGAAACTGCGTATGCCGCCAAGAACACGAGGGCTACGACAACAGACACAATTTTCAATATCACCCCTTCCCCTCCAGATACCGCCGCTTGGCCTCTTCCATCCGACCCATCTCGCGGACGGCATTTTCGATGGCGACCTCGTCGCTCTTGTCGGCATAGCGGAACTCGCTGTCGGCATAGCGGTTGATCTCTTGGGTAACCATGTCCACGGTGATTGGCTGGCGCAGGTCCTCGATCATCGCTTTCTTGGTATCGTAGTCGCGGAACAGGAACAGGTCGGGGTTCTCCATCCATTCATCCGGCAGTTCGAAATCCATCGCGCGGACCTTGACCGCATCGGTGATGTTCTTGATCGCGCGGCCGGTAAAACGCTCATCCGCCTGCTGGATTGCCTTGAGATAGGTGCCCATCTTGGCGATTGTATCCATCCGGCCGATATCGCTGGACACCCGATCATAGACCTGCAGCAGAGCCTCTTCGTGCGGGCGGGAATGGCTTTCGAAACTGGCGGCGACGGCTTTCTTGATCTCCTGCGCTGCATAGGCTTCGTGCTCGCCCAGCGGGATGTCGTGGTTGCGACCCATCAGCAGGTGCAGGATGTCGATGTAGTCCTCGCGCGTTTGCGGCCCATCCACCAGGAACCGCGCGCCCGCCCGCTGACGCAGAGCGTCATCCACATTCTCGGGGTAGTTCGAGAACATGCCAAAGGTGCAATTGCCGCGCACGACGGTGTTGGCGCCCGCAAAGCTCTCCATCAGCACAGCGGTGATTTCCAGTTGACCGGCTGACGACTGCCGGTCGCCGCGTTTGCCCGCCAGTTGGTCGATGTCGTCGATGGTGCCAAAGCCGATGACCGAAGGGTCGATGATCGTGTTGATAAAGGCCTTGGCGTTCTGGCCGGATTTGCCCTGATAGCTGTCGATATTGTCTGTGCTCAGGTTCTGATAGCGGAACGGATAGCCCGCGTTCTGGCAATAGTCGTTGATCAGCCCGGCCATCATCTGGATCAAAGTGGTTTTGCCGGTGCCCGGTTTGCCATCGCCCATGAAGGTGAAGATGAACCCGCCAAGCTCGGCAAACGGGTTCAGGCGGCGGTCGAAGTCATAGGCCATGACCATCTTGGCCAGCTTCATCGCTTGGTATTTGGCGATATGGTTGCCGACAACCTCATTCGGTTTTTTGAACGTCATGGTGAGGGTGGTGGACTTCGCCTTTGAAGCTGGTTCGAACCCCCGGATCGTCAGATCATCAGTCTCTATATGCCATGCGGCGTTCTGGAACGGGGCCAGATGCCCTGCTGACTGCGCGCGCAGCGCGGCCTTGTCCATCAATTGCTCAGCATAGGCGCTGATGGCCGCGATAAGATGGGCGTCATCGGGGGCATGTTTGGCCAGCGTCTGGTCCAACTCCCACAGCGCACCGTGAAGGGCGAGCTGGCCATTATCTGTCAGGACCTCTTCGATTTCACCGATATCGACGGTTGTCTCGCCCAGATGCGAGGACATCAGATAGGCCAGCGCGTTGCCGAAAGTGTGCGCGGTGACCAGAGCGTCAGCCGTCAGCAGTTCCGAGAACTCGGTCTTGCGCGCGGCGGGCAGGTCCCCGGCCAGATTGGCGCGTTTCAGGTCGGCTAGCGGAGTCTGTTCTGCATAAGCCTCGGCCACGGCCAGAGCGATTGCGATGGCACGTCGTATCGCCTGTTGTGTGGTCGCCTGTGGCGGTGAGACCAGAGTATCCCCGTCATCTGACGCTTCGATCCGTTCGACCAGATGTACCCCGTCTTTGCGGGCAGTACGGCGTGTCACCAACCCAGGTGTCGTGGAGCGAAACCGCCGTCCCGTCGTTACGCCCGAAGATCGTTCAACCGTGGCTTCAATGGGTTTGGCAATCCGCGGTGCATGTTCAAAACCGTTCAACAAGGCGGTCGCTGCCGGATAATGCTTGCGAATGTCGTCCTCGCGCAATTCCATCTGATCTGACGTCAAATTCATCTAAAATACTCCCAGCCAAAATCGTCAGAATTTAGATTGCAATGAACTGAAATTTCGCCATCTTCCTTCACGGAGAATTCAGCTTTTCCCCACCCGCACATTGCTCGCAATTGTTCCGTATCGTTTTCATATTGAACCCTGTAACTCGCGGCGCTGTGCGCCAAAAAGTAGTCAACTTCGAAGTCTCCATTTTCTGCCCTGCAGACTTCGACCACGCTGGTGCTCATCGGGTTAACTAGCCTTGATCTCCAAAAGCAGTCGGAAAATGAAGTCGAGTCCGTTTTATTCTGCTGCCCTTCACCTTCTGAAAAGTCTCGCTTTTCTAAGAACATTTCGAACTCAACCGAATTTACTTCGTATTCGAGAGCCTTCGAGATCGCCTCCTCAGCCAGAGGGTTTAACTCAGCGCAGCCAGCAACCAATAAAGCTAGGAATAGTGCCGTTCTCAAGCTCAATACCTCAACACCTGTCCAGCCTTGCTGACCACAAACTTGCGCACATCGGCAAATCCCGGCGGGTTGCGTTCGGCCAGCACCTGAAACGGACGCTGAGGCAATATGATCGACCGCTGGGTGTGGGTCGCCCCGGTCTCGGCCCCCTGCCCGCCGAACGGGTCCAGTGCAAAAACCTCACGCTCGACGGTAGAAAACCACCCGGCGCGCTCTTCGATCACTTCTTCGCTTTGCAGCTCTTCAGTGGTCCAGGCCAGCGCCCAGTCTTCCCCCTGCGGAGATTGCGCGTCCTCAAGCACTTGCCGCAGAGGACCGGATTGTTCGGTATAAGCCGAGGAATACATCGGTCCCACATGAATGCGGCGCAAATGCTTGGGATGGAGGTCGTCGAAATCCTGATCGAACCCTTTGGCGATCGTCACCAGTTTCAAACCGCCCAGCGCCTGCGCCATCAGATGCGCCTGTACTTCGGGCCAGCGACGTTGATCTTTGGGCAAAGCGGTCTTGCCGCTATCCTCAAGCTGCATCAGGTAAATGACCGGCAGGTTGATCTGGCTGTCATAGACCGCCCAATGGATCATGAAATTTCGCCGCTCGCCCTCATTTCCGATCCAGTGACATTCGGGATCGTTGCGGGCCCAGAACAGCTGACCTTTCAGTAATTCCTCGTAATAGAGCCTTTGGGACAGCGCGAATTGCAGCTTGGTGGGGATTTCCTGATCGCCAATGATCGTCCGCACCATGTCGGTTTTCAGATCGTCCTCGGACGGCATATTCGCCAGATGCACCTGCGCCTGCTGCGCGTCATTGGCCATTGTCAGCAACTCGGCCGCCACCGGAAATCCGCTGTCACGCTTGTCCATGGCGAGACTGCCAAAGAACCGCCCCGTATCGCGCCCGACCAGCAGGTATTTCATGCTGAGCGCACGGAAAGTGTAGAGCAGCCCTGAAAGGTAGCGCGACACAATCCGTACCTCTTGTTTCGAGATCGCGCCCTCAGCCTCCATCGTCGCGGCCACGCGCAGAAGGTGGACAGTGATCACCTCGAATTTGCGGAAATAGCGGCGCGAGGCGAAGGTGTCGGTCAGACCGACATGGTCTTGGGTGGGGTCAGTCATTTACGGTTCCCGAACTTATCGAAGAGCCAAGGGCGGCGTTGCCTTTCAGCTTTCTCAAATTCGGAACTGAACACTTTCCCCGAATACAAAAGGATAAAAAGGCAGCCAAACCCGAGAGACAAGTTTATGAATTCAAACAAAAAATCGTATTCACCCAGAAACCGAAGCGAATAATGGAACGCTACGAGCATCATTCCGACTAGACACACGCAAATCGCCATCATTTTGAGGAGCATTACAAGTGCGACTTTGAACACGTCAGGACTCTTTGGCTACGTTACCCACCATACAAATTCTTATCATGCTTCTCCACAATCGAAGCAAACCGGCGGGCAAAGCGTTCATCCGCCTTGGCCTTCTTCTCCAGCACATCGCGGGCGAAGACCATGTGGTCTTCATGTGCCTCAAGCATGTCGGCCATTTTCTGGTTGGTCGCGGTGCCGATTGAGGCCATGGCGGTTTGCGCCTCTTGGTCGGTTTGCACACCGATCTCGTTGATGCGGTGGGCGACGTCCTGCTGCTGCGCGGTTTTCAGCGATTTGGTCAGGGCGTCATATAGTACCACGCGCTGTTGCGTATCTGTCTGAAGCTTATTGATCAGCACCATCTGCGTCGCCGCCTGGTTCTGCAGTGAATCGACCCAGGTCTTTCCCTTTTCGATGTAGCGTTCGAGCGTTTGTGACTTGGCCAACTTGACCTGCTCTTCCTGAACCTTGGCGTTATATTGCTTGTTCAGCTCGGCCAGTTCGGTTTCCAGCTGTGTCCGCGCTGCGGCATCCTGTTCGACGCTGATCTTGTTTTCCAGCGTGATGATTGTCGGATCCATGCCCTGTATTTCAGTGCGCAGCGCCTCCAACTCGGCCACGGTGGCTTCACGATCGTCCAGCGTGCCGGTCAGGTTGTCTTCGACTTTCACGCGCTGTTCTTCCAACACAGATAGCTGTCCCTCCAGCAGCTTCACGATCACATCCGATTTGGCGATCAGATCTTGCAGCTTGTCGTCAATATTGGCGGTGCGCATACGTTCCTGTCGCATCGACTCGGACTTGCCTTTCGAGAAGATGCCAACAAACGACTCCCAGCCAGATTTCGAGCGCATCTCGTCGAAATCCTTGGAAAAAGCGCTGGTGACATCGTCCAGACCCATGATCAGCTCGGCAATGTTGGCGTTCATCACCTCGGTATGGGCATGCACATCCTCAAGCGTCGCGTTTTCGATGTCTATATCCGCCTCGGCGGTTCCGATCTTGGCGCGGGCGGCTTCGATCCGAGATGTCAGACCTTCGATCTGCGACTGCGACTCACGCACCTTTGTCTGAGTCTCTTCAATCAACGCTTCGAATTGCTGGTTCGACATCTTTGCTATCCCTGTTTTTCTTCAATTGCCCAATAAGATAGGAGATGTTAACATGATTTACATCCCCTTGGGCGCACAATTTATTGGGACTTTGGCAAAATCGCAGCGAAAAAGATAGGCAAGACAGGGCAATCCAAAGAAGATTTGGTACGCCGCGCATCGCCTGAATTTTATACGATCTGGATTGATCCGACAGGCGGAGTGGTCCTAGACAAGACCCGCCCCACCTGATTGTGTGCACCCAATTCTTTTCCTGCCGGAGGCCAAGCTATGCTGGACGCAACAACCGATCTGAAATCGATCCTGAAAGACCCCGAATTGCTAGCGACCAAAGCCTATATCGGCGGTCAGTGGGTGGACGGTGACAACGGGAGCTTTCCTGTCACAAACCCGGCACGCGGCGATGTTTTGACCGAGGTTGCCGATCTGAGCCGCGCACAGGTTGCGGGCGCCATTGCCCAGGCCGAAGCCGCTCAGAAAGAATGGGCCAAACTGACCGGGAAAGAGCGCGCAGTGATCCTGCGGCGCTGGTTCGACCTGATGATGGACAGCGCCGAGGATCTGGGGAAAATCCTGACCGCCGAACAGGGCAAACCGTTGGCAGAAGCCGTGGGTGAGATCGGCTATGGCGCCTCTTTCATCGAGTTCTTTGGCGAACAGGCCAAGCGCGTCTACGGAGAAACCATCCCCGGGCATCAGCGCGACAAACGGATCACAGTTTTGAAACAGCCGATTGGTGTTGCGGCCTCGATCACGCCATGGAACTTCCCCAACGCCATGATCACGCGCAAGGCCGCGCCTGCGCTGGCCGCCGGGTGCGCCTTTGTTGCACGCCCATCAGAAGAAACCCCGCTTTCGGCATTGGCACTGGCCGTTCTGGCCGACCGTGCAGGCATTCCAGCAGGCGTGTTCAATGTTGTCCCTTCGGTGAACGCCAGTGAAATCGGTAAGGAATTCTGCGAAAACCCGGGCGTGCGCAAACTGACCTTTACCGGCTCGACCCAAGTGGGGCGGATTCTGCTGCGGCAGGCTGCGGATCAGGTCATGAAGTGCTCGATGGAACTGGGCGGAAATGCACCGTTCATTGTTTTCGATGATGCTGATCTGGATGCGGCCGTCGAGGGCGCAATGATGTGCAAGTTCCGCAACAACGGTCAGACTTGCGTATGCGCCAACCGTATCTACGTACAGGCTGGTGTCTATGACGCTTTCGCCGCCAAGCTGAAAGCAGCGACCGAAGCGCTGTCTGTTGGCGATGGTCTGTCCGAAGGCGTCACAACTGGTCCGCTGATCAACGAAAAGGCGGTCGTCAAAGTTCAGGATCACATCGCGGATGTCACCGCTCATGGTGGTCAGGTTCTGACCGGCGGCCTGCCGCATGATCTGGGCGGCACCTTCTTTCAGCCGACCATCGTCACCGGGGTTACTCAAGATATGAAAGTTGCTCAGGAAGAAACCTTTGGCCCGCTGGCACCGTTGTTCAAGTTTGAAGACGAGGATGATGTAATCGCGATGGCCAACGATACGATCTTTGGCCTGGCCTCTTATTTCTATGCCAAAGATCTGAGCCGCGTTTACAAAGTGGCCGAGGCGCTTGAATACGGTATCGTCGGCGTAAACACTGGCATCATCTCGTCCGAACTGGGTCCGTTCGGCGGCATAAAGCAGTCTGGTCTGGGACGCGAAGGCAGCCATCACGGGATGGAGGATTACCTGGAGATGAAATACATCTGCATGGCGGTCTGATCACAAGCGGCCCTTGTTTTGGGTGCCCGGACGGGGGCCGCGGAATTCATCCCCAGTTTTTCGGCGCTTGTCACAAAAGCGCATTCAAAGCGTCACAAATCTGCAATCAACGACGGCCATCCCACTCTCATCCAAGTGAGAGAGGATACCAACCGATGTCATTGCGCTTTGTTTGCCTGGCATCTGCCCTTGCCCTGACCGCCGGTCAGGCCATGGCAGAGATGAATTTCAACAGAATTGCGTCCTTCCCCGTCGTGAAGAACATGGCCGAAGGCGCGGACACCAACCGCGAAACCTCACCCGAGATCATCGCCGCCACCGTGGATGGCATGACGCTGGTTTACACCGACAGCCCGCTGGGTGCGATCGGCATGATCGATATCACCGACCCGGCCAATCCCGCCCCTGCCGGCGCAATGGATGTGGGTGGTGAACCGACATCCGTTGCGATCGTCGGCACAACTGCGTTTGTCGGGGTCAACACATCCGAAAGCTACACCGCGCCTTCCGGCAAGCTGATCTCGGTCGATGTTTCAAGCAAAGCGGAAACCCGCGCCTGTGATCTGGGTGGCCAACCCGACAGTGTCGCCATTGCGCCTGATGGCAGCTTTGTTGCCGTTGCGATTGAGAACGAGCGCGATGAAGACCTGAATGACGGGATCATCCCGCAGTTGCCCGCCGGGTCTCTGGCACTGGTCCCACTAAAAGACGGCGCCATGGAGTGCGCGGCGATGAAAATGGCCAACCTGACCGGCCTGGCCGAAGTTGCACCCACCGATCCTGAGCCTGAATTCGTGGACATCAACGGCCTAGGTGAAACGGTCATCACCTTGCAAGAAAACAACCACATCGCGGTTGTCGACAAGGATGGCATCGTAATCAACCATTTCTCGGCTGGCAGCGTTGACCTGGAAGGCATTGACGCCACAGACGAACGCGGCGCGCTGATCTTCACCGAAAGCCAGAAGGGACGCCTGCGCGAACCTGATGCGGTCAAATGGATCGACGACAACCACTTCGCCACCGCAAATGAAGGCGACTACAAGGGCGGTTCACGCGGATGGACGATTTTCCGCAAGGACGGCAGCGTCGTTTATGAAAACGGTACCGAGTTCGAAAAGGCCATCATTCAGATCGGCCACTACCCCGACAAACGGTCCGACAGCAAAGGTGTGGAACCCGAAAGCGTAACAGCTGCCACCTTCGGCGACACGCCGATGATCTTTGTCGGAGCAGAACGCGCCTCGGTCGTTGGTGTCTATGATGCCACGGACCCGGCCAGCCCGGTTCTGAAGCAGCTGCTGCCCTCGGGCGTTGGTCCCGAAGGCTATGTGGCGATCCCCGAGCGTAACCTGCTGATCTCGGCCAATGAAAAAGACCTGATCGAAGATGGCGGCCCGCGGGCCCACGTCATGATTTACGAGTATCAGGACGCGCCCGCCACCTATCCGCACCTGACCTCCGAAGGTGCGGATAAGTTGATCGGATGGGGCGCGCTATCCGGTCTGGTCGCGGACGAGGACGGCATGATCTATGCCGTAAATGACAGCTTTTACGGCTTCCAGCCCTCCATCTCCAAGATCGACCCCAGCCAACAGCCCGCCCGCATCGTAGACGTCATCCGCATCCACCGCCAGGACGGCAACGCGGCGCAGAAACTAGATCTGGAAGGCATCACGCTTGACGGTGAAGGCGGATTCTATGTCGCCTCAGAAGGCCGAACAGACCGCGTCATCCCGCACGCGATCTACCACGTCTCGCAGGACGGCTTGATCAAGGACCGCAAGGGCGAGATCGGCCTGCCACAGGAACTGATGGCCGTTGAAAAACGCTTCGGCTTTGAGGGTATCACCAAGGTCGGTGACACCCTGTGGATGGCCGTTCAACGTGAGTGGAAGGACGATCCCGAAAACCACGTCAAGCTGGTCGCCTATAACCTTGAGACCAAGGAATGGGGCGCAGTGCACTATCCAAAAGCCGATCCCGAAACCGGTTGGGTCGGCCTGTCGGAAATCGTGGCCTTTGGTGATCATGTGTACGTCATCGAACGCGACAACCAACACGACCACAGGGCGGTGACTAAAAAGGTCTATCGCATCCCGCTGTCAGAAATGACCCCTGCCCCGCTGGGCGGCGAACTGCCCGTGGTCAGCAAGGAGCTGGTCCGCGACCTGCTGCCCGACCTGACTTCGACGGGTGGCTATGTCTTGGACAAGATCGAAGGTCTCGCCATCCTGTCTTCGGGCGAAGCGTTCGTGATGACCGACAATGACGGAGTCGACGACGCCTCGGGCGAGACGATGTTCTGGTCGATTGGGTCTGTGACGGCGGGTAATTGAACCAAGCAAGCCACCCTGAAACCGGCCCTGTGCACGCAACGCATGGGGCCTTTCTTGTAGGTTTTGCTTTTTCCCAATTGACACAGTTTGTCAGAGTTTCTGATCAGACCTCTGAGCGGCGGGATTGCCTATGGCCAGCTTTGGTTCTTAAATCAAATGGATGGCGCTACCAATGGAATGAAAATACGAGGCAAGAATGTCTGCAGACACACATAAAGAACACTGGGATTTCTATTCTTGTGAAATCGAAGGAAAACCATCTTCGACGATGGTGAACCTCTCCCTCATTGATGCTGCACCGGAACCAAAACTCAACGTGTTTCATTGTATCGAAGTTGAGTTGCATTACCCCAACCCAAACCACGGCATGACAACTGCGGAAGAATACCAAACACTTTCGGACCTCGAAGACCTGATATTCGCAAGTCAGTCCGATCAAATCAAATACGTGGCTCGCCAAACCGGAGATTGCAAACGCAAGTTCTACTTTTATGGCTCATCGGAAACTGCCGCAGAATCAGTTGTCTCTGCGCTTGACAGGTCTTTCCCCGCCTACACGAAAACAACTTTCAACTTCGAAGATGCGGCGTGGCAGACCTATCTTGAGGAGCTATACCCTAACGCAATTGCATTGAATGAAATCAAAAATCGAGCCGTCTACTTTCGGCTGGAAGACGACGGTGATGATTTGAGCATACCGCGCGAGATTGATCACTCAGTCGTTTTTCGTAGCCGTAAGCAGGCGAAAGAGTTTGAGCGTATTGTGACCCAGAAAGGGTTCAAAGTGACGACCACAACGCAGGGCATTCTTAAGAAGTCGTTCGACCTCTTGGTGCAAAGGGTTGACGCTCCACGGAGTCTTGACCCGGTTACATTCGAGTTAGAACAATTGGCCGAAGGCCTTGACGGGTCGTATGATGGCTGGGGCTGCTTCATCCAAAACCAGACTGACGCCGCCACATAGTCACCGTTCAGATTTCAAGTACCAACGTCTCGGAATTACAGTTGAACGACTTCGCTATCTCTCGCCATAAACAACGCCCCGCGTCTGGAGGAACGCGGGGCGCGTGTTGCGACAATCCAAGGGAGGAGAGGATTACCGCGCGATTTTCATAAGCCTTAGTTCACGGCTTTGGCGTCAACGACGTTCTTCTCGATCGCATTGGCCGAAGAAATCTCGATCCGGCGCGGTTTCAGTGCTTCGGGCACTTCCCGCTTCAGGTCGATATTCAGCATGCCGTTCTCATGGCTGGCACCTGTGACACGAACATGATCGGCCAGAGCAAAGCGACGCTCGAATGCGCGGGTCGCGATGCCGCGGTGCAAATAGCTGCGCTCTTTCTCCTCGGTCGATTTCTTACCGGCCACGAGCAGTGAATTCTCTTTCATTTCGACCGACAGGTCATTTTCGGAAAATCCGGCGACTGCTACTGAAATCCGGTAGGTGTCAGCATCGGTTTTTTCGATGTTGTAGGGTGGATAGCTAGGCTGAGCCACGTCATTGGTCAGTACACGGTCCATCATGTCTGCGATCTGGTCGAAACCAATGGTGGCGCGGTGCAGCGGTGCAAAATCAAAACTACGCATGTGTCGTATCCTCATTCTTGAGCGATTTACGAAATAGGCCCTCCGAATGGACGGGCGGTGATTGGTACCGAACCCCATATGTGGCGGCCCGGTACAATTCACATGGGTAGCGATTTGGCCGAGTTCAACCCCCTCCGGAACTGATGAATTTAGCCCCTGAACTGGACTTGTCCGAACCAACCTGCAGCCTGCGGATTGTGGGCTTTGGCTGCGGCGCATCGCGGCGCAAGATCGTTTTGAGATCGGCTACAACTTCCGCCAGCTCCATTCCAAAACCAATTTTCTTGCCACGGTGGAACCCCACCGCCGAGACGACCGACAAAATCTGCCAACGCGGGCCGTTCTTGGCCAGAATGGCCGAGCCTGATGAACCGAAAGTGACATCGCAATCAAAGGTGATCAGACCTTGTCGGCGTTCAAGCATGCGGCAGGACCGCTCGCGCGTGATCGTCTCGGATCGTCCCCGCCCGTACGAGGCGATGCTGATCTCTTTCCCAGACACGCGTCCACTGTACAGAGCAAAGGGATCCGCGACCGAGTAGGGGATCGGTTCTTCCAATCGCATCAATGCGACGTCGACCCGGATGCTGCTAGGCGATAACACGTCATTGGTGCCATAGCCGGGGTGGGATGCAATTTGCACAACCTTGCGGTCCGCCAGGGCCGCCCCATTGCTGAGCCCGGCCCGGAATGTGACCTCGCCCGGCAAATAGGCTTTGCCAGTTTTCTTGTCCAAAGCGCAGTGGGCTGCGGTCAGAACAATATCCTGCGAGATCAATGTACCGGTGCAAAAGGAAACGGTGCCAATGTCCAGTCGGCCAATCGCTTCCCAGCCATACAGATCATCCCGATCGGTCAATTTGCGCTTGCTGCTTTGTGCATATCCGGTGGTCGCGGCCATCAACAGGCAGAGCAAAGAGATTGAAAGACTTCTGATCATGGCCGAATAAACCTCGCGCCGACATTCTTGCCAGTGTCATTTCTGGGCGCGGACAAACCATAGCCGCGACCTGCATCAAGCTCGGCGCGCAGCAATTCCAGCGAGTTTTCGACGGACGTTGCGATCGCCACGCTTTGGCCATCCATGCTGGCCTTGGCTGCCACGACCGACACGATCTGAGGACGTGTTTCAGAGAACGAAAAAACCGGGGCACCGGATGAGCCGAAATTCACGTCACAGGACATCACCAGAATCCCCGAATTGCGGTTCATGACCGAGCAGACCTGCTGAAGAGAGGGCGCCTCGGCCCGGTCCTGCGCATAGGATACGACACCCACGTCTTCACCCCGGGTGGGTTGAACGCCTGTTTCAAACGGAACAACGGATGTACTTCTGATCGGCTGCCAAAGCTCTATCAGCGCAATATCCGCACGAACGCGGTCTTTAGAGGCTATTGCGCTATACTTATAATCTGGATGAACAACCGCCTGACGCGCCGTTCGATATGCCAGTGCACGCCCCAGACGCCAGCCCGCAAGAAACTCGATATCCGCCGGATTGACCCGCTTACCGGTTGCCTTGTCAAACAAGCAATGCGCGGCTGTCAGCACAAGGTCGGGCGATACCAGTGTTCCGGTGCAAAACCCGCCACCCGCGATATCCAAACGCCCCACAGCCATCCAATCCCGTCCGGAATCAGATGTCTCCAGGCTTTTTAGCCCGGAATCCTGCGCCGTGGCCGCGATAGGCAGCACACTGATCGCGATGGCCATGATCCAGTTCCGCACGCGGTTCTCCGGCAAATACCCCGAGGTAAGTGTCTTATGTGCCGCGTTGGGCGAAAATAGGGCGGTGGTGTTGCGCCCAGTTTTCAGGCGCAACTGATGCTGGTCTGCATCAGCAAACTGCTATCGCAGGATTGGCACATTTAGATCGACACCGTCGCCGTGCCTCAGACCGTGTGGTTCAGGGCCGCCAGTGACCCAATCCAGCAGCTCGACCGTATGCACGATCGGGATGCTGGTGCCAGACCCGATCTGCATCATGCATCCAATATTGCCCGCCGCGATGACATCCGGTTTTTTTGCTTCCAGCGTTCGGACCTTGCGCTGTTTCAGCTGCGCCGAAATCTCGGGCTGCATCAGGTTATAGGTCCCCGCACTGCCGCAACACAGATGGCTGTCCGCCGGTTCCACAACAGTGAACCCCGCGCGTTTCAGCAGATCCTTTGGGTAAGTCTTGATCTTCTGGCCATGCTGCAGCGAACAGGCCGCGTGATAGGCAACGGTCAATCCCGTGTCATCCGCAGTTGGCAAATCCAGTTGCATCAGCAATTCGCTGATATCCATCGCGACTGCCGATACTCGCTGCGCATCTTCCGCCAGAACGTCATTGCGGAACATATGCCCGTAATCCTTGACCGTTGTCCCGCAGCCCGAGGTGTTGATGACGATGGCATCCAAGCCGTCACTGTCCATCTCGCGCGTCCAGGACCTAATGTTGGCCGCCGCCGCTGTGTGGCTTTCCCGACTTTTACCCATGTGATGGGTAAGGGCCCCGCAGCATCCCGCCCCCTCGGCCACCACAACTTCGCACCCCAGACGGGTCAAAAGCCGGATCGTGGCATCGTTGATATCCGTGTTCAGTGCCTTTTGTGCGCACCCGGTCATAAGCGCGACGCGTTTTTTGCGTGGACCCTTGGGTGCAAAGCTTTGTGGGTCATCGTTCCGACTGACCGGTGGAATATGCTTGGGCGCCATTTCCAACATTGCGCGCAATCGTGCATCAGGCATCAGGAACCGGAAGGGGCGGCCCAGTTTGGCCCCGATCAAAGCCCACCGAAACCGCATTGGATAAGGCAAGATCTGCGCCAGAATCCATCTTAGTACGCGGTCCGAGAATGGTCGCTTGTAGTTGTCCTCGATATATTCCCGCGCGTGATCGACCAGATGCATGTAATGCACGCCCGACGGACAGGTTGTCATGCACGCCAGACAGGACAGGCATCGGTCGATATGTTTGACGGTTTTCTCATCCGGCACACGCTCATTCTCAAGCATGTCCTTGATCAGATAGATACGCCCCCTTGGGCTATCCAGTTCATCCCCAAGAACCTGATAGGTCGGGCAGGTCGCGGTACAAAACCCGCAATGTACACAGCTTCGCAGGATTTCGTTCGATCGCTGGATCGCTGGATCCTGCAACTGTTTGTCCGAAAAAGTAGTTTGCATCCGCCTACCCCATCAGACCCGGATTGAAGATCCCATTGGGATCGAACCGTTGCCGCAGTCCTTGCGACAACGCAGCAACGCCCGCAGCTTCAGGCTGAAATCGGCCCGAGGCCTGAACCGTTTCGGCATCCGCCCGCACCAGTGACGCGTGACCCTCAAACGCACCCAATCGCGTGCGAACATCCGAGCCTTCAGGAACCAATGCCCAGATCAATCCGCCGCCCCAATCCAACAACAACTTTTCGGCCTCTAACCTTGCCGCGATTTCAGAAGCCGCACCCGGTTTGACCGAGATGCGCCAGACATCACCTTCGACTTCGCTGAACATGCTGACATCGCGCACGGAACGCCAAAGCGTTTCGCCGTCTTCGATCTCTGAAATTTCGCCAAACCCAGCCAATTCGGTTTTCAACCGGTCAACCCGGTACGCAACCGAATCTTCAAAGCCTTCAAGCCGCAACAGCACGTGCCCTGCTGCCGGATCATATGCCGCGCCGCTGACCTCAAACGGGGACTTCAGTGCTGCAGATAGGGTCTGAACAGCCTGATCAACACTCCCAACCTGAACGGCCAACGCGGCAATCGACTCTGATTTCGGCAAAACCTTCAACGACACTTCGGACAGCACTCCCAAGGTCCCCCAGGACCCAGCCATCAATTTGACCAGATCATAGCCAGTGACATTCTTCATCACCCGGCCACCGTTCTTGATGACTTGCCCAAGCCCGTCGACATAACGCACGCCCAACAGATAGTCGCGGCATGCCCCGGCCTGAATGCGGCGCGGACCCGAGACATTCGCGGCAACCACACCACCAATGGTCGGATCGCCGTCCGTCCCCATCAGGCCACGATGATCCATCGGCTCAAACGCCAATTGCTGCCCTTCAGCAGCAAGTACAGCCTCAATCTCAGAAACCGGTGTTCCAGCCTTCGCTACCAACGTTAACGCGCCAGGTTCATACAGTGATACTCCACTCAAACCCGCAATGCTCAGTACTTGTTCGGATCCGATGATACCTCGCGTACCTCCCCCTACTATTCGGACCGGCTGATTGAGATCGGCCACAATATTGGCCAGATCGGCCTCGGTTTCAGGTTTCATGGTGCTTCATCTTTTCAAAAATACTCTGGGGGAGGCGCGCGTAGCGCGGCCGGGGGCATAGCCCCTCTATTCTGCGGCTATAGGCACGGAACGACGCTGCTCGGACACGTCCAGCGGAAACACCTTGGCCGGGTTCAGTAGCCAACGCGGATCGAAGACGTCTTTGACAGCCATCTGCGCCTCAAGATCTTGCGGCGTATATTGATGTGACATCAGATCCCGCTTCTCGATCCCAACGCCATGTTCACCTGTTAGACAGCCGCCAACATCCACACACAGCTTCAGGATTTCAGCACCGAACGCCTCACATTTCTCAAGATCACCGGGTTTGTTGGCATCAAACAGGATCAGCGGGTGCATGTTGCCGTCACCCGCATGAAAAACGTTACCGACCGGCAAGCCGTATTCCTCGCTCATTTCTCCGATCCGGCGCAGCACTTCGGGCAAGGATGAGACCGGGATTGTGCCATCCAGACACATATAGTCATTCATCTGACCCATGGCACCAAAGGCCGATTTACGCCCCAGCCAGATTTTTGCACTTTCCTCAGCCGATTGGCTTTCGCGCAGTTCGACCGGATTGTGGCGTTTAGCAATCTCGATGATTTTCGACAGCTGGTACTCGATCTCGGCGTCCGAACCTTCGACCTCTACGATCAAAAGCGCGGTGCAATCCGGATATCCAGCATGTGCAAAGTTCTCGCACGCCTTGATACACAGCGTATCCATGAATTCGATCGCCACAGGCAAAATGCCGGATTTGATGATGTCGGACACGCACTGCCCCGCCACCTCATTGTCATCAAAGCCCATCAGGACGGGCCGCGCGCCCTCGGGCTTGCGCAGAATACGCAGCGTTGCCTCGGTCACGACGCCCAACTGCCCTTCGGATCCGCAGATCACACCAAGCAGGTCCAGACCGCCTGAATCCAGATGGGCTCCGCCGATCTCGACCACACAGCCATCCATCATGACCATCTTGACGCCCAACAGGTTATTGGTCGTGACCCCGTATTTCAGACAATGCGCCCCGCCCGAATTCATCGCGATGTTACCCGCAATGGCACAGGCCAACTGTGAGGATGGATCAGGAGCGTAGAAGAAGTCTTCTTCTTCGACCGCGCCGGTCACACTCAGATTGGTGCGCCCCGTCTGAACCCGTATGAACCGGTTATCATAATCGGTCTCGAGCACGTCGTTCATCCGCGCAATGCCCAGAATCACGCAATCGGCGGTTGGAAGGGCACCGCCCGCCAATGATGTGCCCGAGCCGCGAGGTACAACCGGCACGCCCTCGTCATGGCAGATGCGCAAGACATCCGAGACTTCCTGCGTGGTGGACGGCAGAACCGCTAGCATTGGCGGGCATCTATACGCTGTCAGCGCGTCGCATTCATACGCCCGTGTTTCCGCCGGATCATAAATGACGGCATCCGCTGGCAAGACCTGCTGCAACCGCGCAAGCACGTTTTGCTTTCGGGCAAGCACATCGGGATTTGGCCGGGGCATTTCCATCGCTGATCCTCCGTTTGGTAAAATAATATTACCAATTTCTCCATCTGGCAAGTTCTGATATCCGGACGTACTGTCGCGGGCATGACCTGGATCGACCGCGCCCTGTTGTTTTCGTCGCTGGACTATGCCGCCGTTTTGTTGCTGATCGGCGCATGGCAATGGATTGGCTGGAAGATCGAACACCCGTCGCCGAACAAGCAATCCGTGTCGATGATGATGGATGACTTTCGCCGCAATTGGATGCGCGAGATGGTCACCCGTCAGCCCAGGATGTTCGACGCGCAGGTCGTCGCGGCGATGCGTCAGGGCAGCACGTTTTTTGCCTCGACAACCATGATCGCCATTGGCGGCGGCCTTGCCTTGCTGGGGAACACCGAACGGTTGGCCGGGGTTGCCAGCGACCTGGCCATTGGCAGCGCGCCAGCCCTGGTATGGGAAATCAAGATACTGGCCGTGATCCTGCTTTTGGCCAACGCGTTCCTGAAATACGTCTGGGCGCATCGGTTGTTCGGGTATTGCGCTGTGTTGATGGCCGCAGTTCCAAATGACCCCGAAGATCCGCAGGCCTATCCCCGTGCCGCACAGGCCGCCGAAATCTGCGTGACCGCCGCCCGCAGCTTCAACCGCGCACTACGCGCGACCTATTTTGCGCTGGCCACCTTGGCCTGGATATTGGGACCCATCGCGCTGATTCTGGGCACCGCTATTACCGTCGGTGTTTTGTACCGGCGGGAATTTGCATCGCATTCCCGGTCAGTTCTTTTGACTCTGCTCCCAAACACCGAGTCGTGATTCCCATGCCATTCACCAAACAGTATGGTCAGCCCATGCGATATTTGATTCTCAGCGCCGTTCTGGCTGCGCCCGCTTTTGCCGACCCGTCGGTTATCGAGAACGTCTCGGCCAGCCAAAGTGGCGAGACATGGCGCTTCGACGTGACGATCAGGCACCCCGACACTGGGTGGGATCACTATGCAGATGGCTGGCGGGTTCTTGACATGAACGGCACGGAGCTGGGCATGCGAGTGCTGCATCACCCGCATGAGAATGAGCAGCCGTTTACCCGATCGCTAAGCGGCGTAGTTATTCCGGAAGGCGTTACGCAGGTTCAAATTCAAGCGCGGTGCAATGTCGACGGCTGGGATACCGAAACGACGCTTGTCATGTTGAACTGAGCTTCAAAAGATCCCAAGGCTAAGACCAGCGGCCATGGCGGCCCCGATCTCGCGACAGGAACTCAGTTGGTTTTCCGGGATGGTCTTTTCGGCCAGAATCGACTCTGGTGATTGAGCGTGGGTGCAGATGATCAATGGCGATTGCACCTCTTTCAAGCGCCAACCAGTTGCGATCCGCGCCATTTGACGGGCTGCGTTTTCGCCATCGGATCCGGCGCATACCATCAGCGCATAGGGTCGCCCTTCGATGCGGCCCAGCACAGGGTAATAGCTCCGGTCAAAGAAGTCCTTCATCACACCTGAAATCGCCGCCAGATTTTCAGGTGCGCAAAAGACATAGCCATCTGCTTTCAAAAGATCATCCGCGCACGCCAGATCGGCGGTTTTCAGAATGGTTTCTGCGTCGTCCCGCGCAGCATCGGCGGCCGCCTCGGCCATTTGCCGACTGCCGCCGGTGCGTGAGTGGTAGACGATCAGAAGCTGCGCCATGTCAGACCCGGTGATACGGCCCGCCAGCAAGTATGGTCGCGGCCCTATAAAGTTGCTCGGCCAGCATCACACGGACCAGCATGTGTGGCCAGACCATCGACCCGAATGAGATCGAAAAATCCGCCTCAGCGCGCAGCGACGGGTCGATGCCGTCCGCACCGCCGATGACCAGGGCCAGATCCTGCCGCCCCGCATCGCGCCAGCCGCCCAATTTCTGCGCGAAATCAGGCGAAGACATCACGCGCCCGCGTTCATCCAGAGTACAGATCACCGCGCCTTTGGGCACCGCTTTGCGCAGCAGCGCCGCTTCGGCACCCATGCCCGCGTTTTTCTTGTCCTCAACCTCAACCACCGACGCAGGCCCAAGGCCCAGCGCGCGGCCGGTCCGGTCAAATCGGGTCAGATAGTCGTCAAGCAGGGTCTTCTCCGGTCCGGCACGCAATCGCCCGACCGCACAAATGCTTATACGCATATTTCTCTCGCCGCCGGCCTGTTAATGCAGGCCGGGATGGCGCCTCAGTTGGCTGAGGCGCTGCCGCCCTGAGGCAGCCACATCTTTTCCAGCTGGTAGAATTCGCGCACTTCGGGGCGGAAGATATGGACGATCACGTCGCCCGTATCGATCAACACCCAGTCGCCGGCATCCTTGCCTTCGACCTTCGAGGTGAAACCGAATTCCTGCTTGATGCGATCCGTCAGCTTTTCCGCCATGGCCGAGACCTGACGGGTCGACCGACCCGAAGCAATCACCATGTGATCCGCAACCGAGGACTTGCCTTGCAGGTTGATCTGCATGACGTCTTCGGCCTTGTCATCGGAAAGTGAGGAAAGGATACGTTCAAGCAGCTTGTCGCTGATTGACTGAGAGTGGGCCATCATTTTGGCCCCATCATCGGCGGGCAAACCCGCCTGAGTATGTAGAGACAGGACATAGTCCTCCTTTGCTGCGCGCCGACAAATCCCCGGCGCAGGGGTACATATAAGGTAACAAGCGGATTGCAACATTTCAATGAAGGGCCGCCGAGGCCCAGACATGACGGATCATTCTTTAGCGAGTTGTTGCCCGTCTGCGTCGTCAGATTCGCCACCAAGCAGCCGAACCTCACGCTGTGGGAAGGGAATCGAAATGTTCTCGGATTGGAAGGCATCCCATAACGCCAGATAGATATTGCCCCGGATATTGGTCAGCCCCTTGGTCGGATCACTAATCCAGAACCGCAGAACATAATCGACGCTGCTATTGCCAAACCCAGTGATGTGGCAGACGGGTTCGTGCTTGCCGCCGCTGAGCACACGGTTGACGGTTTTGACCGACCGAATGGCCGCTGCACGGACCTTGTGGGGATCGTCCCCGTAGCTTGTTCCGAAATCCAGATCCAACCGCACGAAACGGTCCGAATGTGACCAGTTCACAACTTGATTGGTGATTAGGTCTTCGTTCGGGATCAGGTACTCGCGCCCGTCGCGGGTCACGACCGAGACATAGCGCGCGCCCAGCGCATTGATCCAACCAAATGTATCCCCAAGCGAGATCACATCGCCCGGCTTAATCGAGCGGTCCATCAAAATAATGATGCCTGAAATCAGGTTGGACACCACTTTTTGCAGCCCAAAACCAATACCGACACCAATCGCACCGGACAAAAGTGCAATGCCGGTCAGGTCAAAACCAAGCGTTCGGATTGCCGCCATGAAAACGGCTCCAAACAGCAGCACCTGGATGCCTTTGGCCAGCAACACCTGCATGGAAGGTGAGATATCGTCGTTGCTTTTCAGGCCCCGCTCGGCCGCACCGGCCCCGATGCGGGCAAGTGTCAGCAGAACCCCGATCAGCAAAACAGCCTTGAGTATACCTAACGCCGTGATGTTCAGATCACCAATCGAGACGGCCACGCCATCCAGAAAATCAGCGACATCGTCGGTCAGCCCCAACGCGACCAGCGTCGCATAAATCCACATGGACCATTTGAAAATCCGCCTGATCGTCCGATTACGTACCAGTCGGGCCAGTAGCGCAATAACGAGCCACGCCACGGCCAGCGTGGCAAACACCCCGATCAAATAGCTGCGCGACGGCCACGTGACCTGCTGCATTATCAGGTACAGACCCCAGGACAGGATCACGAAATACACCAGCGTTAGGCGGCGCATCAGCTGAACCAGAATACGTAAGCGCCATTTGGGCCAACCTGTACGCGACCGCGCCCACTCCTCCCACCTGCTCTGGGTCATCAGCTTCAGGCAGAAGGCCAGCATCCAAAGAAACACGATGATGATGATTTGATACTGTCGCCAGCCCGGCGTGACGACCAGTTCGATCAGGTTTTGGAATTGCGAAAAAAAGGCAGCCGTCATGTTGGCGTAGAGGTCCGAAATCGAGTCCGGTAGCAGATCCTGGTTCATGCACGTCTCCTGCTAAGCAGCTTGGACAAGGCTGGCGTGCGATGCAACCCAAAGCCATGGGCGCAAGCGGAATAGGGATTGAACCTTGATTGACGCGGAAGCCCGATATATCTGGTGCGCATGAGAGTCTTTTTGGCCCCAGCTCCGACGTTGCAAGACCGCACGCGCCTGCGTGAACGGTTCTTTGGGGCCGCCCGCACGATTCTGGCCCGCCTATAGGCGGCACCCAGCCACTCGCCAGCTATTTCTCATTATCTACGGGAGAGGACCGATGTCCCCCAAAACACTCTATGACAAGATCTGGAATTCCCATGTCGCGCACGAAGCCGATGATGGAACCTGTTTGCTGTATATCGACCGCCATCTGGTGCACGAAGTCACCAGCCCGCAAGCCTTCGAAGGGCTGCGTATGGCCGGTCGACCAGTCCGTGCGCCGGAGAAAACCATCGCCGTACCGGATCACAACGTACCAACCACGCCGGACCGCGTGAATGGGATCGAAAACCCGGAATCACGCATTCAGGTCGAAGCGCTGGACAAGAACGCCAAGGACTTCGGTATTCACTACTATCCGGTGCATGACGTCCGCCAGGGCATTGTTCACATCGTCGGTCCTGAACAGGGTTGGACTTTGCCGGGTATGACCGTTGTCTGCGGCGACAGCCACACCGCCACCCACGGCGCGTTTGGCGCGCTGGCGCATGGTATCGGGACGTCCGAAGTTGAACACGTTCTGGCCACGCAGACCCTGATCCAGAAAAAATCAAAGAACATGAAGGTCGAGGTCACCGGAAAATTGCAGCCCGGTGTGACCGCAAAAGACATTACTTTGGCCGTGATCGGTGAAACCGGCACTGCTGGTGGTACGGGCTATGTCATCGAATATTGCGGTGAAGCGATCCGTGATCTGTCGATGGAAGGCCGCATGACTGTCTGCAACATGGCCATTGAAGGCGGCGCCCGTGCGGGTTTGATTGCCCCGGATGAAACCACGTTCGAATACGTCAAAGGCCGCCCACACGCACCGAAAGGGGCTCAGTGGGAAGCCGCATTGAACTGGTGGAAAACGCTCTTCACTGACGAAGACGCGCATTTCGACAAGGTCATCACCCTGCGCGGTGAAGACATCGCGCCCGTCGTCACCTGGGGCACCAGCCCCGAGGATGTTCTGCCAATCACCGCAACTGTGCCGAGCCCCGATGACTTCGAAGGCGGCAAAGTCGAAGCGGCCCGTCGTTCAATCGAATATATGGGCCTGACAGCCGGCCAAAAACTCAGCGATGTGGAAATCGACACGGTCTTTATCGGGTCTTGCACCAACGGTCGGATCGAAGACCTGCGCGCCGCAGCCGAGATTCTGAAGGGTAAAAAGGTGAAAGAGGGCTTGCGTGCAATGATTGTACCGGGGTCTGGCCTAGTTCGGGCGCAGGCCGAAGAAGAAGGTCTTGCCGAGATCTTCAAAGAGGCCGGGTTCGAATGGCGCCTGGCCGGATGCTCGATGTGTCTCGCAATGAACCCTGATCAATTGCAACCGGGTGAGCGCTGTGCCGCAACCTCGAACCGCAACTTCGAAGGTCGTCAAGGACGCGGCGGACGTACCCACCTGCTGAGCCCCGCAATGGCCGCCGCCGCGGCAATCACAGGACGGCTGACAGATGTCCGAGAGTTGATGTAAGCTGCCCACATAAATCAACTTATAAGGGATTGAGGACATGAGTGATTGGGTCAAATGGCTGCTGCTGGGGCTTTTATCGATTGCCTTTGGCGTATTCGTGCTCGGCGCACCTGTTGTGGCGTCTGTTGCCGTAACAGTGGTGACGGGTGTGCTGTTGCTGATCTGCGGCGCGCTGCAGGTTGTTGGCGGGTTCACGGTTGAAGGAACCGGCAACAAGATCCTGTCTCTTGTCATGGGTGTGGTCATGCTGTTTTTGGGTTGGTCATTTCTTGATCATCCCCTGCAGGGCACGCTGACACTTGCGACCGTCTGCCTGATCCTGTTCTTGGCAGGTGGGATCGCTCGGGTCTTTTTATCCTTTCAGATGCGTGGAACACAGTTTTTCTGGCCCACGCTGATATCGGGCATCCTGTCGATCATCCTCGCCGGCATCATCTGGTCTTATGCCGCTGCAGAGCCAGGCGTGCTTTTGCAACTGCTGGGAATTCTGCTGGGCATCGAGATGCTGTTCAATGGGTTTGGATTGGTCTTCATGGCGTTCTTCGTCAAGAACGCACCCAAAACCGATACAACTGACGCGAAAGAAGCTTAAACGCGGGGCACGGGCGCGGCCCTCTCCCGCAGGAGTGTGAACATGGAAAAGTTTGACAAAGTCCACGGGGTGGCCGCCCCAATGCCATTGATCAATATCGATACCGATATGATCATTCCGAAGGTGCACCTGAAAACCATCAAGCGGTCGGGCCTCGGCGTCGTGCTGTTTGACGAAATGCGCTATCACGATCATGGCGGCGAGAATGAAGAGTTCGTTCTGAACAAGCCCGCCTATCGCAACACCGAGATTCTGGTGGCTGGTGACAATTTCGGCTGCGGCTCATCGCGTGAACACGCGCCTTGGGCCATAAAGGATTTCGGCATCAAGGTTGTGATCTCGACCAGCTTCGCCGACATCTTCTTCAACAATTGCTTCAAGAACGGCATCCTGCCGATCGTGGTTGAAGAGGAACACCACGCTGTTTTGATGGATGACGCTCATAAGGGTGAAAACGCTCGTATGACCGTGCATCTCGAGGATCAGCAGATCACCACTTCGGATGGCATCGTGATCGAATTTGATATCGACCCCCATCGCAAGCATTGCCTGATCCATGGTCTGGACGATATCGGGCTGACGATGGAAAAAGATCACCACATCGACAAATTCGAAGATCACGCAAGCCAGGCCCGCCCCTGGGTCTGATTCTTGGGGACGAATCTGTGGACACTCAACCTAACGGGGACGCCAAGGCGACCCCGTTCGCATTTTAGGGGTTAAACCTGATACACCCACAACATGTAGTGGGTCGAATCTTTTACACGTCGAATTTACGACAGCAATGATGCAAAGCCGCACCACTTTCGCCATCATTTTGCCCGAAATCGGGTGTCTTCTGCGCCATGGCTTGAGCGAAATGTCGCTTATCGCCAATGTGTCGTTAGACAGGCAACCGCCAGGAAAAAATCGGCGGAGACAAGTTGGAATGTAAGTCGGCAGAGATCGGCTACTCCGGTTTGAAAAAAGGGTTCGGAATTGTGATTGCGCGCACATCAGGGGCGGCGATACGTGGAATATTGGTGGCACTCATGGTGCTTACTCCCGCGTTATACCTCCCAGTATCATCGACGAACGGGACCGAGATCGTGGTCTTTCTCGCGATACTCGCGTTTATCTTGACATTTGCTGAATACAACTCTGCCTTTCCCAGTTTCATTGAGTTTCGTGATGCGCCGCCGGTGAACCGGTTGCGATTCGTTGGCCTGATGTCGATGGTCACTTTTCTAACGCTGATCTGTAAGAACACTTACGCCCCGACAGAGCTGACAACATTCTTCTATTCAATGGGTCTGTCCGTCGCCAACGTTGTCGACTTCCCGTATTCGCCGGTTCGTCTGATCGTGTTGATGGTTCCCGCTGACGCAAGTCTGCCATTGATTGAACTGGTTCGCGTCACTGCCAGTGTTGCCTATGTTGCCGCCTTGGTGACGATCGCCAGCTTTGCGTATGCCGTCAAACTTAAGGGGTGGCCCACGGGCAATGGCGCGTTCAACGTGTGGACCAATTTACCGCTGTTTGACCCAACCAAAGGTGGGGATGTTGTGGCTCGGCTACAGCGCGATGGACGTTTGAATATCTGCATCGGTGTCTTGCTTCCTTTTCTTATCCCTGCCGCGATTGAAATGCTGACAAACTTCGCCAACCCGATCTCGCTGAGCAATCCTCAGACCTTGATCTGGACGCTAAGCGCTTGGGCCTTTTTGCCCGCCAGCATGATCATGCGGGGAATGGCGACACTGCGCATCGCAGGTTTGATCGTCGAAAAACGCCGCGCCTATTCCACGAACGAGACAACTCAGGCTGCATGATCCGCGCCCTTGTTCTGTGTTTGCTGCCCTTTGCGGTGCATGCAGATGTGATACGTGTTGCCACCTTCAATACCGAACTCAGCCGAAAAGGTCCGGGGCTTCTGCTGCGTGACGTTCAACGCAACGATCCTCAGGTCCAGGCCGTTGTCGCAGTACTGGTGGCAATGCAGCCCGACATTGTGGCCTTACAAGGCATCGACTGGGACATGGATGGCCTCGCCCTGACCGCTTTGTCCCGCAAACTGCGTGAATCGGGACTGGATTTTCCCTACCACTTTGCCGCCCAGCCCAATTCCGGTTTGGACTCTGGCCTTGATCTGGATGGGGATGGTCGCACGCAGGGTCCCGGAGATTCGCATGGCTGGGGTTTGTTTACCGGTCACGGCGGCTTGGCCGTGCTGTCAAAGCACGAAATTCTGCGGTCTGAAATCCAGGATTATTCCAAGGTCTTGTGGCGTGACCTGCCCGGAGCCGAATTACCAGCAGTTGATGGCGAACCCTTCCCTTCGGATCAGGCTCAGGCCGCGCAGCGCCTGTCGTCGACCGGGCACTGGGTGGTGCCTGTTGCTACACCGATCGGCCACATCAGTCTGATGACCTTTCACGCCAGCCCGCCAGTGTTTGACGGGCCGGAAGACCGCAACGGGCTACGCAACCGGGATGAGATTCGACTTTGGTCATTGCTGATGGATGGTGATCTTGGCCCCGTGCTGACGAACCGCTTCGTGATCGCAGGGGATGCCAATCTGGACCCGGATCAGGGCGATGGGCGCAGACACGCAATCCGGTCGCTTCTGGCCAATCCACACCTGCAAGACCCGCAGCAAAAGGATGCGACCGGCGCGTTGGCAACGGTTGACTGGAAAGCCGCCGGAAAGATGCGTGTCGACTACGTCTTGCCGTCGGCAGACCTAAGAGTCGTAGATGCTGGTGTCTATTGGCCTGCTCCGGATAGCGACCTGGGGGGTGCGGCCCAAAGCGCCAGCCGTCATCGTCTGGTCTGGGTGGACGTGGCAGTACCCTAGACCGCTCAAACGGCCACTGCTTTGGTCGCGCGCGAAGGCTCTGACAGAGACGCGGGAATTGCGGATCGCAAGACATCGTCCAACCCGGTCTGCTGAACCTCTCCCAACAGCTCGGCCATCAGGCTACCATCCAACCGATGGGGCACATCCCATAGATATCGCATCTCAAGCAAGTGCGGGGCCAGTCGCCAGAGTAGTTTAGCAAGGTGAAGGGGCCACCAGCTCATCTGTTTGATCGTCACGGTCTGGGCGGTCACCCGTGACAATGCCGTGGCAATCTCTGTTCCTGTCAGAGTGTGCCCGGCGAAGGGGACGTCACAGAACCGAGGCAGCCTATCGCGCATCTCAGCCAACGCAGCGGCTGTTCGCGCCAGATCAGGGAGGTAAGCCCAGGCATGAGGAATGCTTGGATCGCCAGGATAAACCAACCGACCACGCGATAAGTGTTTTATCATGACCTGATCAAACCAGTTGCCCGAGGCGCAGGTATCGATGAAATCCCCTGCTCGCAGGACAATCGTCCGCACGGATGAACTGCGATAGGTTTCTTCCATTTCTATTCGGATACGACCCAGCGGGTTTGTCGCCAGATGCGGTGTGTCACCCGACCAAGGGCTCGGCGTATTGGCGCCAAACACATAGACATTCCCCGGAACAATGACGGTTGCACCGGTTTCCGAGGCCACGTTGATCACCTGCCGATGGAGTTTCGGTACAAGACGCGCCCAGTCCGGATAGGGCGGGTTCCAGGCATTGACGATGACATCCGCCCCTGTCGCTGCCTCTTCCAGCAAGTCGGTCTTACGATCAAAATTGCGCACGACCCAACCCGCATTGCCAAAAGCCAAAGCGGCGTTGCGGCCAAAGCGACCTGATGCACCCAAAATTAGAACGGTCTGTGTCATGGCATTCTCCTGTCAGCAGCCAATGTAGTCATTCAGTTCAACTAAGGAATTGCCGGCCGGTGTAGATTGTGTATTCATTTTTGAATGGACAGAACCTTAACACATGCGGACTGGTCCCTGATTCAGAGCTTTCTGGCCGTTGCCGAAACCGGATCACTGTCTGCCGCGGCGCGGCAGCTGGAACGCAGCCAGCCAACACTGGGCCGACAGGTCCAAACGCTTGAGGCTGAGTTGGGCGTGTCCCTGTTCGACCGACACGCACGCGGGCTGAAGCTCAGCGAGGTTGGATCCCAGCTTTTGCCGATGGCACAACAGATGCACAGCGCCATGAGCGCGTTCAGTATGACCGCAGCAGGGCAGTCGCAGCAATTGGAAGGCTCCGTTCGGATCACCGCATCTGTCTTTGCCTCACACCATCTTTTGCCGTCGATTCTGGCGGACATACGTCGGCAGGAACCGGCGATTCAGCTCGAGCTTGTGGCGACCGATGCGAGCGAGAACCTACTGTATCGCGAGGCTGATATCGCTGTGCGCATGTACCGCCCTGAGCAGATGGACATCGTGTCCCGTTACATTGGTGACGTGCCGCTTTGCTTTTGCGCGGCCAAATCCTATCTGGATCGGGCGGGCCGGCCCGAAACCCCCGAAGATCTTTTCCGTCACGATCTGGTTGGATTTGACGCCAACAAGCAGATCATCGACAAAATGCGAGAAAAGGGATGGCCAGCCAGTCGCGACAGTTTTGCCACCCGCTGCGATCTGCAAAGCGCTTATTGGGAGCTTATCCGGGCGGGCTGCGGCATTGGTTTCGGCCAGGTTCAGGTTGCCCAAGCAGATCCCAAAGTGGAAGTCGTGCGCCTGGATGTTGAGATTCCCATTTTGCCGGTCTGGTTGGCCGCGCCGCAGGCCATGCGTCAGACCCCGCGCATCCGCCGGGTCTGGGATCTTTTAGCAGAAGGGCTAAAAGCAAGCCTGTAGGCATTTTTGCAAAACTGATGCCGTGCGCCAGCCAAACCGTGGCCAACCTGCGCTTTCGGTGTGAATCGGCTGGATCGTCTCATTGACCCGATGCGGCACAGACGCTAGGGCCATTGCGACGAAACGCAAGGAGACCCTTCATGTCCAACCCCTCGCTCCTCATCCTGCCCGGAGATGGAATTGGCCCCGAAGTCATGGCCGAAGTGCGCAAGATCATCGACTGGTTCGGTGCCAATCGCGACCTACAGTTTGATGTCAGCGAGGACCTTGTGGGCGGTGCGGCCTATGACGCTCATGGTGCTCCGTTGTCGGACGAAACAATGGCAAAAGCGCAGGAAGCGGATGCTGTTCTGTTGGGGGCCGTTGGAGGCCCTAAATACGATGATCTGGATTTCAGCTTGAAACCAGAACGCGGCCTGCTGCGTTTGCGCAAGGAAATGGACCTGTATTCGAATCTGCGCCCGGCGCAATGCTTTGACGCGCTGGCCGATTTCTCATCTTTGAAAAAGGACATTGTCGCAGGTCTCGATATCATGATCGTGCGCGAGCTGACGTCAGGTGTCTATTTCGGCGAGCCGCGTGGTATCTTCGAGGAAGGCAACGAACGCGTGGGGATCAACACGCAGCGTTACACTGAATCCGAAATCGAACGCGCCGCGCGCTCGGCCTTTGAACTGGCGATGCGCCGGAACAAGAAACTGTGTTCGATGGAAAAGGCCAACGTGATGGAATCCGGCATCCTGTGGCGTGAGGTCGTAACTCGTGTTGCTGCGGATTATCCCGAAGTTGAACTGTCGCACATGTATGCCGACAACGGCGCCATGCAGCTGGTCCGGGCGCCCAAGCAATTCGATGTGATCCTGACTGATAACCTGTTCGGTGACATCCTGTCGGATTGCGCAGCTATGCTGACCGGTAGCCTGGGCATGCTGCCTTCTGCCAGCCTCGGCGCGCCGATGGCCAATGGTCGGCCTAAGGCGATGTATGAACCGGTCCACGGGTCTGCGCCCGATATCACGGGACAAGGCAAGGCCAACCCAATCGCGTGTATCCTCAGCTTTGCGATGGCATTGCGCTACAGCTTCGACCAAGGCGCTGAAGCGGATCGTCTGGAAGGCGCGGTAGAGAAGGTTCTGGCCGACGGCGTGCGCACTGGCGATCTGCTGGCCGATGAAGGGGTCGAGCCGGTTTCGACCACGGAAATGGGCGCTGCCATCATCGTAGCGCTGGACGAAAGCCTGTAAGTGGTGTTGGGAGGTGCAGCGCACCTCCCAACCCTTCGTGGAATTTAGTTCCCGCCGAATATGTCCTTCAACAGATTGTCGACGGCCTTGGCAAACCCGCCACCCTGTTTGCGGCGCGGCTGGCTGGGTTGTTGCACCTGGACCGGCGGAGCGGGTGCCAGCATCGGCAGCGGTGTCGGGGTCATGCCTTCGGTCACACGCAACATGGTTTCCCGCCAGATTTCCGCAGGCAAACCACCTCCAGTCACACCTGACAGCGGCGTGTTGTCGTCATATCCCATCCACACACCAGTGACATAGTCGGCCGTAAACCCGATGAACCAGGCATCGCGCGCAGCCTGAGTGGTGCCGGTTTTACCCGCGACTTGCCAGCCGGGCAGTTTGGCCCGCCCGCCGGTCCCCTGAGACACGACGCGTTCCATCATCCAGGTCAGCTGCTTTGCGGCTTCATCGCGGATCACCCGCTCGCCGATTCCGGTTGTCGTCACCATGACCGGCTTGTCATCCCCCAACAGCTTAAGCTCGGTCAAACCGTAGGGCTCCACGGCCGAACCCCCGTTCAGGATACCGGCATAGGCCCCCGTCATCTCGATCAGCGTGCTTTCGGATGCGCCCAGCGCCAAAGCGAGCCCTTGCGCGAGATCGCTGGTGATTCCGAACTGGCTGGCCACGGTACGGACGTTTTCCAGCCCCGAAATCTCGGCCACTTTAACAGCCGGAATGTTAAGTGAGTTCTTCAGCGCATCGGCCAAACTGACCCGGCCATAATACTTCTTTGTGTAGTTCTCAGGGCACCATTGACCGGACCCGGCAATGTTCCAACATGTGGGTTCATCCATCACAGTATCCAGCGGGGAGTATCCCAGTTCCAGCGCCGTTGCATAGACAAAGGGCTTGAAGGACGACCCGGTCTGCCGCAGCGCCTGCGTGGCACGGTTGAATGCGCCAGACACACGCGTCTTGCGACCGCCGACCATCCCGCGCACCGCGCCATCGGCTGACATCACAACAATCGCGGCCTGTGCTTTCGATCCTTCGCGCACCTTTTCCTGAAAGATGTACTTCAACGCCTCTTCCGCAGACTTCTGAATACGCTGATCCAGAGTAGTGCGGATCACCACATCCTCGGTCGTATTTCGCGTAAAGAACTCTGGTCCGCTGGCCATCACCCAGTCTGCAAAATAGCCCCCGGCACGCGCTGCGGCAGCTTCGGACAATTGCGCCGGCCTGCTACGGGCTTCACTTGCCTGAGCGCCCGATAGATAACCCTGAGTTTCCATCAGGCCCACAACAAGCCGCGCGCGGTCCTGGGATCGCTGCAGGTCGTTTGTGGGCGCATAACGCGTCGGTGCCACCAGCAGACCAGCAAGCATCGAAGCCTCGGCTGGTGAAACTTCGGCGGCAGATTTGCCAAAGTAGCGCTGGCTCGCAGCTTCGAACCCGCGCGCGCCTGCACCCAGGAAGGCGCGGTTCAGATAGATTGTCAGAATCTCATCCTTGGAGTACTTGACCTCCATCGCCATTGCGTAAATGGCTTCTTTGCCTTTGCGCCACAGCGACCCTTGCCGACAATCGGATTCATACGCGGCCTCGGACTCCCACTGGTCAGGTTCATAGGGCACGCCAAGACACAATAGTTTCGCCGTCTGCTGCGTGATGGTCGAGCCGCCATGGCCAGACAACGGCCCACGCCCTTCGCTAAGGTTGATGCGCACAGCGCTGGCCACGCCACGTGGGCTGATCCCGAAATGACGGTAGAATCGTTTGTCCTCGGTCGCGACGACGGCGTTCTTCAGGTGGGGTGAGACGGTATCCGCCGTGATTACCCCACCGAACTGGTCTCCGCGCCACGCAAAGACCTTGCCGTCGCGGTCCAGCAGCGTCACCGATCCTCGCGCACGTCCGTCCAAAAGCGCGTCGACATCCGGCAATGTGGTATAGACGATACCCACCGCCAATGCGACCAACATGCCGACAATAGCTCCGACACGCCATGTCAGACCCCAGATCAACCGCCATATCCAACGGAAAAGACGGCGAAAGATGCCACCGCCGTTGCCGCCGGACATTCTCCGTGTTTTTTTCCGTGCGGTCTTGCGCGTTGTTGCCTTGCGTGCGGTGGCCTTCTTGCCCGCTGGCTTCGCAGCGCGCTTGGTCGCCGTGGGCTTGCGCCTCTTCGACGGGTATCTTTTATCCGCGACCAATGTCGATTTACGACGTCTGGACTCAGTCATGCTCAAACTCTGCCCGATTATGCTTTTGGGCCACCTTACCCCGGTACTCTGGGTATGTAGAGGTCAGAAATTCCGGAATTTCTCCTTCTCATTGATGCTTAATTTTTAATCTACTTGCGCAATTTGTGCAAAAAATGTGCAACTTTGCGTCATTTAACGGCGCTTTTACGTCCAGTGACCGTTCCCTACGGCGGTCTCTCGCGCTCTTTTTCTGCAGGTGCAAACAAACCGGTCCCGCCGGGGAAGCAGAGGGGAAAGACGTGAAACTGATTATTGCGACAATCAAGCCGTTCAAGCTGGAGGAGGTGCGTGAAGCACTGACCACGGCCGGGGTGCGCGGCATGATGGTGACCGAAATCAAGGGCTTCGGCTCGCAATCCGGTCACACGGAAATTTACCGTGGGGCCGAATATGCCGTGAATTTCGTGCCCAAGATCAAACTGGAAATCGTGGTTCCTGCCACCATGGCCGACCAGATCGTCGAGACCATCACCAAAACCGCCAAAACCGGCAAGATCGGTGACGGCAAGATTTTTGTCCTCGATGTCGAGCAGGCGCTGCGCGTGCGGACCGGGGAAACCAACGAGGAAGCGCTGTAGGCGCCCTTACTCCACATCATTCGAGGACTGACAATGAACCTGATGAAATCTCTCATCCCTGCCGCCGCGATCGTCGTGCTGCCGCAGATGGGTCTTGCGCAAGAGGACGCCGCAACCGGCGAAGCTGCGCTGCATACACAATACATCTTCACCACCTTGCTGTTCTTGATGGCGGGCTTTCTGGTGTTTTTTATGGCCGCTGGTTTTGCCATGCTCGAAGGCGGGCTGGTGCGGTCGAAAAACGTTGCCATGCAGATGATCAAGAACGTGGCGCTGTTTTCCTTTGCCGCAATCATGTACTGGCTGATCGGCTTCAACCTGATGTACCCTGGCGACGGCTGGACCATAGCGGGTTGGGTTGGCCCGTTCTTCTCAACCACAGTTCTGGATCCCGTGGGAGTCCCCGCGGCCGAAGCGGCGCTGGATTATGCGTCGGTTGGCTCGGACTTCTTCTTCCAGCTGGTGTTTGTGGCCGCAACCGCCTCGATCGTTTCGGGTGCCGTGGCGGAACGGATCAAACTGTGGCCTTTCCTGATCTTCGTGATCGTGCTGACCGGTGTGCTTTACCCGATCTCTGGGTCCTGGCAGTGGGGCGGCGGCTGGTTGTCTGAAGCAGGCTTCTCTGACTTTGCTGGCTCAACTGTTGTGCACTCGGTCGGTGGCTGGGCGGCTCTGGCGGGCTGTCTCATCCTTGGCCCGCGTATCGGCAAATATAAGGACGGCAAAGTCCACCCGATGCCCGGTTCAAACCTGGCGCTAGCCACCTTGGGGACATTCATCCTGTGGCTGGGCTGGTTCGGCTTCAATGGCGGCTCGCAGCTGGCGATGGGCACCGTGGGTGACGTATCTGACGTATCGCGCATCTTTGCTAACACCAACATGGCCGCTGCGGCGGGCGCTGTTGCCGCCCTGATCATGACACAGGTTCTGTACAAAAAGCCTGATCTGACCATGGTTCTGAACGGCGCGCTTGCTGGTCTCGTCTCAATCACTGCCGAGCCTCTGGCACCGACCCTGTTCGGCGCGCTTTGGATCGGTGCAGTCGGCGGTATCATCGTTGTCTTCGCGGTTCCCATGCTGGACAAGTTCAAGATCGACGACGTGGTCGGTGCCATCCCGGTTCACCTGTTCGCAGGCATTTGGGGCACCATCGCCGTGATCTTCTACGGTGAGGCCAGCCTGATCACTCAACTGACCGGTATCGTGGCCTACGGCATCTTCACTTTCGTCGCCGCCTTGATCCTATGGTCCATCCTGAAGGCCACCATGGGCATCCGCGTCAGCGAAGAGGACGAGATCAATGGCCTCGACATGGCCGAACTGGGTATGGAAGCCTATCCAGAGTTCTCCAAAGGCTAGACCTTGATCCAAAAGACACGAAAACCCGGGCGCTTGCGTCCGGGTTTTCTTGTTCTAAATCGTGTTCGTTAGACGCCGACGTCGACAATCGCTTTGGCCAAGATCGGCACAGTTGTGGCGTTCAGGCCTGCGATGTTCAGCCGGCTGTCACCAACCATATAGATACCGTGATCGCCCCGCAGTTGCTCAACCAGGTCCGGGGCAGCGCCGAGGCGCGAGAACATACCGCGATGCTGGGCGATAAACCCGAAGCGATCTGAACCGCTGTGGCGCTGCAACTCATCGGCCAGTTGTTGACGCAGGTCCAACATCGACAGACGGACCTCTTCCAGCTCTGCTTCCCAGTCCGCGCGAAGTTCCGGGTCTGTCAGGATCGTCGTTACAACTCTTGCCCCGTGATCCGGTGGGAAGGAGTAGTTCTGGCGGTTCAGGAAGGCCAGCGTCGACTGGTTCAGCGCCGTTTGCGCCGCATCATCGCTGATCGCCATCAGTAGGCCAGTGCGCTCACGATAAACGCCGAAGTTCTTCGAGCAGGACGCCGCGATCAGGCATCGTTTGACGGACGAGGCCACCAGACGGGTCGCCTGCGCGTCTTCCTCAAGGCCGTCGCCAAAGCCCTGATAGGCGATGTCGATCATCGCCACGAGACCGAGCTCATTGATGATGTTCACGACGTCTTGCCACTGGACCATGTTCAGGTTGGCCCCGGTCGGGTTGTGGCAGCAGCCATGCAACAGGACGACGTCGCCAGCATTGGCAGTTTTCAGGTCCTCGATCATACCGTCGAAATCGACGCCACGGGTCTCGTCGTCAAAATAGCGGTAAGGAACGGCTTCCACGCCCAGATAGTTCAGGATCGACAGGTGGTTGGGCCAAGTTGGGTTCGATACGAAGACGCGGGCCTCAGGGTTGGCCATGCGGATCATCTCGAACGCCTGACGGCAGGCACCGGTGCCACCCGGAGTCGCAACGGCGGCAATATTGGCGCGCGGGACGGATGCACCAAGGATCAGATCAATCATCGCATCGGCATAGGCCGGATCACCGGCCAGGCCGGTGTAAGCTTTGCTCTCCTGCTCCTCCAGAATGCGCTTTTCAGCTGCTTTCACCGCGCGCATCACCGGGGTGATACCTTCAGCATTCTTGTAGACGCCGACACCCAGATCGATCTTTTGATCGCGCGGGTCCTCGCGGTACATTTGCATCAGCGCTAGAATCTTGTCGGCAGGTTGCGGTTTGAGATGTTCGAACATCAGTTCTCTCCGGTTGCGACGGGCAGGGTCGGGAAGGCACCCCATTCAGCCCAGGAGCCGTCATAAAGCGAGTGATCTTTCTTGCCCATGCGCTCAAGCGCAAGGCTAAGGATCGCGGCTGTCACGCCCGACCCGCAGGATGTGATCGCCGGTTTCGACAGATCGACGCCTGCGGCCTCGAAAATGGCGCGGCACTCCTCGGGTGATTTCATCGTGTGGTTTCTGTTCAGCAATGCACCGAAAGGCACGTTGCGAGAGCCAGGGATGCGTCCCGACCGCAACCCTTCGCGCGGTTCGGGGTCTGTACCCGTGAACCGGCCCGCCGCGCGCGCGTCTATGATTTCGTGGTCGCCTAGCTTGGCAGCGGCAGAGACTTGCGTGACATCGCGCACAAGTTGATTTTGCACCCGCACGGTCATGTGGCGGTCGCGGATAACAGGCGGCAGATCCTCGATTTCACGCCCTTCGGCCTGCCATTTTGGCAAGCCCCCATCCAGAACGGCAATGTTTTCTTGTCCCATCAGACGGAACAACCACCAGACGCGCGCTGCAGACATAAGACCGGCACCGTCATAGACCACCACCTGATGGCCGTCGCCCACGCCCATAGCGCGAAGACGCGACATGAACTTTTCGACCGGCGGCGCCATATGTGGCAAATCTGATCGCTGATCAGAGATGTCATCGATGTCAAAAAACCGAGCGCCCGGGATGTGGCCCGCATCATATTCGGATTTGGCGTCACGCCCCTGTTGCGGCAGGTACCACGACCCATCCAGAATCCGCAGATCCGGGTCCTTCATATGAGCGGCCAGCCATTCGGTAGACACCAGGGTTTTCGGATCGTCCAGCATCAATGCCTCCCCAAAACGTGCAGGAGTTTCCCTATACTTGGCGGGATGCGTATTCAAGACTGGATGGAGGATGTTAGCGCTGTTTCACGTCTTCATCGCGCGCGGCGCAGCCTGATATGCTGAATAACTCCGATAAAGCTGATTGCGATCCAGAAACTTTCGATCAGCATCGAGGCCAGATTGAAGTTCTGCAGCAGCGAATAAACGATCAGAATTGACCCCAGGAGGTTGATCACCGGAAAGGCCAGATCATCGGAGTTCATCATGCGCATCTGCGTTGCGAAATAAGCCCCGACCACAACCAGTGCGCCAAACGACCCGAGGGCATCGGCCCAAGTCAGCGTGTCCAAAAAAGCAGCCATCAATAGCCCTCATTATCAATTCAGCGGGTGGAAACTTGGTTCAGGTAACCGGCTCTGACGCAGCTGTTTGCCCATAGTGATGCATATTCAGAAACATCGCTCCTGTTTGCCCTGCGCGATACCCGTGTGGGACATCCGCCGAGAACCGCAGACCCTGCCCCGCGTGCAGCGAAACCCATTCATCGTCGCGCAAAACGTCAAGGGCCCCATCAAGGACAAATACCTCTTCGGTAACTCCGGCAGCATGGGCTGGCGATTCGTGGCATTGGTTTGGAGTCAGGGAAACGTGAAAGGTCTCTGCCCCCAAAACCGGGTCAAACGGAAACACGATCTTTACTTCGATGCTGCCTGGAAAAGTCACCGTTCGAAACATGTTCGCATCCGATGAGTCACGCAAAACAGACGTTCCGATCAGCGCACTGAGAGGCAGCTGAAACCCTTTGGCAATCTTCCACAAGGTGGCAATCGTCGGGCTTGATTCGCCGCGTTCGATCTGGCCCAGCATTGCTTTGCTGACCCCGGTCAATTCCGAAGCTTTTGACAAGCTCAGCCCCGAGGCTGCCCGCACATCCCTCAGTTTTAGCGTGATTTCGCCAGTTTCAGCCAATGTTTCCATGCCAGTGCCCTGCGATTTCCCTTGTACGTTATAACGCACATATGATACGTGCGCTATAACATACGCACCCAGATACCGCAGGTAGGGCAAAAGGGAAACAGCATCATGCCAATGTACCGATCCAGAACCTCCACTCATGGCCGCAACATGGCCGGTGCCCGTGGCCTGTGGCGCGCCACCGGCATGACCGATGGCGATTTTGGCAAACCGATCATCGCCATCGTCAACTCTTTCACTCAGTTTGTGCCCGGCCACGTGCACCTGAAAGATCTGGGTCAGATGGTCGCGCGCGAAGTCGAGGCCGCAGGTGGTGTCGCCAAAGAATTCAACACCATCGCCGTGGATGACGGCATCGCCATGGGTCACGACGGGATGCTCTATTCGCTGCCTTCCCGCGAGGTGATCGCCGACAGTGTGGAGTATATGGTCAATGCCCATTGCGCCGATGCGATGGTCTGCATCTCGAACTGCGACAAGATCACCCCCGGCATGTTGATGGCCGCGATGCGGCTCAACATTCCGGCGATCTTTGTTTCGGGCGGCCCGATGGAGGCGGGCAAGATCGACATCGCCGATCTGGACGCTAAGAAGATCGACCTGGTGGACGCGATGGTTGCTGCTGCAGACGACAGGTTCACGGACGAACAGGTCAAACATATCGAAGAAAACGCGTGCCCTACCTGCGGGTCATGTTCAGGCATGTTCACTGCCAACTCGATGAACTGTTTGGCCGAGGCGCTTGGTCTGGCCCTGCCGGGCAACGGCTCGACCCTTGCCACCCATGCCGACCGGAAAGAGCTGTTTCTGGAAGCCGGGCGCAGAATCGTCGAGATCACCAAGCGCCACTATGATCTGGATGAGAAAGGCTTCTTGCCGCGTGAGATCGCCACGTTTAAGGCGTTTGAGAACGCCATGAGTTTGGATATCGCGATGGGCGGGTCGACCAATACGGTCCTGCATCTGTTGGCCATCGCGTATGAAGGCAATGTCGATTTCACAATGACCGACATGGACCGGCTTAGCCGAAAAGTGCCATGCCTGTGCAAGGTCGCGCCCAATACCGAGAATGTGCATATGGAAGATGTCCACCGTGCGGGCGGCATCTTCTCGATCCTTGGAGAGTTGAGCCGTGCGGGGTTGTTTCACGATGATTGCAGCACGGTCCACTCGCCCACGATGGCCGAGGCCATTGCCAATTGGGACATCAAGGTCGCCAACAACCCAAGGGCTCAGGATCTGTTCAAAGCGGCACCAGGTGGCGTCCGCACCACGCAGGCGTTTAGCCAATCCAACCGTTACAAAGAGCTGGATACAGATCGCGAAGGCGGTGTGATCCGATCCAAAGAACATGCCTTTAGCCAAGATGGCGGTCTTGCAGTTCTGTTCGGTAACATCGCCCGCGACGGGTGCATCGTAAAAACGGCTGGTGTCGACGAGAACATTCTGAAGTTCACCGGATCGGCCTATGTTTGTGAAAGTCAGGATCAAGCCGTCAGCGATATTCTGACGGGTAAGGTCAAAGAAGGGGATGTTGTCGTCATCCGCTACGAGGGGCCGCGCGGCGGACCGGGGATGCAGGAGATGTTGTACCCGACCTCATATCTGAAATCCAAAGGCCTCGGCAAAGCCTGCGCCTTGCTGACCGACGGACGGTTTTCGGGCGGCACGTCAGGCCTTTCAATTGGTCATGTTTCGCCCGAAGCCGCCGAAGGTGGCGAGATCGGCCTCGTGCAAACCGGCGACAAGATCGAAATCGATATTCCTAACCGAACAATCCATCTTGCGGTGTCTGATGAAGACCTCGCAGAGCGCCGCAAATCTCAAGACGAAAAAGGTTGGGTTCCTGCGGCACCGCGCAAGCGCAAGGTCTCTACTGCGCTGAAAGCCTATGCCAAACTGACCACCAGCGCAGCGAAAGGCGCGGTGCGTCAGGTTTGAGTTAGAAACCGCTCAACAAAAAACGGTCTGCCTATCCGGTGGGCCGTTTTTGTTCTGCTGTGCGGACTAGATTGCCCTTAGAACTCTAAGTTTGCTAAGTTCAACCGATGAGAAAAATTTTACAAGTCTTCGGGTCAAATTCCGATTACTCGAGAGGAAGCTGGGCGCTAGCTCTTCCCAAAAACTGTTCGCTATTGGACGAGAACGACGATTTTGTAGGTTTCGTGACGGATGATGGTTTCGGAGTGTTGCAATTATCAAGTTACATCAAAGATGACGTAGTATCTGACAGTGATCTAATTGAATTTTCAGAAAAAATGGGGCTGCAGCCCTACAAACTGAAAGCGACTGTTCAGGGCGATTATACAGGCTTTTCCATTGAAACAACCAACAATGACACGTGGTGGAGATCTTGGTGCCTGAGATGCAATTCCACAATGATATTTGCGACATACAACTGTGAAATTGACGACAGGGGCGTTGAAGATCGGTTGGTCGAAGAGTTGCTTTCGAGTTTGACTTACAAGCGACAATAGGGTCTCGAAGCAGACACTCACGTGCAAATCATGTTCTAAGCAGATGCATCTCTGCCCGAAGGCACCCATTGCCCATCAATCGCCCAGTTTGGCGTGTACCTCATCCAGATCTATCTCACCGATGGGCATCTTGTTACCAGGATTCTCGAAATCGTATTTGAACAGCTCGAAATCCTGCTTATAGATTTCATAGACCAGATGCATCGACAGGTCGTCGAAATAGTCCTCGACCGGATGGGCACGTTTGGGCCCGTGCCCTTCGGATTCGTTGAACCGTGGGATCTCGGACAATGTCACCGGATGCGCGGTTTCGACATGGTCCAGAACACCCTGCATGCCGTCATTGAATTTCTCGGTCCAGAAGATCCTGTCATATTGCCCGCCATTCACGATGAAGGTCGAGACGTGGCCCGACATGGCAGACCAGTGAATGTCCGGATCCATGGGCCTACGCCACCGGATCGTGTCGCGCGCAAACAGCAAAAATCGGCGGAAGCTGGCAATTTGGTCAAACTCACCTTTTCCGTCGTCACCGCCGACTTCAATCCCATAGTTGTAGATCAGCGTCGGAACCAGATTGCCCCGGTATCTTTTACCGTTGCGCTGGATGCCACAGATCTTGTCGAAAAATGAACTAAGGATTCGTGTGTACGGGTTGCGCACACAGGTGAAAGAAAACGACGCGTGATTACGGACATTCGTGGAGATCAAGCCCTGGCTTTGATCAAACGCCCATTTGTGCATACCACCTTTGGCATCATGAATATCGCCGTCAAAAAAATGACCATGATCCGAAAAATACATGATCTGACCAATGGTCGAGCAAGCACATTTTGGCACCACACGGTATACCATGCTCTCGCTCTCGGTCATCCAGGTGCCGGGAAAACCCATCTGCTGCGCCTCCTATACTGGCCGGGCCTAAATTGGACGTGCCAGCATTTGAGACCAAAGAACCAAAAATATTCTGTTTATTCAATCGTTCATCCTCAGTATCACGGTTGGAAACGGGCAGAAACGGAAATTGCGTAAACCTCATGGCAAAGATTGCCTATATTTTGCTTTGTCACAAAGACCCTGATGCGATCATCGCACAGGCAGAGCAGCTGACTGCCGTCGGGGACTGCATGGTGATTCACTTCGATGCCCGCGCCAATGCGGCGGACTATGATCGCATCCGCGCTGCACTGAAGGACAATCCAAACGTCACATTCGCCAGCAAACGCATCAAATGCGGCTGGGGAGAATGGTCGCTGGTTCAAGCCACGCTAAACGCCCTGCAGGCTGCTGTTGACGCTTTTCCCCGTGCCACGCATTTCTACATGCTTTCAGGCGATTGCATGGCGATCAAGACCGCTGAGTACGCGCATCAGTTCCTCGACGAGAACGACTTGGATTTTATCGAAAGCCATGACTTCTTTGAGAGCAACTGGATCAAGACCGGTATGAAAGAAGACCGTCTGATCTATCGCCACTACTTTAACGAACGCACGCAAAGCGGGCTGTTCTACGCGTCTTTCGAGATGCAGAAACGGTTCGGCCTGACCCGGGACATCCCAAAAGACATCCAGATGATGATCGGCAGCCAATGGTGGTGCCTGCGCCGCAGAACCATCGAAATGATTCTGGATTTCCTGAACCAGCGCCGCGATGTGATCCGGTTCTTCTCGACCACCTGGATCCCGGACGAGACGTTTTTTCAAACTCTCGTTCGGCACCTGATCCCAAAGGGCGAGATCGAAAACCGCACACTTACCTTCTTGATGTTCTCAGACTACGGAATGCCCGTCACGTTCTACAACGACCACTACGACATGCTGTTGGGTCAGGATTATCTATTTGCCCGCAAAATCAGCCCCGAGGCGCATGAGTTGAAAGACCGGCTGGGCGCATTATACGCCAGCGAAGGCGTTGATTTTCCGATCTCGAACGAGGGCCGCAACCTGCATGCTTTCCTGACAGGGCGGGGGCGTGTCGGCCGCAGGTTTGGCCAGCGGTTCTGGGAAACGGAAAACACGCTGGGACCAGAGCGTGAGTTGTTCCTGGTTGTGTGCAAAAAGTGGCACGTGGCCAAACGGTTGGTGGATCAGATTGCATCAGAAACAGACATCCCGTGTGTCGAATATCTGTTCAACGAACAAGACACCCCGCTGCCAGATCTTGGGGGGATCGAAACGACATTGACGAAGCGGTCCAGACACCGGCGGTCTGTGGTTCGCATGTTATTCGAAGGGTTTGGGGCGGACCGGCTGGTTTTGTGCCTGGACCCTGCCAATCTGGACATCATCCGCGATTTTTGCCGTGACAAGGCCAAAACGCGTGTGCTGGAGATCGAATGCGAATACTCGGACGAGTATCTGATCGGCCATGCCCGACGCGTTGGGTTGGCAGGTGAGAACAGCCCGTCAGAAACCGTATCACGCCTGTTACCCACACTTCACAATGATCTGGCGTATGAATCTGAACAGATCCGCAATGCCGAGTTTGACGGCTACTTGCGCATTCGCGAGACATCGGACCGAACTGAGAACGAAGCAGTTATCGCCAAGTTTCTGGGGATTGGAGCCGAAAAAGCCCAGGCGGTGATGCGGCTGGACTATCTGTTTTCAGACTGATCACAAAGTATCCGGCGGCGCGGGTCAGCACCGCCGGAAACATCTTCAGATATCGAATTTGACGCCCTGCGCCAGCGGCAATTCGGCCGAATAGTTCACCGTGTTTGTCTGACGACGCATATAGGCCTTCCAAGCATCTGATCCGCTTTCACGCCCGCCGCCGGTTTCTTTCTCACCGCCAAACGCACCACCGATTTCGGCACCCGACGGGCCGATATTGACGTTGGCAATACCGCAATCCGATCCAGCGGCTGTCAGGAATTGTTCGGCCTCACGCATGTTCAACGTAAACACACAAGAGGACAGACCCTGCGGCACGTCATTCTGAATTTCCAGCGCCTCATCAAAATCGTCATAGCCCATGACATATAGGATCGGGGCAAACGTTTCAGACTTCACGGTCGCGGATTGGCCGGGCATTTCGACAATCGCCGGCTCCATGTATACGCCAGCAGGTACTCCGTCGGTCACGCGATTGCCGCCGAACACCGACCCGCCTTCGGCTTCGGCGGACTTCAGCGCTGCAGTCATTGCAGCCCCCGACGCCTCATCCACCAGCGGCCCGACCAGAATGCCTTCTGCCAGCGGATCGCCAATTGGCAGGCCAGCATAGGCCTTTTTCAGACGCGCGACCAATTCGTCCTTGATCGAGTTGTGAGCAATCAGCCGGCGCAATGTGGTACAACGCTGTCCTGCGGTGCCAACGGCCGAGAACACGATTGCGCGCACCGCCATTTCCAGATCGGCAGACGGGCCGACGATCATGGCGTTGTTGCCGCCCAGTTCCAAAATGCATTTGCCAAACCGCTGCGCCACAATCGGGGCAACTGCGCGGCCCATACGGGTGGAACCGGTGGCGGAAACGACTGGTACGTCCTCGCTGGCCACCAATGCCTCGCCGAGCGCCGCACCACCAATCAGCGTTTGCAACAGACCTTCGGGTGCGTCGCCAAATCGGGCCAATGCGCGTTCGAAAATCTTCTGACAGGCCATCGCGGTCAGCGGTGTTTTCTCGGACGGCTTCCAGATCACTGGATCACCACACACCAAAGCCAAAGCCGCGTTCCAGGACCAGACCGCAACCGGGAAGTTGAAGGCCGAGATTACGCCGACCGGACCCGCAGGATGCCATGTTTCCATCATCCGATGGCCTGGGCGTTCTGATGAGATGGTCAGACCATAAAGCTGGCGTGACAGGCCCACGGCAAAGTCACAGATGTCAATCATCTCCTGCACTTCACCCAAACCTTCGGAAGTGATCTTACCCGCTTCCCAGCTGACCAGTGCACCCAGATCGTCCCTGGCCGCGCGCAGTTCTTCGCCCAGCAGTCGGATCAGTTCGCCCCTGCGCGGGGCTGGAACCGTACGCCACGCTTTGAAGGCCGCCTTGGAGCGGGCAAATACCGCATCCATGTCGCTGACCGGAGTTTCATGCACCTCGGCCAGCAGACCACCGTCGATGGGCGAGGTCACCGGCAATGTGCCACCGGTCAGTTCTGCCGTGGTCATATCCAGTTTTGCAAAGATGGTTTCTGCTGTCATTACAACGTCTTTCATGTCTCAAGCCGCCTTGTTTTGTTGGGTCACATCGCCGGCGCGATACAGCCGGCCAAACTCGGTGTTCAGAAAATCGGAAAGCGTCACTTGCTCCTGCCGGATAAATCCAGTGGACGGCAATGCGCCTGTACGCATCAAATCGACCACGCCCAGCACACCTGCTGCGGTGGTGACCTGAATCGCGCTCCAGACCTGTCCGTTGATGGCGCGTGCAAAGGATTTATTGATCAGCGATTTCTCTCGCAGCTCACCGTTGATCAGGCCTTTGGCGGTGCAATATACCAGCACCACATCCTGATCCGTGCGTGGCAGGGCGGACTCGAAAATCTCTTTCAAAAGGTCGCGACGATTTTCGAGACCAAGATCCTTGAGCAACAGCTTCAGGATATCACAATGCCCCGGATACCGGATCGAGCGATAGGATACAGCACGTGCCTTTCCGTCCAGCGTTTCGGGCAAGGTGCCCAGACCACCTGAGGTATTGAAACACTCGTATTCTACGCCGTCATGACCCAGAACTTCGTAATCCTCCAGTGGTGCGGTCTTGACCAGTTTGCCATTCACAATGGCATCGCAGGGATTGCAGTATTCATTGATCAACCCATCGGTTGACCAGGTCAGATTGTATTTCAACGCGTTGGTCGGATAGAGAGGCAGCGCCCCCACCCGCATATGCAGGCTGTCGATTTCATCGAACTCCGCCGCAAGCGACGCACCTGAAATCCCTACAAAGCCCGGCGCCAACCCGCATTGCGGCATAAAGGCTGTTTCACTGTCATCAGCAAGCACGCGGACAGCGTTTGTAGCAGCCACATCCTCGGTCAAATCAAAGTAATGCGCACCTGCATCCTTGGCGGCCTTTGCGATTGTTGGGGTCAGAAAAAAAGGTGCGGCAGAAATCACCGCGTCAAATCCGGTCAGGCCTTGGGCCAGCCCGTCCGCGTCTTTGGCGTCGATCTGCTTCGTGGCGACGCCCAATTTGGCAATCTCGCCCAGCGCTTTCAGATCATGATCTGCGACAGTGACGCTGTAATTTCCTGAGCCTTTTAGCAACGTGGCAATCATCTGCCCGATTTTGCCAGCCCCGACGACGCATACATTCCAGGACATTGCGTGCCTCCTCTTGGTGTTTCCTAAGAGAATGAAGCAGCAAGCGTCCGTTTCAGAGGGTCAATCTTGACGAAATCAACTGTCAATCCGCCTAAATGACGGAAATATTGACGAATTGACTGCGCCCGTTATTCGAGCAGGCTCCAGATGGAATTGGTTCAGTCATCCGAAGTGCCCTGGGTGTATTGGACTAGATGCACCCAAGGCTTTCTATTCTTCTCGATTTAACGCAGGGCTTGGCTCAAAGCCTTTTCCCGTCCTCGCCAAAGGACAGAACTTTGGCCTGATCAAAGCTGATACCAACCTCCGCGCCGGGCAACACGTCGTGCTGGCCAAAGGCGCGGACTGTAAAGGGCTTGTCTGTGCCAATATTGATCATCGCATTTGTGTCCGCGCCCAGCTTTTCAACATGGATCACAGTCCCGTTTAGCTGCCCGGTCTGACCAAGCTGAGCGTATTCCGGGCGAATGCCAATAAACGTCCCTGTGTTGCCGCCAATCATATCAGCGGGCACAAAATTCATCGCGGGCGATCCAATGAATTCGGCGACAAACCGATTGGCTGGGTCGTTGTACAACTCCATCGGGCTGCCGATTTGTTCGACCCGGCCATCCCGCAGGACAACGATCTTGTCGGCAAGTGTCATCGCTTCGGTCTGATCGTGGGTCACGTAGATCATGCTGGCATCCAGCTGACGGTGAAGATTGGCAATCTCGACCCTTGTATTCAGGCGCAGCGCCGCGTCGAGGTTGGATAATGGCTCGTCAAACAGGAACAGTTTGGGGTTGCGCACAATTGCGCGCCCGATGGCAACCCGCTGACGCTGTCCGCCGGACAGCTCGGCCGGGCGACGGTCCAGATAGGGTTCCAGCGACAGCATCCGGCTCGCCTCGGCGATCCGCCGCTCGATCTCATCTTTGGGATGGCCCGCCTGTTTCAGGCCCAACACCATGTTGCCCCGCACGGTCAGATGCGGATACAGCGCGTAGGATTGGAACACCATGGCGATCCCGCGCTTGGCGGGTGGCACGTCATTGACCTGCTGGCCGTCGATTTCAACTGTGCCCGAGGTGGCGTCTTCCAGCCCGGCAATCACCCTGAGAAGGGTTGATTTACCGCACCCCGAAGGGCCGACAAACACAACGAATTCGTTTTCCTCGACAGTCAGATCGATGTTCTTCAGAACGTCCACCTTTCCAAAGGACTTGCACACATTGCTCAGCGTCAGGGCGGTCACGTCATGTCTCCTTCAGGTTGACCGGCTGGCCGGTTCGTATACTTTCGTCGGCGGCAAGGCAGATGCGCAGCGATTGCACTGCGTCGCTCATATGGCGGGTCAGATCGATGTCCTCAGCAATCGCCTGCAGCATGTAGGCTTGCTCGGCATCGCACAGCTGTTGATGACCCGGTTCGCCGTCCATTTCGATCAGGGTGTCTCCGTCAGGTCGATGGATCAGAATGCCACCAACTTTGGTGTGGCCGTCCACATCATCTGAGTCACCCTTGTTGCCTTCGGTGATCGACACGGCACCGTTGGGTGAGACGATGTCTTTCACGAAGAACGCCGTTTCAGACATCATCGGGCCCCATCCGGCCTCGTACCAACCCACCGAACCATCTTCGAAGACAACCTGAAACTGGCCGTAATTATACATATCCGGCGCTATTTCATCAGACAGGCGCAGGCCCATTCCGTTTACACGTATGGGCAGCGCATCTGTTATTTGGCACATCACATCGACATAGTGGACGCCACAGTCGACGATGGGGGACGTGGTCTGCATCAGCGCCTTGTGAGTTTCCCATGTCGGGCCAGTCGACTGCTGATTCAGGTTCAGGCGAAAGACATATGGCCCGCCCAGATCGCGCGCCTCGGAAATCAACCGCATCCAGGACGGGTGGTGGCGCAGAATGTACCCAACGACCAGCTTACGATTGGTCTCAACTGCTTTGGCAACAACACGACGAGCATCCTCAACCGTCGTTGCCAGCGGCTTTTCGACAAACACATGCGCGCCAGCCTCCATCGCCGCGCAGACATAGTTAGCGTGGCTGTCCGAATAGGTCGCAATCACCGCGAGATCGGGTTTGGTCTCAGCCAGTGCAGTGTGGAAATCAGTGTAGACCGGATAGCCTTGCAGATCAGTGTGAGTTACCTCACCTGATCGATTCACCAACCCAGCAATTTCTGCGTCGGAATGGTGATGATGGGCCAGCGCGTGGCTAAGACCCATATTGCCCAAACCTGCGATCAAAACGCGGATCATTTGACCGCCCCTGACGTGATGCCGCGGATCAGTTGCCGCGAGAAGATCACGTAGAGAACCATGACCGGCAGGATCGCCATGCTTAGCGCAGACAGAACAGCGTTCCAGTCCGTGACGAACTGTCCGATGAAGACCTGACTGCCCAGTGTCAGCGTCTTGGTTTCTTCTGCCGGGGCCAGGATCAGCGGGAACCACAAGTCGTTCCAGATCGGGATCATGTTGAACACAGCGACGGTCGCCATGGCTGGACGGACCAGCGGCAGGACCAGCCGGAAGAAGATGGTATATTCGCTCAGCCCATCAATGCGGCCTGCGTTTTTCAGATCGTCGCTGACCTGGCGCATGAACTCAGACAGGATGAATACGGCCAGCGGCAGACCTTGCGCGGTATAAACAAGGATCAGGGCCATCAGCGAGTTCACAAGCCCCGTTGCCACCATCATGTCAAGGATCGCCACCGTGCCGATACGGATCGGGATCATGATGCCCAGCGCCAGATAGAGGCCCATCAAAGTATTGCCCTTGAACCGATACTCGCTAAGCGCAAAGGCCGCCATCGCGCCGAACAAAAGGATGAAGAACAACGACGCCACCGTGACGATCATCGAGTTCTGGAAGTACAGGAAGAAATCCCCCTGTTTCATCACCGTCTGGTAGCCAATCATCGAAAACGTGTCGGCATCAGGCAAAGCCAGCGGCTCGCGAAAGATCGCCTTACGGGATTTGAAGCTGTTGATAACGATCACAAAGACCGGGAAAAGCGCGATCAATGTGTACAGGATCAGCGCGCCGTGCATCGCGGCAATGTTGAACGGGTTTCTGCGGGCTTTGTTCATGGTCATTCCCTCAGAATTGATAGCGGCGGATACGGGTCTGGATCAGGAACAAATACATGCAGACCCCTGCCAGGATGATGAAGAACATGCCCGTCGCGATGGCCGACCCCATATGAGGATCCCCCAGTTGCAGCTGGAACCCGAAGAAGGTGCGATACATGAAGGTACCCAAAATATCGGTCGAGAAATCCGGCCCCGCCAGCGCGCCCTGTGCGGCATAGATCAAGTCAAACGCGTTGAAATTGCCAACAAATGTCAGGATCGAAATGATGCCGATCGATGGCAGGATCAGCGGCAATTTGATCTTCCAGAACGCGGCTAACCCGGTGATGCCTTCGACCTCGGCCGCCTCCAGAATTTCTTCTGGGATCGACAGAAGGGCGGCATAGATCAGCATCATCGGGATGCCGACGAATTGCCAAACCGAGACCAGCGCCAGCGTGGTCAGAGCGTATTCTTCCTTGCCCAACCACGGTGCATACAGGGATTTCAACCCGATCGCGGACAGCATGTCTGGCGCGATCCCCCAGATTGGCGACAGGATCAGTTTCCAGGCAAAGCCAACGATCACAAATGACAGGATTGTCGGGATAAAGATGGCGGACCGGTAGAAGGCTGCAAATCGCAAACGTGGGTGCGAAAGCATTGCAGCCAAAACGATCCCAATGGGGTTTTGAACCAGCATGTGGATGAAGAAGAACCAGAAATTGTTCCCCAAGGCATTCCAGAACGCGTCAGACCAAAGCGGATCCCCAAACAGAGTGCGAAAGTTGTCCAGCCCGACAAACACACGGGACTGATCGATCTCGGTATACAGCGCCAGACGCAATGTATTGAAAAGCGGAACGACCATGACGGCCGAGTAGACGAGCACTGCGGGCGCAAGAAAAACCACGATGTGCCATTTGATGCGGCTGCTGCCCATAACGTGCCTCTACGGTTCGGAGTGGTTCCGGCCTTCGGGCCGGAACCGGTTTCAAGTGAGTGGTGGATTATTGATGGGGCGCGTACCAGGTGGCCAAGCCATCCTGCAGCCGCTTGCCTGCATCCTCTGGGCTTTCTTCACCTTTGATCACCTGAACCGAGGCGTTCCACGTTTCGTTTTCAAGGTTCGGCGTTCCGCGCGACAGGATTTGATAGGTCGAACGGATGGTCGACCCACACTCACCGCGCCAGCTGACGAATTCCTGAGCCAGCGGGTCCTCCATGGCCACATCGAAGTTCGAAAGCGAGAAGAAGCCCGGCAGCGCGTTTGCATAGATCGTTGCAAACTCTTCTGATCCAACCCAATCAAGGAAGGTCCGGGCAGCCTCGGCGTTGGGGGAGGCGGCATTCATGCCAATGGCAATATCCGTGTGGTCCGAGATATAGCAATCGTCGCCTGCATTCGGAACCGGCGGCTTGAAGGCGCCCATTTCGAAATCAGCCAGATTGTTGAAACCGCTGATTTCCCAACTGCCCGCCGGATAAACGGCCGCGCGACCCAGTGTGAACAGGTTCTGACTGTCGGGATAAGTCTGTGCCTCATACCCGTCGCCCAGATACTCACCCCATTTGGCCAACTGGCGATACGGCGCCACCCAGGCCTCATCCGTCAGCTTCTGCGAGCCGTCGATCAAAGCCAGACGGCCCTCTTCGCCTTTCCAGTAGTTCGGGCCGACGTTGTTATAGCCCATCGTCGCGGCTTCCCACTGGTCATTGGTACCCATGGCCATCGGAATATAGTTACCGTCTTCCTTGATCTTGCCCAACACTTCAAAGAATTCCGCCTCGGTTGTCGGAACAGACAGCCCCAATTCGGCAAAGGCGTCTTTGTTGTAGATGAAGCCATGGATCACAGACGCCATAGGAACACAGAACGTGGCGGAGCCATCATCTGACTGCCAGGCGGATTTTGCGACGTCCGAGAAATTGGCCATACCGCCCAGATCGGACAGGTCAGCCAGATGGCCAGCATCATAAAGACCCAAAGATGTATCGAATGGGCGACATGTGATCAGATCACCGGCCGAGCCTGCATCCAGCTTGGCATTCAGTGCCGCATTGTATTCTGCCGGGGCAGATGGTGAGAATTTGATCTTGATATCCGGGTTCTGCGCTTCAAACGCCGGAATGATCTTCTCCTGCCAAAGCGCCAGGTCATCATTGCGCCAGCTTTCGATGGTCAGCACCGTTTCGGCCTGTGCCGCACCGGCCAAGGCCGATGACGCCAGCAAAATTACAGTTAGCGATGTTTTTCTCATGGTCTTCTCTCCCTAGTGTTTGTTGTCATTCACAATTGCTCAAGCGCGGGACGCAAATGCCCGCCGGATTGGGCCAACATCTGATCCGCTTGCGTTACAGTGGTTGCGCCGGCCGCCAACAAGATGGCCGGCTTCAAGTTCCCTGCGGCCTTATGTAATGCCAGGCGCGCCTCGGCATCTGAAACGCCGGCGATCTTCTTGATTATCCCCTCTGCGCGTTGGCGCAGTTTGCGATTATCCGCGACAACATTCACCATCATGCCGTCGTGAACATGACCCAGCCGAATGCCCATCAGCGTCGACATCATGTTCAACGCCACCTTTTGTGCGGTGGCCGCCCCCATCCGAGTGGAGCCTGCGATCAATTCTGGCGGCGTGTTCAGGAAAATCGCGCAATCCGCGTGCTCGAATAAGGGAGCGTCATTGTTGTTAGCTATGCAGATAATCTTGGCGCCAGCACTGCGGGCGTGACGCACAAAATCAAGCGGAAAAGGTGTGGAACCGCTGGCGGATATGGCAATAACCGCATCCCCCGACCGTACCCCTGCCGACGCCACCTTGGCTGCATCGACATCATCTTCTGTATGACCCGGCATTTCGGCCCCAGTCGGAATTCCGCCAGCCATGGAAATTGAGATGAACTCGGGTGACAGGCCGTAAGTGCCGGGCAATTCCGCACCATCGGCAAGACCCATCAACCCTGAAGATCCAGCAGCAACATAGTGTATGCGTCCACCGTTCTTGATCGCGTTCGAAAGAAGTGCCGCGCCCTGCGACAGCCCCGCCAGACACCCGTCCAAACCGTTCAATGCAGCCTTTTGCCCATCAAGCAAGCAGGCGAGCACGTCGGCATCGGAACGCAAATCCAATCCCTTAGTTCCCTCACCTAGCATTTCAGTTTGCGGCAGCATATGATTCCCCCTTGGTATGCCATATAATACCTATACAATACCTTTTGTCTACACCGGCCTTTGAATTTTCCCTATTTCAGCCGATTTTTTGAGATTTTCCGGATAATTTTTTGCAAAGGTCTTTTTTTCAACCGAAAGGTATTGTAAAGGTATCTATATGACTGAGTCCTTCCCATATCTCATTGCAGTTGATGGTGGCGGCACGCGCTGCCGATTTGCCATGACCGCACCCGCGGGCCTGCTACGGGTGACTCTGGGCAGCGCCAATGTGTTCTCGAATCGCGATTCAGCGATCCACACATTGAACGCAGGTTTGAGCGAGCTGATGGAACAGGCAGCTCTGCCTCAGTCAGCTTTGGCCAACATTCCTGTCTATGCGGGCCTTGCCGGCGTCACGGACGCACAGGCGGCATCGGAAGTTGCAAACCAGCTGCCTTCGCGGGTTGTCGAAGTCGAGGATGATCGCAGATCGGCAGTCGTTGGCGCGCTGAGATCAAAGAACGGTTGTCTGATGGGTGTCGGGACCGGATCGTTTCTGGCCCGCCAGGTAGACGGTCAGATCAGTTTCATTGGCGGCTATGGCCCTGTGATTGGGGATGAAGCGTCAGGCCACTGGCTTGGCAAACAGCTTTTGCGATCTGTGCTGCTCGCCATGGATGGCATTCGACCCCACAGCCCGTTGACGCAAGACATCAGCGCTCGATTCAACGATGACCCCGCGAAAATTGTTGCGTTCTCAGGTGCTGCACGCCAGGCAGAAGTTGCGGATTTTGCACCCGATATCGTTTCCGCTGCCAAAGCAGGAGATCCGGCGGGGCAGGAGCTTATGCAGAAAGGCGCTGACTATTTGGCGGGGGGCTTACGTGCGCTTGGCTATTCCAGCGGAGATCCAATCTGCGCCATTGGCGGCGTTGCGGCCTGCTATCAGGATTACTTGCCAGCCGAGATGGCTGCGGCGCTGACCGAGCCGGAGGGAACTGCCATTGACGGAGCCCTGCAACTGGCGCGCCGGTTGGCAAAACGCGCAAAGGTGGGTGCTGAATGACCGCGGATACAATCGAAGACTTTCTGAAGTCCGATGACTGGATGCAGGACGCTGCCGGGCCCCGATACGTGCGTCTGCGCAAGCGGATTGAAGAGAGCATCGAAACGGGCCTTCTGGGCGAAAGTGCGCCGCTGCCCGCGGAACGAGAGATCGCCACTCTGACAGGCTTGTCCCGGGTAACGGTTCGCCGGGCAATGCAGGATCTCGTCGACCGGGGCATCATTGTCCAACGCCAAGGATCCGGCAGTTTCGTTTCAGACGGAACGCCAAAGGTGGAACAATCTCTGTCCCGGCTGACATCCTTCACCGAAGACATGACCCGGCGGGGCCTGAATTCATCCAGCGAATGGCTGGAGCGTGGCGTTCACACCCCGTCACCGGAAGAAGTGATGGCACTTGCGCTGTCGTCGGGCGAAGCTGTCGCTCGGATATCCCGTTTGCGACGCGCCAACGACCGGCCAATGGCAATCGAACGCGCCTCATTGCCGATTGATATCTTGCCGAAACCGCAACTTGTCGACTCGTCGCTTTACGAAGTTCTAGGGCGTGACGGAAATCGGCCCGTTCGGGCATTGCAAAGAATTTCTGCAATCAATCTTGAAAGCGAGGATTCTGCACTTCTGGGTGTCGAGCCGGGTGCAGCCGGGCTGCGCATCGTACGCACCTCATATCTGGCCAACCGCCGGGTTGTCGAATTCACGCGCTCTATCTACCGCGGCGATGCCTATGATTTTGTGGCAGAGCTGCGTTTGGCCAATAGCTAGGACAAAACATGCAACATCTGATCACCCGCATGCGCCGGGAAATCGACGAAATACCTGCGGCCGTTGACCGGTTGCTGACACATGGGCAGGCCGATATCGCGGCTGTCGCCGATGTCGCGCGAGACCTTGACCCGACCTTCATCGTGACAGTTGCGCGCGGCTCGTCCGATCATGTCTGTACTTATCTGAAATACGCATCCGAAATTGTCCTGGGCGTTCCAGTTGCCTCGGTAGGCCCTTCCATCGGGTCGGTCTATGATTCCGTCTTGAAGTTGCAAAACGGGCTTTGTCTGTCTGTATCTCAGTCAGGAAAAAGCCCAGATATTCTGGCGATGGCCCGCAACGCAGGACGCGATGGCGCCATGACCGTTGCGCTGACCAACGATGCTCAGTCTCCGCTGGCAAAGGCCAGCACATATCCAATCGATATTCAGGCAGGCCCCGAACTGAGCGTCGCGGCAACCAAGACCTTTGTCACCTCGGCGGTTGCCGGTCTCTGGCTCCTGGCCGAATGGAGCAAGGACGCGGCTCTGTTGTCTGCGATCCGGGCTTTGCCACAGCAACTGGACGCCGCCACCAAAATCAGCTGGCCGGAAGTGCGGGCTGCAATTGGTGAAAACTCATCGCTGTTCACCTTGGGGCGAGGGCAGGCTTTGGCCGTTTCGAATGAGGCTGCGTTGAAGTTCAAGGAAACCTGCCAGCTGCATGCCGAAAGCTATTCGTCAGCCGAGGTTTTGCATGGGCCGGTGTCGATCGTACAAGACGGCTTTCCGGTTCTGGGTTTTGCTGCCGCCGATGCCGCGGAAATGCCTCTGTCAGAGGTCGCCGACGCGATCAGCGCCAAAGGCGCGCAAGTGTTTGCGACGACAGACAAGGTAAAGCAGGCGGTCAGAGTGGATCATGTCCGCACAGATCATGCCCTGACGGATCCCCTAAGCCTGATTGTGTCGTTCTATTCCATGGTCGAAGCTTTTGCAGCTTCTCGGGGAATCGACCCAGACGCGCCGCGCCATCTTAAGAAGGTCACCGAAACGGTATGAGCAGCGCGCTTCAAGCCATCACCGGAGCCGAGGTTTTGACGCCAGACGGCATAGTGCTTGACCATGCGGTTTTGCAGCGCGACGGCCGAATTGAAGCCGTCGTGCCGGTTTCTGATCTTGGGCCTGACGTCCAGACAACAACGGTTGATGGCGGCTTGCTCGCACCCGGATTTGTCGACCTTCAGGTCAATGGCGGCGGTGGCTTGATGTTGAACAATGCCCCCGAGGTCGAGACGTTGCGTGTGATGGCAGCCGCCCACGCCCGAATTGGCGCAACTTCGATCCTGCCCACATTAATCACCGATACGCCCGAGGTAACGCGGCGCGCAGTAGCGGCTGCAATTGCCGCAATAGCAGAAGGTATTCCCGGTATACTGGGCCTGCATCTGGAAGGGCCTCATCTATCCGTATCACGCAAGGGCGCGCATGACGCCGCGCTGATACGTCCGATGGAGCAGTCAGATCTGGAAATACTTTTGGAAACTGCGACACTGCTGCCGGTTCTGAAAGTCACCGTTGCCCCTGAAGGTGTATCAAATGCCCAAATAATGGCGATGGCTGACGCGGGCATCCTGGTGTCGTTAGGTCACACTGATGCCAGCTATGACGCCTGTAAGGCAGCCGCGAACGCCGGCGCGCGCTGTGTCACGCATCTGTTCAATGCACAAAGCCAGATGGGAAACCGCGAACCCGGAACCGTAGGGGCGGCCCTTGCATTGGGCGATTTATCCGCCGGTTTGATAGCGGACGCCATCCATGTGCATCCGGCCTCGATGAAAACCGCGCTTGGCGCAAAACAGGGGCCGGGCTGTGTGTTTCTGGTCAGCGACGCGATGGCAACCGCTGGATCAGATATCGAAAGTTTCACGCTGAATGGGCGGGAAATTCACCGCAGCGGTGATCGGTTGACGCTTGCAGACGGAACGTTGGCCGGTGCCCATCTTGAGCTGTTGGATGCGGCACAAAGCATTTCGGAATTGTCCGGTGTGGCACTGGCCAAGGCGTTGGAGATGGCCAGCCGCCTGCCCGCCGACCTGATCGGTCAGAATCAGATTGGTCGGATTTGCCCAGATGCTGCGGCCGATATCTTGCACATTGGCAGCGCAGGACGGCTAGAGAGCGTTTGGCAGGGTGGTCGCAAGCTCAGTTAGCCCCAATTCTGAAGCGGCAGTCGAGGCACGCATTACTCAAACGTCTGGGACAAAATGAACGAGCTGCAAGCCTCGGTCAGATCCCTGAAACGCGCCCTTTCGCGTATATAGAGATAGACCTGACGTTTATCGGGCAGGTCCGCAAAAGGTCTGAAGGCCGTCGAATCCGGAATGACCTGCGCGACGGTCTGCGGCAACACGGTCGCCCATTGGCCGGTCCGCACCATCGTGATCAGTGAATGCGTGTTGTGTATGGCTATTTCCGAGCTTTCAAGCACGTCCTTGAAATCAGGAGATTGGATAAAATCACATAATGCGTTTCGCACAAACCTAGTGGCCAACAGATCCGAGATTTTTGGTGGCTCGGCACGCGTTATCAGCGGGTGATCCGACGCAGCGACCAGACCAAAGCGATCTTCAAACAAGGGGACCGTTCTGACCCCATTCAGCGGGTGTTCGCCAGATGCTATTCCGATATCCGCCTTGTCCCCGGCGATGGCGTCCAGAACCTGCTGGGTGTCTGCATCGCGCAGCTCGATCTTCAGGCCGGGGAATCGCGTTGTCATGTGGTCAAGCAGGGCTGGAAACACTAAAGCCCCAACCGAGGGAACAGATACAACGCGGATCAGCCCGTGTTCCGCTTTGGCCGCAGCCTCGATGCTCTGCACCGTCTGATCAAATTCCCGCACCTGTTTAAGCGCCAGATCAAACACTTGCTTGCCCATCGGGGAAAGGGCGTTCTTTCTTTCGCCCTCAAACAGTTTTTTGCCCAGATGATCTTCCAACTGTTTCAAAGTCATAGAGACCGCAGATTGCGTACGGCCTAGCCGGTCTGCAGCTTCGCCAAGGTTACCGGTCTGGGCGACCGTACAGAAGCAGCGCAGCATCTCGACCTTGATCGCCATATTTCAAACTTTCTTAACTTACTTAAAGTTATTTGAGTTTGACTGATGAGACCTACAAAATCCATCCTATCCCAAATTGAAATTGCGAATTTGGGGTCTGACGTGACAAAACTGAACCTTATTGCCGGCGAATGGCTGACTGGCGAAAGCGAAATTGAAAACCGGAACCCTTCGGATCTGAGCGATCTGGTCGGCATGTTCGCGCAAGCCAGCGCAGATCAACTCGACGCGACACTGGATCAAGCACGCACCGCACAGGCCGAGTGGGAGGCGTATGGCCCCGAACGCAAGCAGGCCGTTCTGATGAATATCGGTAGTGAGTTGATGTCGCGCGCCGAGGAGCTCGGCACCCTTCTGGCCCGCGAAGAAGGCAAACCCAAGGCCGAAGGCAAAGGCGAAGTTTATCGCGCCGGTCAGTTCTTCACCTATTACGCCGCCGAGTGCCTGCGCCAGATCGGTGAGAATGCCGACAGCGTGCGCCCCGGAGTTGAGATCGATGTGCGCCGCGAAGCGGTGGGTGTGGTGGCGATCATCAGCCCGTGGAACTTCCCGACCGCGACCGCGTCGTGGAAAATCGCGCCGGCACTTTGCTATGGCAACGCGGTGGTCTGGAAACCCGCCAACATCACCCCGGCCTCGGCTGTGGCTCTGACCGAGATCATCGAACGTCAGGACATCCCTAAAGGTCTGTTCAGCCTCGTTATGGGTTCGGGCCGGTCCATAGGTCAGCGTCTCGTCGAAAGCCCAGAGGTCAATGCCATCTCGTTCACCGGTTCGGTTCCTGTTGGTAAAGGCATTGCGTCCGCCGCCATCCAGAATCTGACCAAGGTTCAGATGGAAATGGGGTCGAAAAACGCGCTGGCCGTGATGGACGACGCCGATCTTGATCTGGCTGTGACTCTGGCGCTTGGCGGTGCCTTCGGCGGCACCGGTCAGAAATGCACGGCGTCTTCACGGCTGGTCGTGCACGCGGGCATCCATGACGCCTTTGTAGAAAAACTGGTTGCCGGTGCTCAGGCCATGAAAGTCGGCCACGCGTTGGAAGAGGGCACGCAGTTGGGTCCCGTTGTCAGCCAACAGCAGCTGAGCGAAAACCTCGCCTATGTTGATCTGGGCAAATCCGAGGGTGCAGAACTGGCGTGCGGCGGTCAGCGCCTGGATATGCCCCATGACGGCTTCTACATGTCGCCCGGCGTGTTCCTGAACACCACCAACGACATGCGCATCAACCGCGAAGAGATGTTTGCACCCCTGACCAGCGTCATCAACGTCGGCAGCTATGACGAGGCGCTGAGCGTCGTCAACGCCACCAATTTCGGGCTGACCTCGGGCATCGTGACCCAAAACCTGGCCCGTGCCACCCACTTCCGCCGCAATGCGCGGACCGGCGTGGTGACCGTCAATCTGCCCACCGCAGGCACCGATTATCATGTACCCTTCGGCGGACGCGGCGACAGCTCGTACGGTCCGCGCGAACAGGGTAAAGCAGCCGCTGAGTTCTACACCACAGTCAAAACCGCTTATATCAGTGCCGGAACCCCAGTCTGATGCGGATCGACGGGCTGCAATATGTGAACTGGTCGGAGAAGGTTTTCCGCCAACTGCGCGAAGGCGGCGTGGATGCCATCCACGTCACCATCTCGTATCACGAGAACTTTCGTGAAACGGTTCTGAACTTTGAAAAATGGAATCGCTGGTTCGAGCAGTATCCGGACCTGATCATGAAGGGTCAGTGGGCCAGTGACATTGATGTAGCCTGCGAAACCGGACGAACGGCCGTATTCTTCGGATTTCAGAATCCCTCGCCAATTGAAGACGACATTGGCCTGGTTGAAATCCTGCACACGCTGGGTGCGCGGTTCATGCAGCTGACCTATAACAACCAATCCCTGCTGGCGACCGGGTGTTACGAGGCCGAAGACACCGGCATCACCCGCATGGGCAAGCAGGTCATCAAAGAGATGAACCGTGTTGGTCTTGTCGTCGACATGAGCCATTCGGCGGACCGCTCGACCATCGAAGCCGCCGAACTGTCCGAGCGTCCCATCGCCATCACCCACGCCAATCCATACGAATGGTCCCCCGCCCTGCGCAACAAGCGCGACGAGGTCATCCGTGCGGTGACGGAAAAAGGTGGGATGCTGGGCTTTTCGGTCTACCCTCATCACCTGAAGGACAAATCCGCCTGCACGTTGGAGAGCTTCTGTGAAATGATCGCCCGCACGGCAGACAAATATGGCGCTCAGAATCTGGGGATTGGCACCGATCTGTGTCAGGACCAACCCGACAGCGTGGTCGAATGGATGCGGGTCGGGCGTTGGACCAAGGAAATCGACTATGGCGAAGGCTCGGCCAGCGCGCCTGGCTTCCCGCCGATGCCGAACTGGTTCAAGGACAACCGCGATTTCGGCAACATCGAATCCGGCCTGCGCAAGGTCGGCATGAGTGAGGATGAAGTTGCCGGTATCATGGGCGGCAACTGGTACCGGTTCTTTGCAGAAAACTTTGGACCTATGAACGTATGACAGATTCGCGCTCTCATATCGCTCGCCGGGATCCGGCCACCGTGATGCGCCTGTCGCGGCTGGGATCGCTGCATCAGTGCAGGCTTAGCTTCATGCGGCAACTGACACGACGCATGGCGAATGAGGGGTGGACGTTTTCCAGACCGGTTTTCAACATCGATGATGCGGGCGTTGGCCACGCTGTCTACTCCGCGCACGGACCGGAGCGCACCTATTCCTTGTTGGCGTTTGCCCATGACCTGCCACCCGAACAACGCTCGGATCGGGTGATCGCCGAAGCCTGGGATGCCACGTTCACCCTGTTTGACGGGGTCCCGACAAACGAAGATATCGACAGGCTGTCGCAAAACGTACCGTTGCAAGAGGCCGGACGCGTTAGCGAAAGCGAGCTGTCCCTATCCCGCGCAAACCGGTCCGTTCGATTGTGGGCGCATGTTGTGGACCGGCTCGCAACAGGGCAGCAACCCGATCTGGAACAGATCTACAAGGTCGGCTACCTGATGCGGACAACTGCGGTATACGGATCCGGCAAGTTTGGTGCCGCAGATCGCGAAAAGACGGGAAACCGTCCAGAAACCAACGCGCCCTTCCAGACCGAAATGCTATCGGTCTATCTGACCCGCACATTTGTGCGTGATCTGGTGCAGCATATGGCGCAGGTCAAAGGCGGCGAAGCCACAGCCAAGCTGGATCCGGGCATTGCCCGCTGGCTGGGGATTGGCAATTCAACCGGCCTGGGCATGGCGCCTTTCATCGTCAACCATCCGATCCTGTTCAACAACTGGATCATGGTGCGAGAAGAGGCCATCTCGCGTGTTCGTTCAATCAAAACCGCTTCGGCAGAGGAAGACAGAGCGTTTCGGGAGATCTTTGAACGCAGCAAATTGTCGATGTCGTGGTGGTGCTCGGAACATCCGGTTCAGATCAAAAAGCTTGCTGCATTGAACGCAGATCTGTCCTCCATTTCAACTTATCTGAGCCAGGAAAAATTGCAGCGCGACTACCCTTGGGACCGTTTGGTTCGCTGGTCGGAAACAGCGTTGAGCCAAGAAGGACAGGAACTGGTCGCCTCGCTGATCCTGGAACCTTACGGGGATCTGGTGGATGGGCTTTCGTCTTGCATGGCCGACAGCAACTCTGGCGCGCATGTGATTAACGGCGCGATGCCCGTCACCGAGGTTCGTTCGCTTTTTGACCAGAGTTTCGGATGGGCAATGGATCTGGACTGGACCGCACCCGAAAACTGCGCCCGGGCCTGGTACGTGTCCGAAGAAAAACTGGAACCCCGGCTGGGCGAACGGTTCAAAGAGCCTATTGCCGAGTATGAACAACCCTTGGCCCCAGCGCGGGACGCAGTACGCGCTCAAAAGGCGCTTGCAGAATGGGACGGCGAAGCCCTGATTGCAGAATTCCTGCTGCGGCACCCCGAACATCGTCACGCGGTGCGCCGTGCACAGATGGCCACCGTGGCACCTTATGGTGAGATTCACGACAACACGATCAGCGCTGACGTCCTGCCCATAGATATGCTGAGGGCAAAGCTGTCCTTCTTTGGTGCAACGCATTTTGATCCACGCTCGGACCGCTGGGTGCGGATTTGTATGTATTCCGGCGCGCCCTACCCAGAGGATCTGATCCGCGAAAACGCCGATCTGTGGGTGTATCCCGAGGTTCAGAAATGAGCTTTTCACTGAACGAGGTAGAAGCCACGGCAAAGCGCGCGGCCCGGGGTGCCGGATATGCTTGGGGTATCGCAGAAGAAGCTGGAAAAGCGACGCGGTGGCTGTGCGCCCAAGGGCTGGATGGGCCGGCCGAACTGGCCAAGCTTTTGGACATGGGCTTCGCCGGATCATTGGACCAGCACATGCCACAAGACCTGACCGCAGATTGGGTGGGTGAAAAGGACCTGTGCCCCGTGACCTGTGGCGCGGCCCTATCTGACTACGCCAAAAAGTGGCAGGCTGACCCGCTGCATCTACAGCGTGTTGCTCTGCCGCTTTTGCTGCTTCCTTTTGTTGCCAATGCAGTGAAGCGTCAGAAAGCGGTCGCCACGATCACACTCGACGGCATCAATGCTGTGACAGATGGCACGCGGCTTTCCTGTCCTGATGCTAACGCGCACCGGGCCGACAGCGTGACTGTAAGCACTGGTGGCACGTTGGAAACGACAAGGCCAAGACAGACGCGCGCTACCCCTGATCCGGCCAGTTGGGATGTTCTCACCAACTTTGCCTTCCGGACCTACGCCCCCGCAACCGAGCAATCCCGGCTTTTGGGCGCAGGGGCCGGTCTGTCGGATAATGACTGAAGGATACTCTCATGACTGAATACAAAACGCTCTCACTGGCTGACATCGAAGAGCTGTCCTTCAATGCCCTTGTCGCTGCAGGAACCAGTGAAGAGAATGCGCGCCCGCTGGCTGTTGCAACGGCCGCAACCGAGGCTGACGGCATCGCCAGCCACGGCTTGGCCTACATCCCGATCTATTGCGAGCACGTTCAATGTGGCAAAGTTGACGGCCGGGCCAATCCATCGCTTGAAACACCACGCCCCGGCGTTGTCAGAGTCGATGCGGCCACCGGATTTGCCCATGCGGCGATCGATCTAGGGTTCGAAACTCTGATCCCGGCAGCGCGGACACAAGGTATCGCGGCTTTGACGATCAACAACAGCTACAATTGCGGGGTGTTGGGCTACCACACCTATCGTCTGGCTCAGGCCGGTTTGGTTGGGCTTGGATTTACCAACGCGCCAGCATCAATCGCCCCGTCCGGCGGATCGCGCCCAGTCGTTGGTACCAATCCGTTTTCCATCGCAGCCCCGGGCACCGATGGACAGCCCGCCCTGCTGATCGACCAAAGCGCCAGCACCATTGCCAAAAGTGAGGTGATGAAACATGCCCGCGAAGGCAAGGCGATCCCAATCGGTTGGGCACTTGACTCGGACGGCAACCCCACAACCGACCCCAGCGTTGGCTTGAAAGGCAGCATGGCGCCTTCGGGTGGTTACAAAGGTGTTGGCGTCGCCCTGTTGACCGAGGTGATGGCAGCGGCATTAACCGGAGCAACACTTGGAATGCACGCCTCGCCGTTTTCGGGAACGGCCGGAGGGCCCCCCAAAACAGGACAATTCTTCATCGCAATTGATCCCGCCACAACGTCAAACGGCCTGTTCTCAACAGCGATCTCGGATCTAGTTGACGCGATTCGGTTCCAGGACGGTGCGCATTTGCCAGGTGACGGACGCCGGGCGAACCGGTTGTCTGCCCGCAAAGACGGCGTTTCGGTCAACACCGCAACCCTTGCCAAAATCGAAGCGGTTCTGAAACCTGGTTCGGGGTCTTGACGCAAGAATCTGAGAGCGCGGCTTGTATCCGTTAAACCCAAGCACTATTGTCAGGTATTGAAAATGGCTGCTATGGTGCCATTGAAGTCTCGAGCAATCCCAGACCATGATTCAGGCAATCAGTTTCAGACAAGCGGATGCACCGTGTGCCCCCTCATCACCTCGGATGACGGGCCGATCTTTGCGGATCATAAATCACCTTCGGCTGGTTGCGCTGGAATGCCGATCTGCGTCGCGGGTCGATCTGGATCATGCCTGCGCCTTGCTGCTGGCAGATCCCGCGGATGCACAGATGCGTCATGCAGAAACACTGATGCGTGGGTTCCGTCAGGCGGTTTGCAAACGGCCGGTATTTTATCGCCCGGGCACTGCTGATCTGTCCTTTGATGAGGCCTGGCTAGGGCGCTTGTTCGAGGCGATCGAACAAGAGGACAAGGACAGTTTCCGATTCTTGATCCAGTCCCGGGTTCCACGCTGGACGCAGAGAAATCTAGCCTTCCTGATACGTTCGATTTCCGAGCAGTTTCATAAGTTTTAGAATTATTCTAAAAAGTTCTTGGAATATCTCTGTGATCCTCTAAATATGGGTCAGGACGCTGTTTTTTTGCCGAAGCAGCATGACAACCAGCAGAACCAAGGTGATTTTTATGACTCAGACAGCTATTGACCTGACCACAGATTCCCGTGCCGCAATCGCCGACGCATTGAACCAATCAGTGGCAGAGACCGCAGTGACCACCATGTTGGCGCAGAATTTTCACTGGAACGTAACAGGCATGGCCTTTGGGCCCCTGCATGAGCTGTTCCAGAATATCTATGAAGACCATTTCACCGCGCAAGATGATTTGGCCGAACGTATCAAAGCACTGGATGCGCACGCCGAAGGTACGTTGGCCGGAATGCTGAAACGGTCGAAAGTCACCGAGCACGACGGCACTGCATCAGACAAAGAGATGATCAAGGCCATGCTGGACGCGCAGGAAACGCTGGCATCGACACTGGCTGGCTGTGGCGAGCTTGCGGCCGGGCACGGCGACACATTAACCGAGGATTTGTGCATCAGCCGCGGTCAGACCCACGAGAAGTTCGCATGGTTCCTGCGCTCTCACCTGCGCTAAATTAGGCGGCCAGGGTAAATTTGACCTTGGCTTTCTTCTTCTTCAGTTTTTTCAGATAGGCCGGTCCCCAATGGGTGTACCGGCCCATTTTTTCCTGCTGACAGATCAACATCTGAACAAAAGCTTCCTGCTGATCAGAACGCTTGATCGACTTGAACAGCTTTTTTTGGCTTTTCGACATAGAGCATCCGATGCAATGGCCCTCGCGACGGAATTTGCAAACGTCGATACAGGGCGACGGGACTTTCTTACTCATGGATGAAACTCGCTGAAAAAACCGCCAGAGTAGCGGCTCGGCTGCTGACTTGGTCTGTCTAATGACCAAAATAGGTAGCTTTGTCGAGATAGCCAATCCATGTGGAGAAAGACCAGAACTATTACCTCCCATGCGGCCAGTCTCGGCGCCATTGACCTGGTCAGCGCAATAGCGATGATTTGTTGGTGCGAATGTAGTCCACCGTCCGAAAGACCAGCGCCGCCAATGTCGCTGTCGGATTAATCGCACCGGGCGTAGGGAATAGGCTAGCACCTGCCACAAACAGATTGTCGACTTCGTGAACCTGCCCAAAGGAATTGGTGACCGAAGCGGATGGGTCGTCTCCCATGATCGTTCCACCCAACATATGCATCGGGCTCCGGGCGCCTGCCCAGGCCTCACTTGTTCCGGCGGCCTTGAAAATCCGCAGTCCTTCAGCTTTTGCCAATGTCACTCTGGCAGCATTTGCCTGAGGAAGCGAGTTGGTGACAAGCGCTTGCGGCAACCCGAAACGGTCACGACTCGATGGGTCGAGAGCAATATGGTTTTCCGGGATGCTGTCTTCTTCACACAGAACTGTCATATTGCCGTAATGCGCACTGGCTTTCTGCATGTAGGCATCCAAAGCGTCGCCAAACAATTCGGGTTTTGCCAGTGCCGTTCCAAGCAGATCGTTTGGTTTTGCAGCTTGACCGACGAGCCACGCCCGACTGCCAAATGCTCCGTCTTCTGGCTGCTTGTTTTCATACCCCTCCAGACATAGTGTGTTGGCCCCCGAAACGCCCAAATGCGGCTCGGTTTCCTGAGGGAACAACCCGTGGATCGTTGTCAGAGCATGGGAGGTAAAATACTGTCCCAACGTTCCGCTGCCATTGCCCAGCCCATCTGGGTGCTTGTCATTGGATGACAGCAGCAAGAGCCGGGCATTCCAAATTGTATGGCAGGCAGAAATCACGACTTTGGAGGGTTGAAAATTTTCCTGACCGAGCTCGTCAAGATAGGTAACTCCGGTCGCCAAAGATCCGGACGGGTCGGTTTCAATGCGTACTACATAGGCGTTATGGCGCAACTCAACACCCGCTTTCTTGGCGCGCGGCCACTGCAGCACAAGCGGGTTTGCCAATGCTCCAATCGGGCATCCCGAATCGCACCAGCCGTCGAGAAGGCAACCAGCCCGCCCATCGAAGGGAGTGCTGTTGATCGCAAGTGTGTTGGACGTCAGCTTCAATCCTTCCGTCTCAAATCCTTTCTTGATGGCTGACGATTGCCTTGAGATGGGAATAGCGGGCATCGGATAAGGAGCACCTGCCGGAGCATGGGGATCGGCGTCCCCTGACACGCCGAAGTAGGTCTGCGCATGGTCATACCAAGGTCGCAGATCCTCGTAGCTGATGGGCCAGTCCAGACTGCGCCCATACAATGAATGGACCCAAAAATCATCCGGGTGCAAACGGTACCAGTTCGCGTACCAATGCAAACCAGCGCCGCCCGTCCCCCATCCCATTGCGAAATTTGCTGCGCCGACCAAATCGCCCGTTTCGCGGACTTCCGACCCCGCCCACCGAAGGCGCCGCGACCAGATTTGCGAACTGATCATATCCGAAAGCTTACGCTCGGGCCCGGCCTCCAGAACCAGTACATTGAACCCTGCCTCACCCAGTTCGGCCGCCATTGTGCTGCCAGCGATACCAGACCCTGCAATGACAACATCAACCAATTCATGTGAGATTTTCTTCATCGGCCCCCTGTCATTTGGATCGTGCCTTTCGCAAGCGTCATATTACCAGGGCTGCGGAGGCGGGATGTGAGCCAGATAAGGTATTCCGATCTCTGCAAATCCAGCTTTTGTTCCATAAACAACGTCAACCGCGTCACTTCGTGAGATGAAGTAGAAGAAATTCGGATCGGGATCTGTCCAGATCTCCATTTCCGAGGCCACGCCTGCGGCAATCATATCTTTCTGCTGGTCAAGAGACAGTTTCACAAATGGCAGGTCAAAGCGGTGATGACTCTCTGCATCAATTCCGGCAATGCCCTTACGATAGAACCCTGCCATGTCGCTCGCATCAAGATATCTTAACAGCAGAAGAGACTCTGCTTGATGCCCTGCAAGGTTCTGATCAACAAACCGCGCCACTCCAGCCACGTCTGCTCCTGAAACAATGGTCTTACACCAAGCGGCAAGGGTCTCGGCTTCGCTTATCTTCAGATACTGATAGTTGGCTTGTTCGATGTTGGTTGCCTCACCACTAAAAGACGGGCGGTGCAAAACAGCACTGGCCCAGAGTGTGGTTGGGATCATGCGGGTCACAAAGCGTCGACGCTTCATCCTTCGACCTGTGTTAGTCATTCTCCTGTGTATGCTGCCATTTTCGCAGCAGCAAAGCCTTTGTCAAATAATGTTCTGAACACAGCCGGGAGCAGCTGGCGCTGTGAGCCCGTCAACTGGCAATGCCGGTTTGGTTAGTCGTCCTGGGCCGCCAAGCAGATTTTCTGACCGATTGACGTCTATTTGTGCTACAGTCAAAGGATATTTTTTTACGATATTGATTTTTTAGGGGGACGAAAATGGGCCGCATTTTCCTTACTATTTTTGTGTTTTTTTCAGGAATCGCCGCCGCCGGCGATTTCTCCCAAAACGATGTGTCTATTCTTCTCGAAGCGCCGATAAGAGCAGATGATCCCCGAGTTATTCTGCCCGAGGCTGCTTTTCCAACCAATCTCGCAGCAATCGCGGGTGCCGTCATTTCGAATGTCAACGCGATGCCCACTGCGGTTGAAACCATCGATTCCAGTATTTTTACAGATCGCCGGGATCAGCTGCATGTGGCCTCGATACGGATCGACCCGGGCGCACCAGGTTTGCACGCGGCGTTCCGCCCGTTTGGGCGCAATCTGCAGATCCGGTTGGTGGTGCAACCGGTCGATTTCAACTCGGGCGGCGCGCCCATCAGGGATGAAGCGGTGCATCTGGTCTACACGTTTGGGGCGGATGCGTCCAACGCTCCTCCGGTTTGCCCTTTCCGGATTTTACCGGATCAGACGGATATCGATGATTTTCAGGCCGCCATAGATGACCTTGCCGCCATCCGTGATGAATTGGCCGGGATGGGTGTGGTCACTGCCGAGACGCCCTTGGGCGTGCATCCCGCATTCGACACTCCGGCAGCGGCAGAGGTGCTGACGGCGCGTCTCAGCAGTTTTGTGGAAACGCATCTGGGCGCTAATCGACTATCGGCGGTCTCAGTAGCTGGATTGCCACCCGGCGCGCCCGAGCCTTGGGTTTTTCTGGCGCTACAACGCGCAGGAAATGGTTTCACGCCGGTGCCAAGCCCGGCCGTTGCCCAACCGGATGATGTGACCGCATCTAAAAACTTCCAACAGATGCTCAGCTTTCTGGATGACCCGGAAAACGGCGGGGTCGTTCCGCCCGGACTGACGCGGAATCACCTGCCGGTGGATTGCCTGGCAAATTTCGTGCTGCCGGTTTTTGGGCTTCCCCAGCCAGACGCCGACGACGGAGTATCCACCAGCACGCTGTTTGGGTCCGGCGACAACACGCCGCAAAACGCCGCTGAGATTTCGGCTGTCATCGCCGATCCTGCTGTGTCGCATTTCTTCAATACAGATTGTGTTAGCTGCCACACGGAAACCCGTCGTGAGTTGGACGCTGCAGCTGACCCTACCGCCGTTGCCACACGTATTGCCGCCGAAGAACAGATGGCGCAGGATGACCTGCCGCGCAGTCCGGACGGGATGGGCGACCGATTTGATCGTTGGAACATTCGTGCCTTTGGGTGGTTCCCCGGATTTCCGGCGACGGACGGTCGGGCTCATGCCACTGTGGTACGCCGAACCGCACGCGAAACCGCCGAGGTTGTGGCATGCCTGAACGAAGGAGACTGGACCAACCTGGATCAACCCTGTCTGGCAGAAGATCATACACAGTTTTTAGATCAGGGCTGGTCAGATGGCATCCGCAGGCAGTACTACCACACCAGTCAGGGGGGCAAAATCATGCCTCTCAGCTGGTTTCTGGCACTAGAGACCAGCGATGGGACAGAGCGGTTTGCGACGCCTGCAAATCTGGCTCGCTATGGTCTGTTGCCGTCGCCTGTTGATGCGCGCAACCCCCATGGGCTGCCTGTCGGGTTTGCCGCGACCGAATCCGAGAGCGGCCCGCATGTCAGCCTGAATTGTGCGTCATGTCATTCCGCAGATGTGATCATCGAGGGTGAAGCTTTTCGGATTGATGGTGCGCCCGCCAGTTTTGATTTCGACCATTTCGCGGCGGAACTGGCGAAAGCCGTGCGAGAGACCGGGCAGTTGGATGTCACTGATCCAACAGATCCCAAACCGTCCGAGCGGTTGAAGATATTCATGCAAAACCTTGCCCTGACAGATCCCGCTGCACTAGGTGATCCGGAAGAATTCGTTCCACAGTTTCTAGGTTTTGCCTCGGACTTCTCGGGGCAGATGGCGCAGCGCAGTCCGCTGCACCCTTCAGGTCCCGGCCGGGTGGATGCGCTCACCCAGATCGTCAACGCGGTGGCAGTCAAAGACCTTGGTGTGATGGAAAACCTGGCAACACCACGCGCGCCCACCAGCTATCCGCCCTTGTGGATGGCTGACCAGTTGGAATTCGTACAGTGGAACCTTGCAGTCGCGGACCCGTTCTCGCGCAATCTGGGTCAAGCTTTGGGTGTGTTTGGAAGCGTCGATTTCACACCGGAAAAGCAGTTTGAATCGTCTGCAGATAAGGCTGCATTAGAACTGTATGAAACATGGATCAAAGATCTGACCGCTCCGAAGTGGCCAGAAGATTTGCTAGGCCCGATCGACACTGGTTTGGCTGAACGGGGTCGCGATCTCTTTGCGGCGAATTGCGAGGAATGCCACAACGCGCCACCATATCGTATGAGCGACCCGAGCGAGAACCTACGCGGAGATCAGTTTATAGAGGTTGGCGCAATTCCGGTTCAAGCTGCGGGTACCGATAGTGAGTACACGCGGGCTTTCACTCAGCGTTGGGCCAAAAGCGGTTCGCTGCAAAACCCAACAGAACCGGGTGGGTTGAAACCCGTCGTGCCCTCCGTACGCCTTCTGCAAGTCGTCGTGAGGGAAGTTGTCCAAAAAGCACTTGGCAGTCAGGCAGCTGCGAAAATGCGTCTGCGGCCGAATGCTCACCCCGATTGTGCATTGCGAAATGCGCAGATTGGAACGGCTGAGCCTTGTGGGTATGCGCCACCCTTCCAAGGGGCTGCGTTGAAAGCCAGCCCACTGGTCGGTGTCTGGGCCACCGGGCCGTATCTGCACAACGGCTCGGTTAGGACGGTCTATCAGGTGATCTCACCCCCGGGTGAGCGTGAACCGGTGTTCTTTGTGGGCGACCGCACACTGGATACCGAACGTCTTGGGTTTGTCAGTACAGAACAGGACAACGCCTTCCGCTTTGACACGTCGGTGACCGGAAATGGCAATGGCGGTCATATGTTCTGGGACACGCCCTTCACCCATGACGAAAAGATGGCAATCATTGAGTATCTCAAAGACCCAGATCGTTTTCCGATTGATAGGTGATCTGAGGGCCGACCCCTAACCGTCGGAAACGAAGTCCAAGCTAGTTTCCGGCGTCTCAATTTCGTTTGGAAGCCGCGGGTATCTGAGCCGTTGAACCCGCGTCCAAGCAGGTCAGCGCAGTAGCAGTAAAGGAGGTGTCGTGATGACCGATAAGCATATGCAACATGAAGACCGGCCAGAGGTAGACCTGGGCACTCTTCACCTTCCCACCGGGTACACACAGGATACTGGCCATCATGGGCATCAGAAGTCCTTTACGTCGACAAGAACCGCGCTTCACCGCGGCCAGAAAATCAAAATCCGAACAACATATCGCATCGAAATCGACGGTGAGCCCCTGACCTTACACACCATGGTTCTGGATGACGGGACCGTGCATTGCCATGGCCTGCCAAACTATTCTTTCCCGTCTGCAATCGATCTTGCACGGTCCATTATCGATGCCTCGCGCCTGGCGCCAATGGAACGCAACGAACTTGGAATGGGGCATGACGACCATGATGGTCACGCAGATCATGGGGGGCACAGCTAATGGCCGGCACCAGAGAAAACATCCTTGTCAGCGAAACCGTGCGCGATCAATTCCTCCAGGGCATGCTTGCGCTGGACCAACCCAACTCGGGGATCTTTGCCCGGGACATTGCCGCTTTCCTAAGGAACAATAATCTACCGCTTGATATTGTTGGCACAGACCAAGAGCTTTCGATCTACGATCTCTTTGTTTTCTGGCATGTTCTGGCCATGTCGATCCAATTGTCGGTCGGCAACGCCGCCCATAGCGGGCCGATCTTTCTGCCTTGGCATCGGATGTATCTCATTCGCCTTGAACAAAACCTGCAGCAGGTTCTTGGCGACCCCGATTTTGGTCTGCCTTACTGGGATTGGGCCGCGGACGGAGAGCTGCCTGTTGCAGATCAATGGCGCACAGACCTGTGGTCGCCTGACTATATTGGCGAGGCCAGAGGCGCCGTCCGGTCCGGACCTATCGCCGCTATGCGCGTGCGGCTTGTTCAGGATGCTAGAACCGGGCGGCTTGTCTCGACCACCCCGCGGCCCATTCAGCGTGCGGGGGGGCTTGATCAGCGGGTCAGAACCCTGCCAACCGAGGCGCATGTCGAGACCGCGCTTGCCCAACCGACCTATGATCGGTCCCCCTGGAACCAAAGCGTCATCAGTCATCGCAACGTGCTTGAGGGATGGTTTCAGGGGCCACAGCTGCACAACCGTGTTCATGTCTGGATTGGCGGTGATATGGGACCTGGCACGTCACCCAATGATCCGGCGTTTTTCCTCAACCACTGCAACGTGGACCGTATCTGGGAGATGTGGATGGACCGCAATGGCCGCGATTATCAACCAGGGCGCAATCGCGGCCCGCAGGGCCATAGGATCGATAGCACGATGGTTTCAATTATCGGACAGGCCCTCAGCCCGGAACAGGTTTTGGATCCGTCCGTTTGGTACGCTTATGACCACCAGCTTATTGCTTAGTCCGGCGGAGTGTTACGGAACACACCAAAACTACGATACCTGGAACAGTATCCTGTCCAAGCTGGCCGCCGGCGCGTTGTAAGATATTTCTTCTCAACAGGCGGGTAATCTCTGTTGTGGCTCTGCCACAGAGCTTTTCCGCACCGTTTGCTTCCACAGTGCTTCCAGTTGTGTTGGCGGAACGCAAAAAGTCTCGCGAGTTGCGAGGCTAAGTGTTTGATATCCGGTTTTAAAGATTGGTTGCGGGAGTAGGATTTGAACCTACGACCTTCAGGTTATGAGCCTGACGAGCTACCGGGCTGCTCCATCCCGCGACAGTTGGCGTTG